>NZ_FOTH01000031.1:0-71653 GCF_900114515.1 Pseudomonas sp. NFACC46-3
GCGGTGGCTCAGGCGACGGTGAACTGTCAGGTCCGCGCACCAAACCGATCACGGCTATTGGTCAGGTGCAGCCACATCCCGTGGCGAGGGAGCTTGCTCCCGCTGGGGCGCGAAGCGGCCCTGAAGCCTGACGACTCGGTGTCTCAGGCAAAGGCTTGGGTCTGCTGCGCAGCCCAGCGGGAGCAAGCTCCCTCGCCACACGGGATCGGTGTCGATTGGCAGATTCGTGCAGGCCACCATTCCACGGTGGGAGCTTGCTCGCGAATGCAGTCTGAGAGGGTGATGTTGGCTGGGCCGGCGTCTTCGCGAGCAGGCTCGCTCCCCACAGGGGGACTGTGGCGGACGCAGAATTCGTGAACACAGGAGATCAAAATTGTGGGAGGCGATGGCTGCGGAAGGTGACGCCCTGTCACAGGTTTTGTGCAGACTTTGGCTGCCTGGCTAGATTCGAGGTTTGCGCCGTCGTCTCCAGGCAATGCCCAGCGCCGCAGCCATGACCACCACCCCGACATTGCCAAACAACCAGATCGCAAAGTTGCGGCTCTGGTCTGCTTCGCTCTCGTAGAACGGTCCGAAATAACTACCAACGGCCATGAACGCCAAGTTAAATGTGCCGACCGCCAGCACGATGATCAGGAGCACGAAGAAAATTTCCTTGATGACGTTCATATGACTTTCCAGAACCAGATGTCCTTGGAATCGTGAAAGTCCGAGAACGTGCCTTCGATCGAAAAACCCATTTGTCCAAATATCTGCGGATGGCTTTTCCACAACGTGTCGAATGTAAACATCTGTCCTCTCCATGAGGTTTTTCATCCTGGACGCATAGCCTAGCAGCCCCCCTCGCCCCATGAATTCGATAAGCGCTGGCGTGAGATTGAGAGCCAGTCATTACCACTCCTTCACGGTTTCCGGCCCAGTATTCGACCCGTTTGTGATGTTTCAGCCCGACACAAGGAAGACTCTAACGCAACCTGTCGAGACGTATGGCCAAAGGACGGTTTTTCCCGTCAACCGTCCCCGCAAGTTGTTTTTCTGCCTAGACTCATCATTGTTCCGCTTTACGCTGCGTTTTGAATGAGCTCGCACGAAAATACTAAAAACAAGAGGAAAGCCCCTAATGTTCAAACCTATCTGGAAAGCGCTCGCTTGCACATTGGCCCTGAGCGCGATGAGCACGGCCATGGCGGCAGATCCGGTGGTGATCAAGTTCTCCCATGTGGTCGCCGAGCAAACACCAAAAGGCCAAGGCGCACTGTTGTTCAAGAAACTGGTGGAAGAACGGTTGCCAGGCAAAGTGAAGGTCGAGGTCTACCCCAATTCTTCGTTGTTCGGCGATGGTAAGGAGATGGAAGCCTTGCTGCTGGGCGACGTGCAGATGATTGCGCCATCGCTGGCCAAGTTCGAGCAATACACCAAGACCGTACAGCTGTTTGACTTGCCGTTCCTGTTCGATGACATCTCCGCCGTGGACCGTTTCCAGTTGAGCCCTGAAGGCCAGAAACTGCTCAAATCCATGGAAAGCAAGAACATCACCGGCCTGGCTTATTGGCACAACGGCATGAAGCAGCTGTCGGCGAACAAACCCCTGCGTGAACCCAAGGATGCTCGCGGCCTGAAGTTCCGGGTACAGGCGTCAGCGGTGCTGGAAGAACAATTCAAGGCGGTGAACGCCAACCCGCGCAAGATGAGTTTCGCCGAGGTGTACCAAGGCTTGCAGACCGGTGTGGTCAACGGTGCGGAAAATCCGTACTCCAACATCTACAGCCAGAAAATGCATGAAGTGCAGAAGTACATCACCGAGTCCAACCACGGTTTGCTCGACTACATGCTGATCACTAACACCAAGTTCTGGAACGGCCTGCCACCGGACATTCGCACGGAACTGGACAAGATCCTGGTAGAAGTCACCGCCCATGTGAACAAAGAGGCGGCACAGCTCAACGAGCACGACAAACAACGCATCCTCGACGCCAAGACCACCGAGATCATCACCCTGACGCCAGAAGAACGTGGCGAATGGCGCGACAAGATGAAACCGGTGTGGAAGAAGTTCGAAGGCGATATCGGCGCTGACCTGATCAAAGCAGCCGAAGCGTCCAATAAAGCCCAGTGATTGGTTGGCCGGTGTCGCCACCCTGGCGGCACCGGCCTGTCGTCCCTCCAACAGGAGATGTCGTCCATGAACGCCCTTCGGCGCATCTGGGAACACTTCGAGGAAGGTTTCATCGCCTTTCTCCTGGCCGCCATGACGCTCGTAACGTTCGTCTACGTGGTACTCAACAACCTCTATGCGGTTTTCTACAGCCTCGGCGATCATTGGCCAGCCGCCAGCGAACCGATGTTCGCCATCGGCGACAACATCATGGGTATGGCCCAGGCCATGACCTGGAGCACATCACTGACCAAGGCGCTGTTTGGCTGGCTGATTTTCTTTGGCCTGTCGTACGGCGTGCGCACGGCCGGGCACATCGGCGTCGATGCGCTGGTGAAACTGGCGAGCAAACCGGTGCAGCGTTTCATCGGCGTCATCGCTTGCCTGTGCTGCCTTGGCTATGCCGGGTTGCTGGCGGTGGCGAGTTTCGAATGGATCAACACGTTGATGATTGCCCAGATCGGCGCCGAGGATCTCGGCCATTTCGGCATCATGCAGTGGCATATCGGGTTGATCGTACCGGTCGGTTTTGCCCTGGTGTTTATCCGTTTCGCGGAAATTCTCGTGCGAATCCTGCGCAATCGCCAGACCGGCCTGGGGCTGGCCGATGAAGCGGCCGAAGCCATCAAATTGACCGAACATGAGGAAGACAAGCCATGACCATTGCCTTCCTGTTCATAGCACTGTTCGTGCTGATGTTCATCGGCGTGCCCATCGCCATATCGCTGGGTTTGGCCGGTTCGTTGACCATCATTTTCTTCAGTCCCGACTCGGTGCGTTCCCTGGCGATCAAGCTGTTCGAAACCTCCGAGCACTACACGCTGCTGGCGATTCCGTTCTTCCTGCTGGCCGGGGCGTTCATGACCACTGGCGGTGTGGCGCGGCGGCTGATCGACTTTGCCAACGCCTGCGTCGGGCATATCCGTGGCGGCCTGGCGATTGCGGCGGTGCTGGCTTGCATGCTGTTTGCGGCGTTGTCGGGCTCAAGTCCCGCGACAGTGGCGGCGGTCGGCTCCATTGCCATTGCCGGGATGGTGCGCTCGGGTTATCCACAGGCGTTTGGCGCAGGCATCGTCTGCAACGCCGGGACCCTGGGCATCCTGATTCCGCCCTCGATCGTGATGGTGGTGTATGCCGCGGCGACCGAAACCTCGGTGGGCAAGCTGTTCATGGCCGGTGTGATTCCCGGCTTGCTGTTGGGTTTTTTCCTGATGGTGGCGATCTACATCGTCGCGGTGAAGAAAAACCTCCCAGCCCTGCCCCGGGCGACGTTCCGTGAGTGGTTGACCACCGCGCGCAAGGCCATCTGGGGCCTGCTGCTGATGTTCATCATCCTCGGCGGGATTTACTCCGGGATGTTCACCCCCACCGAAGCAGCGGCAGTGGCGGCGGTGTATTCGGCGTTTATCGCGTTGTTCGTCTACAAGGACCTCACGTTCCGTGAGACGCCGAAAGTGCTGCTGGAGTCGGCCAAGCTGAGCATCATGCTGATGTTCATCATCGCCAACGCCATGCTCTTCGCCCATGTGCTGACCACCGAGCAACTGCCGCAGCAAATCACGGCATGGGTGATCGATGCCGGGTTGACGCCGGTGACCTTCCTGCTGGTGGTGAACATCGTGCTGCTGATTGCCGGCGCGTTCATGGAGCCCTCGGCGATCATCCTGATCCTGGCGCCGATCCTGTTCCCCATCGCCATGAAACTGGGCATCGACCCGATCCACCTGGGCATCATCATGGTGGTGAACCTGGAGATCGGCCTGATCACACCACCGGTGGGGTTGAACCTGTTCGTCACCTCGGCGGTGACCGGCATGTCCCTGCCCGCCACCATCCGCGCGGCCATGCCGTGGTTGATGATTCTGCTGGCGTTCCTGGTGCTGATTACCTATGTGCCGTGGATCTCGCTGGTGCTACCGAACTGGTTGGGAATGAGTTAAACCCGATAAACACACTCCGTGACGGGCACGGGACAACTTGTTCGTCACAGAGGGATAGGGCCGACCTGTCGGCCCTGTGCCTTCGGACACTGAAAGGGACGCCTCGCAATGCTAAAACCTATGTGGAAAGCGCTCGCCTGCACCCTGGCTTTCGGGGCGTGGGGCATGGTCATGGCGACTGAGCCGATCGTCATCAAATTCTCCCACGTCGTCGGCGAACAAACGCCCAAGGGCCAGGGCGCGTTGATGTTCAAGAAGCTCGTGGATGAACGGCTGGCGGGCAAGGTGAAGGTGGAGGTGTACCCCAACTCCACGCTGTATGGCGATGACAAGGAGTTGGAAGCCTTGCTCCTCGGGGAAGTGCAGATCATTGCGCGGTCGTTGGCCAAATTCGATCAGTACACCAAGTCGGTACAGTTGTTCGACTTGCCCTTCCTGTTCAACGACATCGCCGCCGTGGACCGTTTTCAGCGCAGCCCCGAGGGCCAGAAGCTGCTCAAGTCCATGGAAAGCAAGAACATCACCGGCCTGGCCTATTGGCATAACGGCATGAAGCAGCTATCGGCCAACAAGCCGTTGCGCACACCCGAGGACGCCCGCGACCTGACGTTCCGGATCCAGACCTCCGCAGTGCTGGAGGAACAGTTCAAGGCGGTGGATGCCAAGGCTAAACCGATGATTTTCTCAGTGGTGTACCAGGGTTTGCGCACCGGTTTGGTCAACGGCACGGAAAACACCTATTCGAACTTCTACAACCAGAAACTCAATGAAGTGCAGAAATATGTCACCGAGTCCAACCACGGCATACTCGACTACATGTTGATCACCACCTCGGACTTCTGGAAAGGCCTGCCACCGGATATCCGCAGCGAACTGGACAAGATCGTGGTTGAGTCCACCGCCTATGCCAACCAAGAAGCGGAGCGGTTCAACCAACAGGACAAGCAGCATGTGCTGGACGCCAAGACCACCGAGGTCATTACCCTCACACCAGAGCAGCGCAATGCCTGGCGCGAAAAAATGAAGCCGGTATGGGCCAAGTTCGAACAGGAGATCGGGCCCGATCTGATCAAGGCGGCGCAGGCGTCCAACAAGGCCCAGTGATGTAACAAGGCGGGGGATAACTTGAAGCCCCTGGCTGAACACTTCTGTTGTGGCGAGGGAGCTTGCTCCCGCTGGGGCGCGAAGCACCCCCAAAACCTGATACCGCGGTGTGTCAGGCAAACATTTGGGGGCTGCTGCGCAGCCCAGCGGGAGCAAGCTCCCTCGCCACAGGGTTACCACAACGCCTCCCTGTCCCCAGCAACCCGGCACATTGCGTTATGATCCCCCGCCTCTCCCTGAACAGAGCTTTTACCCGCGAATGCTGCCATCCACTTCTGATATCACCACCCTGCCCGCCGTCCTGGTCGGCCCACTGTTGCGACGGCTGGAGCCCACGCGGCTGGTGATGTGGCTGGTGGGCACGCGAGCATTGGCGATGACGTTGCGCGTGGCCGGCGTGGGTGATCTTGCACTGGATGCGACACGCTGCACCGTGGTGCCGGTGGGACAGCGGGCGTTTGTGCACTTGATCGATGTACGGCTCGCCAGCCCCCTGCCCCGGGACGTGACGATTGACTACGACTTGCTGGTGGACGGCGCGCCCATCGCCGAATGGGCGCCGCACCTGCTGTATGACGGCGCACAGTGCCCGAATTTCATACTGCATTCGCGCATCGAGCAACTGGTCCACGGCTCTTGCCGCAAACCCCATTACCCAGCCAACGACGGCCTGCTCTGCGTCGACCGGCTGTTGGCGCAAGCCCCTGACCAACGCCCGGCATTGCTGATGATGAGCGGCGACCAGGTCTATGCCGACGACGTCGCCGGGCCCATGTTGCGGGCGATTCATGCGCTGATCGAATGCCTGGGGTTGTTCGAGGAATGCCTGGAAGGTGCCGTGGTGGAGGACAGCGCCAAGCTCTATCGGCACCCGGCCAGTTATTACCATCGTGCCGATTTGTTGCCGGCACTGGAGAGTAACGAAACCCTGCGCGAGCGATTTTTCGGCGGGGCCCGCAAGCCGATTTTCACCAGCAGCAGTGCCGACAATCACCTGGTGACCTTCGCCGAGGTCATGGCGATGTACCTGCTAGTGTGGTCGCCCGTGCCTTGGACGCTGATCACCGTGCAGCCGCCCGAACTGACCGTCGAACGGCGCCAGCGCTACGACCTGGAACAGCAGCGCATCGATGCGTTCAAGACCGGGCTGGGCGGCGTGGCGCGAGTGTTTGCGCACCTGTCGTGCCTGATGATTTTCGACGACCACGACATTACCGATGACTGGAACCTGTCTGCGCAGTGGGAGGAAACGGCCTACGGCCATCCGTTCTCCAAACGCATCATCGGCAATGCGTTGATCGCCTACATGCTCTGCCAGGGCTGGGGTAACAACCCCGATGCCTTCGCTGACGTGCTCCCGCAAACCCTGGCCCTGAGCGACACCGCCCGAGACCGTTACCTCGACAGCGAACCCCAGGACCAACTGATCGACACTCTGCTGGGTTTCCAGCAATGGCATTACGTGCTGCCGAGTACCCCGGCCCTGGTGGTGCTTGACACCCGCACCCGCCGCTGGCGCAGCGAGAACAACCTCAAGCAACCTTCCGGCCTGCTGGATTGGGAAGCCCTGAGCGAGTTGCAGCAGGAGTTGTTGGATCACCCGTCGGCGATTATCGTCTCACCGGCGCCGATCTTCGGTGTGAAGCTGATCGAGACCGTGCAGCGGGTGTTCAGTTGGTGCGGTTATCCACTGCTGGTGGATGCGGAAAACTGGATGGCCCATCGCGGCGCTGCCCAGGTGATCCTGAACATTTTCCGCCACTCACGTACGCCCGGTAATTACGTGGTGCTGTCCGGGGACGTGCACTATTGCTTCGTATACGAAGTGTTGATCCCGCACCGCAAGGGCGGCCCGCGCATCTGGCAGATCACCAGCAGCGGCATCAAGAATGAATTTCCCCCTGCGCTGCTGGAATGGTTCGATCGCCTGAACCGCTGGCTCTACTCGCCACGCTCGCCCCTGAACTGGTTCACCAAGCGCCGCAGCATGCGCATCGTCCCCCACACCCCGGAACACGCCGAAGCGGGCGAACGGTTGTGGAACAGCGCCGGCATTGGCCAGGTGTTCTTCAATGAACAGGGCCAGCCCGCGCAGATCTACCAGCACAATGCCAACGGCCAACCGCCGACGCGGATGCTGCCCCCAAAATCACCACCGACCTGAAAGCGCTGGCACCGCCAGCACCTACGCAAGCTGACAATTCGCTATCGCGAGCAAGCTCGCTCCCACAGGGAAGTGGCAGTCAGAACACCAATTGCAGCGACTGCTGACCTTCAAGGCTCAGCAGGAACTGTTTGGCCGCCAGGCCACCAGCGAAGCCGGTAAGGCTGCCGGAGCTGCCGATGACCCGGTGGCACGGGGCGATGATCGAGATGGGGTTGCGGCCATTGGCGGCGCCGACCGCCCGGACCGCCGTGGGTTGCCCCACCTGGATGGCGATGTCGCGGTAGCTGCGGGTTTCGCCAAAGGGGATGGTCAACAGGGCTTGCCAGACCCGGATCTGGAAATCAGTGCCCGCGAAGTCCAGCTCCAGCTCGAAACGACGGCGCTGGCCAGCGAAGTATTCCAGCAACTGACGCTCGGTTTCCTTGAGGACCGGATGCTGGGTGTCCTCCTCCAAAGGCCCCAGGCGCACCCGATTGAGCCGCTCGTTTTCCCAGAGGATGGCCGCCAGCCGTGTCTGCCGGGCGACGAGGATCAGTTGGCCGACAGGGGATTGGATGGTTTTGTACAGAGGCAACATCGAGGGATTCCTTGTCAAAGCCTTTGTGGCGAGGGAGCTTGCTCCCGCTGGGTTGCGAAGCGACCCTACACGTGGCACCGCGGTGTGTCAGATTATCAGTTGGGGCTGCTTCGCAGCCCAGCGGGAGCAAGCTCCCTCGCCACGGGGATCTCACCGACCGCAATATCTTACTCAGCCCAACAACCCCAACGCCTTCGCCCGCGCCACTGCTTGGGTGCGACGCTCCACACCGAGCTTGCTGTTGATATGGCTGGCGTGGGTCTTGACCGTGTGCAGCGAGATGAACAATTGCTCGCTGATCTCTTGGTTCGAACAGCCTTGGGCAATCAGTTGCAACACCGCCCGCTCGCGACTGCTGAGGGTTTCGACCGGCGCCGCCGGGTCGGCAGGCTGGGCCACCGTCGAGGGCAGGCGTTCGAGCAGATGCTCACGCAAGGTACTGGGCGGTGCCTGCAGCAGTTGTTCGCGCAACCATTCACGGTGCTCACCGAACAACCACTCGAAGGGCTGCAACACCCCGCCGCTGGCAGCTTCGAAAGCCTGGGCCAGGGTGCGACGGGCTTCGGCTTCACGCCCGATGCTCAGCAGCAAGGCGACTTTCTGGTTGAGCGCCATCACGCTGAGCATCTGCCGGCCACTTTGCTGACCGTGTTCAAGCAAGGCATCGAGTCGTCCTTGCGCGAGTATCGGTTGGCCCCGGATGGACTCCAGCACCGCCTGTTGCAACTCGACATGCAGCGGCAGTTGCGGGTGGAATTCCGGTGGCGCGGCGGCCCGTTCGCCCGTGTAGGTCTGGCCCAGCCGGGCCAGCCAGGCTTCGGCCAGGTCGGTACGACCCTGGGCCAACCAGAGTTCGCACTTGACCAGGGTGATCATCGCCAGATAGTAGATCGGCGGAACGTCCCAGATGTGCATCAGGCGCTCGGCTTCCGCCAGTTCGGCGAAGGCCCGGGCGAACTCGCCGCTGTAGCCTTCGATACGCGCGATCACGCAATGGCCGATCAGCACGCTGATGTCGCGGCAGGCGCGGGCTTCGGTGAGGCCCGCCTGCAGGCGCGCAAGGCCGGCCTGAGGCTGCATGCGCAAGGTCAGCAAAAAACCTTCGTACATGATCAAGCGCGCCCGCACCGCATAAAGCCGCTGGGGCGACAGCTTGTGCAAACGTTGCAGGCCCTGGTGCACTTCATCCAGCGCCCGCAGGATCTCTCCCCGCGCCTGCAGGACCCGGGCACGATCATAATGGGCCAGGGCCTCGAACAGTGGATTTCCGACCCGTTGCGCCAGCTCCAGGGAGTCGCGGTTCAGGTTCCGGGCGCGCCACAGGTCGCCGTCGGCAATCGCCAGGTTCGACAGTGTGGACAGGCACATCAGGCGCTGGCCGTAGCGTTTTTGCGGCAGGCTCTCCAAAGCTTCGCTGCAATACCGCACGGTGGTCTCGCGATCCCCCCGGCCACGGGCGATGATCCCGCTCAGGGCCAGCCATTGGGCGAGCATGGATTTTTGCGCAGTGGCCGAGGGGGCCGGCAGGAAACGACTCAAGTGCGCCGCCAGCTCTTCGGCAGCGTCCAACTGGCAGGCCAGCCCCAACGCCCAGCTGTAGAGCACGATCAGCCGCGGGGTGCTGATGAGCAGGCTGTCGGGCAAGTCCATTTTCCAGCGCAGCAACATGCCGACGTTCTGCTCGGCCAGCAGTTGCTCCTCCGAGAGGTTCTGCACCAGGTTCGCCGCCACGTCCAGGTGCCCGGCCCGCAGCGCCTGCTCCACGGCTTCGTCGATCAGGCCCTGGGCGTTGAACCAACGGCAGGCCCGCAGGTGCAGGGTCGCGGCCGGGACCATGGCCGGTGCGCTGGGGCGACTGCGCAGCAGGTCGGAAAACAGGTGGTGATATCGATACCAATGGCCGTGCTCGTCCAGCGGTACCAGGAACACCTGGTGGGCCGCCAGGTAACGCAGGATTTCGGCGCTGTCATGGGCCTCGCGCACGGCGTCGCACAGTTCGCTGCAAAAGCGTTCCTGAGGGGCCGTGTCGTAGAGAAATGCCTGCACCTCGGCGGGCAGGCAGTCGATGACCTCTTCAAGCAGATAATCGCGAATCAGCCCTTCGCCGCCGTGCAAGGCCTGGGGCAGCAGGCCTTCGGTACCGGCTTCGGAGGCGGCCAGCAACCAGAAACGCAGCCCGGCCACCCAACCTTCACTGCGCTGGATAAGATTTTCCAGCGCCTCACCGCGCAACGAACTGCTGTGATGCTGGAGCAGGGTCAAGGCTTCTTCATGGGTCAGGCGCAGGTCCTGCTCATTGAGTTCGAGCAGTTGCCGCGACAGGCGCAGGCGCGCCAAATGCCAGTCTGGGCGCTGGCGGCTGGTGACGAGGACCAACAATCCGTCGGGCAGGTGATTGAGGAAAAACTGCAGGCAGCGATCCAGCACCGGGCTTTGGGCCAGGTGGTAATCGTCGAGCACCAGCAGCAAGGGCTCGTGGGGCGATAAGTGCGTGGACAGTTCGTCCAGCAAGCCGTCGAGCCATTCTTCGAAGGCAAAGGGTTGATGACGTTGGCGCATTTTCAGCAACCCCAGCGCCCGACCGCCCAGTTGCGGGAAAAAGGCCTGGAGCCCTTCGAGCAACCGTTCAAGGAAGCGGCCTGGATCGTTGTCCCGGGCACTGAGCCCCAGCCAGAGGCTTTGCCAATGGGCCGGCAGGCTCTGGCAGAACTCCACCGCCAGGGAGCTTTTACCGAACCCCGCCGGGGCACTGACCAACAGCAACCTGCCTCCGAGCCCTGCGCTCAAACGCTCGCACAACCGCGGCCGCATAACATGGCCGTCGGGCAAGGGCGGGCGGTAGAAACGCCCGTCCTGTACCGCGATGGCTGCGCGGGCAGAATCCGGAAGTGAAGACAAATCAGTCATGGCCGGCTCTTGTAGGAATGCGGGTGGCGGCGTTGCAGATGTCCGCAGACTAGCGGTAAACGAGGAGGTATTGAAGGGAGTGCTACAAATGGCTACAAAAAGACTACAAGCCGACCGACTTGAAAAAATTCAGGCAGCCACCGCTCTTGTGGCGAGGGAGCTTGCTCCCGCTGGGTTGCGAAGCAACCCGCAAGGCAGCGACTGCGTTGTACCTGACAGAATGAGAAGGCTGGTTTGGGGCTGCTGCGCAGCCCAGCGGGAGCAAGCTCCCTCGCCACAGGGTTTTGTGTTGACTGATCGAACAAAAAACAACGCCCCGAACCAGTCGGGGCGTTGTTTCGAGGATGCGGCCTCGGATGCAGCGGTTTAGCGGATGCCGTCCTGACGCAGGGCGTTCGGGGTGAAATCGGCGGTGGTGGCGGTGAAGCCGAAGTCGTAGGCCGATTTCTCTTCGTTCTTCATGCCCAGTGCCAGGTAGCGGCCGGACTGCAGGTCGTAGAGGGTTTCCAAGGCGTACCACGGCACTTGCTTGTCGTAGTAGTTCTCGGCATGGGCCTCGGCCACGCGCCACAGTTGGCCACGGCCGTCGTAATGGTCGATTACCGCCGCTTGCCAGGTGTCTTCATCGATGAAGAAGTCACGCTTGGCATAGATGTGGCGCTGGCCTTCCTTCAGCGTCGCGGTCACGTGCCAGACACGACGCAGCTCGTAGCGGGCCAGGTCCTGATTGATGTGGCCGGCCTTGAGGATGTCGGCGTACTTGAGTTGCGGCGAATCGATCTTGTAGCTGTTGGAGGCGATGTACAGCTCTTTCTTGCCTTCCAGCTTCCAGTCGTAGCGATCCGGCGCGCCGTTGTACATGTCCAGGTTGTCGGAGGTACGCAGGCCGTCGGCGGCGGTACCCGGGCCGTCGTAGGACACTTGCGGGGCACGGCGCACACGGCGCTGACCAGCGTTGTAGACCCATGCCGAACGCGGTTCCTTAACCTGGTCGAGGGTTTCGTGCACCAACAGCACACCACCGGCCAGGCGCGCCGGCGCGGTCACTTGCTGCTTGAAGTAGAACAGGATGTTGCCAGGGTTGGCCGGATCGAAATCCTTCATCTTGTCGCGGAACACGAACTGGTCGCGGAAGTACACCAGGCTGTACGAACCGTTGGGCTGCGGGGTGGCCTGGGTGACCAGGCGCGTTACGCTGCCACCACGATAGCGGGTGATGTGGTTCCAGATGACTTCCACGCCGCTCTGGGGAATCGGGAACGGCACAGCCGTCTCGAAGTTTTCCAGGCCGTTACCGCCGGAAACCAGCTTGGTGTTGACCGCGTTTTTCTTGATGGAGGCGAACACCGCGTCCGGCACGGTGGCACCGCGATGGGTCGGGTAGACCGGCATCTTGAAGGTTTCCGGGTAACGCTTGAACATCGCGTACTGACCCGGCGCGAGCTTGTCCTTGTACTGGTCGACGTTCTGCGCGGTGATGGTGAACAGCGGTTTTTCACTGGCGTATGGGTCGGCGAGGAAGCCCTTGCTGTCCACGGAACCGGCATTCTTGGCCATGGGTTTCCAGGCCGAGATCGAGCCGTCGGCATTGCCGGCCATCTCGGCACCCATCGGCGTCAGGCTCTTGCCCAGTTTATCGGCCTCGGCCGCGGGCACTGCCGCCATGACGCTGGCGGCCAGCAGGGAGAGCCCCAGAACACCGGCCTGCAACAGATTCTTTGTTATTTTCATAGTGTGTCGTCCTGAAATACGGTGCTTAGAAGGTCACGCCGACGCTGAGCGCCAGGAAGTCGCGATCGTCTACGGTGCTGAAGTCGCCACCAAAGAAGTTGGTGTAGGCCAGGCTGGCGTTGTAGGTGTTCTGGTACTCGGCATCGAGCCCGAGGCTGACGGCTTTGCGGCCTTCCTCGAAGTTGCCGCCAGGGCCTGGCGAGTAGCCTTTGACGTCATGGGACCAGGCCACGTTGGGCTTGAGGTTCACGCCAGCGAACACGTCCGGGTATTCCCAGATGGCGCGAGCGCGGTAGCCCCAGGAGGTGGAGGTGGTGAAGCCGTCGTTGTTGCAGTTGCTGTTCACGTCGTTGATGGTCTGGCCGCCGCCTGTGGCGGTAGAGCTGTTGAGCGCGTTACAGGCTCCGCTGGGCAGTTGACCCGGACCAAAGACAGGGTCACGACCGTAGCGAACATCCGACTTGCTTTCCAAGCCTCCAACATGAGTCACGCCGACTTCACCTACCAATGTGAGGCGACTGGCGCCCATGACCTGATCCAAGAAGTGAGTGAAGGTGGTCTGGAACTGAGTGACTTCCTTGCGGCGATAACCATGCAGATCCTGGCCTGGCACTCCCTGGAGCAGCGACGCATTGCCCAACACAGGACCACCGATCGGGCGAACGCCGGCGAACAAGATATCGGTGGTGCTCAACTGCACCGGCGCGTTCGGCCGATAGCTGATCTCACCGCTCCACGCCGTACCGGTTGGCAGGGTGGTGGAGAAACTCAAGCCGTAGAGACGGATATCTTCCGGATATTCGACGAAATATTGGGAATTACCCGCGACGATCAGTGGCGCCAGCGGCGAGCCAGTGACCGCGTCGTAGACTGACTGAGGCGCGCCGGTGGCACTGAAGATCGGCGCACGGCTGTGGTAGTTCATGAAGTACGCACCGAACTCGGTGTCCAGCGGCTCGAACATGTACTTCAACGACGCGCCCCACTGGCCGCTGTCGCGAGCATCACGGTCCGGGCCACGCCGTACCAGCACGCCTTCTTCGTTGATATCGACACCCTGGCCTTCCAATATCGGAAG
The DNA here is from genome assembly GCF_900114515.1 of Pseudomonas sp. NFACC46-3. NCBI lineage: Bacteria > Pseudomonadati > Pseudomonadota > Gammaproteobacteria > Pseudomonadales > Pseudomonadaceae > Pseudomonas > Pseudomonas sp. NFACC46-3. Next base: position 13,660 of record NZ_FOTH01000031.1, read on the forward strand.
AAGGACCCCCGGGAACGGAATGCTTGAACGCTTGTTCAACACCCGCAGGTTATCGGTACACCCATCGGCAATCACATCCGGCTGGGAGAAGAACGTACCGCAGTTATCCACCACGGTCTGGTCCCATTCAATCTGGTAGAACGCCTCGGCCGACAGGTTGTCGGTCAGGCTCTGGGACACGTAGAACATGTTGACCGGGATCAGGCCTTCCTTGATCTCGGCGCCAGGACGACGGAACGCGGACACGTCGACCGGGTTGATGGAGTTGATGCCGCCCTGGATGAACGTGCTTTCACCCCAACTGACCACCTGCTTGCCCAGGCGCACGGAGCCTGGCTGATCGGCAATGGCATAGTTGTGGTAGACGAACGCATCGAGGATCTGCCCGCCGGAGGACTTGGCGCCTTCCTTGCGGTTGCTGTCGCTGATGTCCTTGTACAGGCGGTGTTCGTCCTTGAGTTCGAAGTCGTACCAGTACTTGCCGCGCACGAACACACCGGTATCGCCGTACTTCAGTTCCAGGTCATGGATACCCTTGAAGATCTTCGAGAAGGTTTCCCCTCGCTTGAAATTCAAGTGGCCGTCATCGGAGGTCTGCGACAAACCCTTGCCGCCATTGTTGACACCGATCAGGTCCTTGTTGGCGTTGGCCGTGGACCAGCTCGCGCCGACCGACAGGGACGAGTCGAACTGGCCTTCGATTTCACCGATGTTGAAACTGACGCCGAATGCTGGCCCGGCGAGCGAAGAGGCGAGACTGACCGCCAGAGGCAGTTTTGCCCGGCGCCAGAACGTGGTTGCTGAGGTCATCGACGCTACTCCATGTGCATTATTGTTATGGCAGTGGACATTTCAAGAACACCTCGATGGCTGGGAGCGGCAGCGTCCCGACATCCGTCGAAGTCGCATCGCCCTTTCGTGCGTGCGCCCCGTTCCTGAGAATCCGTGAGCGGACTATAGCCAGCAGGTAGTACGGCTTGATCCCTCTAAAGTGTGATTTGCAGCCCTCAACCACTCTGGGACAGTCCTTTCGCCAGGCCGACAGGTGTCGGCACGGCAAGGATGGCTGAAATTTACGGTTTGACAAGTCAAGCGCTTGCTTGGTGGGGCTGCCGTGCCCTTTCGGGCACGGCAAAAAGGCCTAAAGCGTGGACAGGAAGGTGCTGTTGTTGCTCTGCCATTCGGTGATATCGACGCGGATGCGCTTTTTGTCGAGCTTGCCGACGCTGGTCTTGGGAATTTCCGTAACAAGGGCGATCTGGCTCGGGATCGCCCACTTGCTCAAGTGCCCCAGCTCGACGAACGGCTTGAGGTGCTCCTTGAGTTCGCGAGCCCCGATCTCATGCCCTTCTCGAACCACCAGCAAGGCAAACGGCCGCTCACCCCACTGCGGATCGGGGATGCCGACCACTGCTACTTCGCGTACCGCCACGTGACGGCTGATGAGGTCTTCCAGGTCCAGGGAGGAGATCCATTCGCCACCAGTCTTGATCACGTCCTTGATGCGATCACGGATGTCGATGAAGCCCATGTTGTCCAGCGTGGCGACGTCGCCGGTGTGCAGCCAGCCGCCGGCCCAGAGCTCGGCGCCCTTCTGCGGCTCGTTGAAATAGCCCTCGGTGAGCCACGGCGCGCGCAGCACCAGTTCGCCCTGGGTCTCGCCGTCGGCCGGCAGGAAGCGCCCCTCGGTGTCGACGATCGCCGCTTCCACCAGCGGGCCTGGCACGCCGGCCTTGATCCGGTAGGTGGTGCGCTCGTCTTCGCTGCCGGCCATCAGTTCCTCATTGAGGTGGGCGCAAGACACCAGCGGGCCGGTTTCCGACATGCCATAGGCGGCAGTGAGCTGGATGCCCCGCGCCTTGGCCGCTTCGTACAGGCTGCGATTCAGGGCGCTGCCGCCGATGACGATCTTCCAGCCGCCGAAATCGGTGTCCTGGGCGCCCTTGGCGTTGAGGACCATTTGCAGGATGGTTGGCACGCAATGGGAAAAGGTGACCTTTTCCTTGCGCCACAGCTGGACCAGGAATTCGGGATCGTAGCGCCCCGGGTAGACCTGCTTGAGCCCGAGCATGGTCGCGACATAGGGCAGGCCCCAGGCATGGACGTGGAACATCGGCGTGATCGGCATGTACACGTCGTTGGTGCCCAGCAGCCGCACGCTGTCGATGGCCCCCATGATGGTCGCCACGCCCATGGTGTGCAGCACCAGTTGCCGATGGGTGAAGTAAACGCCCTTGGGGTTGCCCGTGGTGCCGGTGGTGTAGAACGTGGTGGCGACGGAGTTTTCGTCGAAATCCTGGAAGTCGTAGGTGGGCGCCGCGGCGGCCAGCAATTGCTCGTATTCACCCACCAGGTTCGGCAGCTCGGCAGTTTTTTCCGGCAGGTCGGTCAGCAGCAGGGTCTTGTCCACCGTGGTCAGGTGCCCGGCTATCGCCTGGTACAAGCCGACGAACTCGCTGTTGACCAGCACGAAGCGGTCCTCGGCGTGGTTCATGGTGTAGACGATCTGCTCCGGTGACAGGCGCACGTTGATGGTGTGGATCACCGCGCCGATCATCGGGATCGCGAACATGCATTCCAGGTAGCGATGGCTGTCCCAGTCCATCACCGCCACGGTATCGCCAGCCTTGACCCCCGCCTCGGTCAATACGTTGGCCAGGCGCGCGACCCGTTCGATCAGCGTCGGATAGCTGTAGCGCAACTGGTCGCGGTAGATGATCTCGCGGGTTTTCTCGTAACGCGTACCGGACATCAGCAGCCGCTTGATCAGCAGCGGGTATTGATAGGCGCCTTCGGCTGGGGGAATAACGCGAGTCTGCAACATAAGAGTCCCTTTTCTGACTGCACGGTCTTGGCTGGAAGCAAGCACTCTAGAGCGCTTGTACACAGATCAAATCAGCCAAAGGAATGATTTGATCCGCGCGCAAATACTAGCCTTGAGCCATCTCGCCCCCAGGTTTTCGCAAGCATGGCGCAACCAAACCTTGTCTCATCGGGATCCAACAGCGAGCACAGGTATCCGCTTGTTACAAAAACCTGCGGGGAAATGCCCTGGCAGGTCTCCAGCATGCCACCACTTTTTGACAGAAAATGTCGATCGTGGCCCCTTCCATCCGCGTGGAAGCGATCAAAGGACAGCGCGCAACGGTCAATGCGCTTCGGTAAACGCCAGCTTCACCCCAATGGCGACGAGCACCGCGCCCATGGTCCGGTCGAACCAGTGGCCCATGCGCGCAAAACCGGCGCGCACCCGTTGCTGGCTGAACAGCAGCGCCACCAGGCAGAACCAGGCGGCCGTCGCCACCGCCAGGTACACACCGTAACCGGCCTGGACGGCCAACGGCGTGTGTGGGTTGATCACCACGGTGAACAGCGACAGGAAAAACAGCGTCGCCTTGGGGTTCAGGCCATTGGTGACGAAGCCCGAGGTGAACGCGCCGCGAGGAGTACGTTCACCGGCCTCCTTGTGCAGGTTGTCCTCGGTGGGCTTGGCCGGTTGCGCCCGCAGTGCCTTGAAGCCGATGTACAGCAGGTACGCAGCGGCGGCCCATTTCAGCGCGTTGAACAGCACGATCGATTGCGACACGATCAGGCCGATACCCAACAGCGAATACCCGACATGCAGGAAAATCGCCGTGCCGACGCCCAGCGCCGTCCAGGTCCCGGCACGCCGGCCATGGGTCACGCTTTCGCGCACCACCACGGCAAAATCCGGCCCGGGGCTGGCAACGGCCAGCAGGTGGATCAGGGCGACGGTGAGGAATTCGGTGAGGTACATGGTGGAGCTCCTTGCGACAATCTTTTGTTGGATGAAATCCCGTGGCGAGGGAGCTTGCTCCCGCTCGACTGCATAGCAGTCGCATGCCGTGTACTGGGGCCTGCTTCGCAGGCCAGCGGGAGCAAGCTCCCTCGCCACGGATACACACCGCCACAGCCGCATTTCATCTGATAGGCTCGCCACATTACGCCTTCGATTCTTGAGATAAAAGGTACAGCTGATGACGAACACCGCCCGCGCAGTCTTCCTCGACCACCCTTCCCTGGACCTCGGCGACCTGGACCTGGCCCCGCTGCGCAACTGCTTCAGCGACCTGCAACTGTTCGCCCGGACCACGCCGGAGCAGGTCATCGAGCGACTCAAGGGCGCCACCGTGGCGATCACCAACAAAATCGTGATCGATGCACAGGCCATGGCGGCCAGCCCCGAACTGAAGCTGATCCTGATCAGCGCCACCGGCACCAACAATGTCGACCTGGCCGCCGCCCGCAGCCATGGCATCACGGTGTGCAATTGCCAGGGTTACGGCACACCGTCGGTGGCCCAGCACACCATCATGCTGTTGCTGAACCTGGCGACGCGCCTGGCCGATTATCAAAAAGCGGTGGGTGAAGGTCGCTGGCAACAGGCTTCGCAGTTCTGCCTGCTGGACTATCCGATTGTCGAGCTGGCAGGCAAGACCCTGGGTTTGCTGGGCCATGGTGAATTGGGCAGCGCCGTCGGGCGGCTGGCCGAAGCCTTTGGCATGCGTGTGCTGCTGGGGCAGATCCCCGGGCGCCCGGCCCGCCCCGACCGCTTGCCGCTGGAGCAGTTGTTGCCGCAAGTCGATGCCTTGACCCTGCACTGCCCGCTCAACGAGCACACGCGGAACTTCATCGGCGCTCGCGAACTGGCGCAGCTCAAGCCCGGCGCATTCGTGGTCAACACCGCCCGTGGCGGCCTGATCGACGAACAGGCCCTGGCCGAAGCCCTGCGCAACGGTCACTTGGGGGGCGCCGCCACCGACGTGCTCAGCGTGGAGCCGCCGGCCCAAGGCAACCCGCTGCTGGCCGGCGATATTCCACGCTTGATTGTCACACCGCACAACGCCTGGGGCAGCCGCGAGGCGCGGCAACGGATCGTCGGGCAAATGAGTGAAAACGCCCAGGGCTTTTTCAGCGGTACAGCGCGGCGTGTCGTCAGTTGATAAACTGCCGCACTTTTTTTTACCCGCTTTATCAAGGAGCAGACCATGGATCCGCGCAGTGAAGTACTGCTTCGTCAGGCCGAGTTATTCCGGGGTTCGGTGTTGTTGGCCGGCCTGCCCGCCGACGATCTGCTCGGCCGTTTGCCAGAGGCCCATGGCTGGTGCTGGCATGCCGGCGATCAGGCGGCGCTGGACGCTCGCTTTCCCGAGCGCAGCCACTTTGGCGTGACCGTGCCCGAGCGTGGGTTCGACACCGCCGTGGTGTTCCTGCCCAAGGCCAAGGACCTGACCGACTACCTCCTCAATGCCGTGGCCGCGCGCCTGGCCGGTCGCGAGGTGTACCTGGTGGGGGAAAAACGCAGCGGCATCGAAGGCGCGTCCAAGCAGCTCAACCCGTTCGGCAAGCCACGCAAGCTCGACAGTGCGCGGCATTGCCAACTGTGGCAAGTCACCGTCGCCAACGCGCCCGAGGCCAAGCCCCTGGAAAGCCTGGCCCAGACCTACGAATTGCCCCTGGCCGAAGGCCCGCTGAAAGTCATCAGCTTGCCGGGGGTGTTCAGCCACGGTCGCCTGGATCGCGGCAGTGCGCTGCTGTTGGAACACCTGGATAAACTGCCCAGCGGGCACTTGCTCGACTTCGGCTGCGGTGCCGGGGTGCTGGGGGCGGCGGTCAAGCGGCGCTACCCGCACAACACCGTCACCCTGTTGGACGTGGACGCATTCGCCGCCGCCAGCAGTCGCCTGACCCTGGCTGCCAACGGTCTGGAAGCCGAGGTGCTGACTGGTGATGGGATCGACGCCGCGCCGATGGGTTTGAGCGCGATTTTGAGCAACCCGCCATTCCATGTCGGCGTGCATACCGACTACCACGCAACGGAAAACCTGCTGCGAAAAGCGGCCAAACATCTGAAAAATGGTGGCGAACTGCGTTTGGTGGCGAACAGTTTCCTCAAGTACCAACCGCTGATCGAAGAGCATCTGGGCGTGTGTGCGATCAAGGCCGAGGGCCAGGGTTTTCGCATCTACCGGGCCAAGCGCGGCTGAAACCTTTTTTAAAAAACAGCACTTGCCCAATCGGATTTGCCTAGGCAGAATCCGCTCCGTCCTAGGGGAGTAGTCTCCCGCGAGCCCCATGCTCGCCCGGCATACGTCAACATACTTGGTCAGCAGACCATGGCGTATGCGGCCCAAGCGTCCACGCAGATGGTCGCTGGGTTTGACAAGACCTATGACACGCACACCTTACCCGGGGCGGGAAGGCTGTACGTGTCATAGCCGTGTCGACCCGCCCCTTTAGGAATTCCTGATGCTGGACTCACTCCTCGTACCTACCGCTATCGTTGCGCTGGCCGAAATTGGCGACAAGACGCAATTGCTCGCACTTATCCTGGCCGCTCGCTTTCGCAAACCCTGGCCGATCATCGCCGGCATCATTGCCGCAACACTCGCCAACCATGCAGCCGCCGGGGCAGTAGGGGCCTGGGTCAGTGGATTTTTCTCCGATGCGGTGCTGCACTGGATACTGGCGGCAAGCTTCACCGCCACGGCGCTGTGGACCCTGGTCCCGGACAAACTGGACGATGAGGAAGCGAACACGGCCCGCAAGTTCGGGCCATTCCTGACCACGCTCATTGCGTTCTTCCTCGCGGAAATCGGCGACAAGACGCAGATCGCCACGGTGATGCTCGCCGCGCAATACCCGGAGTTGTGGTTGGTCATCATCGGCACCACCGTGGGCATGTTGATTACCAACGTGCCGGTGGTCCTGGCGGGCAATTTCGCCGCCGAGAAACTGCCCCTGGCCCTGATCCGCCGCCTAGCCGCCTCGGCATTCTTCGTCCTGGCGATCGTGGCGGTGTACAAGGCGATGCAGAGCAGCGGGTGGGTTTGATCAGGTTGATGCAGGTTCTGTGGCGAGGGAGCTTGCTCCCGCTGGGTTGCGAAGCAGCCCTAAGCTTTTGCGGCCGCTACGCGACCGAGCGGGAGCAAGCTCCCTCACCACAAAAAACAGCTTTTACCGCATGACGATGCTTACTTCTTGGCCTGCTGATAAAGCGGCATCACCTTCGGAATCGCCGCCTGCAATGAAGCGATACGGCTGCTCGACGACGGGTGGGTGCTCATGAACTCCGGTGGCGCGCCTTCCGAGGCCTTGGCCATCTTGTTCCACAAGGTGATCGCCGCGTTCGGGTCGTAGCCGGCGCGGGCGGCCAGTTCGAGGCCGATCAGGTCGGCTTCGTTCTCGTTACCACGGCTGTTGGGCAAGGTCATGCCATAGTTGGCGACGGTGTCGGCCAACGCCAGGCTGTCCTGGCCCAGGCCGAACAAGGCACCAGCGCCCTGCTTGGCCATCTCGATACCATAGGCCTTGGACATCGCTTCGCGCCCGTGCTCGCGCAGGGCGTGGGCGATTTCGTGGCCCATGATCGCGGCGATTTCAGCGTCGGTCAGCTTCAACTGGTCGATCAGGCCGGTGTAGAACATGATCTTGCCGCCAGGGCCGCAATTGGCGTTGAGCTCGTCGCTCTTGATCAGGTTCACTTCCCAGTTCCACTGGGCCGAATCCGGGCGGAACATCGGCGCCTGGGCAATCAAGCGATCGGCAATGACCTGGATGCGCTTGGCATCGTTGCTGGTCTTGTCCAGCGCACCCTGGGCCTTGGCCTCGCCCATCGTCTTTTGATAGGACTGGGCGTACATCTGGTTGACCTGATCGGTCGACAGCATGCTGAACATGTACTGCTTGCGTTCCACGCCCACGGCTCCGCCGCTGGTGGTATTGACCGACTGGCAACCGGTGAGCAGCAGCGCCGCGCTCAGAGCACTCACCATCAATGTCTTGTTCATGTAAAAAAGCTCCCTGGAAACGTGGGCGTATCCTAGGCCTTGATCTGTATCAGCGCCAGATACATAACGAAGGATTACAGGTTTTTCGGACAGACCCCACCCAGTCCATTTGCGACACCTACGCAGCTAAAACAGTCACCCGACGAACAGCGCCTCATGCCGCGCCACAGAAACGCCGATAACGGCTCCAGACGTCATTTCCGCGTCCGGAGCCTTTATGAAATTCAGATCGATCCAGTTTTCCGTGGCCGCCCTGGCCGGTGCCATCGTGCTCAGCGTGGTGGGCGCCCTCGTGCTGTACGCGTTGTTTGTCGGCGCGCGCACCCAGGACATGGTGCAACAGCGGACCAAGGCCCAGTTCGAACAACTCATCGAACAACGTCTCACTGCCCTGGCCCGCACCCAGGCGAGCCTGATCCAGCGGGAGCTGGAAGCCCCGCTACTGCTCGCCCGCGGCCTGGCCACCAGCAACGCCTTGATGGGCATGAACGGCACGGACGGCAACCCGCAATTGAAGGTGCCCCGCGAGCAAATGATCAGCCTGTTGCGCGAAACCGTGGTGCGCAACCCGAAGATCCTCGGTGCCTACATCGCCTGGGAACCGAACGCCATCGACCACGACGACGCCAACTATGTGAACAGCCAGGTGGTGGGCATGGAAACCAACGGGCGTTTCCTGCCGTGGTGGTTCCGTAACCAGGACGGCTCCCTGGGCCTGGAAAAACTCGCCGACGTGACCGACCAGAAACTACTGTCCACCGGCATCCGCGCCAGTGAGTACTACCTGTGCTCCCAGGACAGCAAGAAAGCCTGCGTGATCGACCCGGCGCCCTATCGCGTTGGCAGCACGATGACCATGCTCGCCTCGTTCATCGAACCGATCATGATCGATGGCCAGTTCCAGGGCATCGTCGGCGCCGACCTGTCGGTGAACTTCATCCAGGACATGCTCGTGGCCGCCGATGGCAAGTTGTACGACGGCGCCGGGGAAATGGCCTTGCTCTCCAGCAACAATCGACTGGTGGCCTTCACCAAGGACCCGAGCAAACTCGGAGAAAAGGCCAGCGACCTGCTGGACGCCAGTGCACTGGATAACCTCGCCAAGCTGGGCGTCGGCGAAGTGCGCTATGACATCGACGAAGCACACGGGCATATCGAGGTGTACATGCCGTTCGGCATCGGCGAGACCAACGCCCGCTGGACGCTGATGTTGCAGCTGCCACTGAACGCGGTCATGGCCGACCTGCAAGCGCTGCAGAAAGACCTCGACCACCAGCGCCAGGCCGATATCTTCGGCATGGCGATAGTGGGCCTGGTGATTGCCGGCATCGGTCTGCTGGTGATCTGGCTGGTGGGCCACGGCATTGCCCGACCACTCAAGCAAATGGTGGCGATGCTCGATGACATCGCCCAGGGCGAAGGCGACCTGACCCGCCGCCTGGTGAGCGACCGCGCCGATGAGCTGGGGGCGATCGCCAGGGGTTTCAATACCTTCCTGAGCAAGTTGCAGGGCATGATCACCCAGGTGGTGACCTCGGTGCAGAGCGTCAGCGATTCGTCGGAGCATACCGCCGATATCGCGATCCGCACCAACCAGGGCGTGCACAAGCAGATGTCAGAGATCGATCAAGTCGCCACTGCCGTGCACGAAATGACCGCCACCGCCCAGGACGTGGCCCGCAACGCGACCCAAGCCGCCCAGGCCGCCAGCCATGCAGACCAGGCTGCCAGCCAGGGCATGCAGATCGTGCGGGACACTTCCACCTCCATCGGTGCCCTGGCCGTGGAAATCGGCAAGGCGGTGGGCGTGGTACAGACGCTGGCCAAGGACAGCGAGAACATCAACGCGATCCTCACCGCCATTCGCGGAATCGCCGAGCAGACCAACCTGCTCGCCCTCAACGCCGCCATCGAAGCCGCCCGTGCCGGTGAACAGGGCCGTGGTTTCGCGGTAGTCGCCGATGAAGTGCGCAACCTGGCGCAGAAGACGCAACAGGCGACCGAAGAAATCCAGACGATGATCCAACAGTTGCAACAAGGCACCCGGGATGTGGTGCGGGTGATGGAAGACAGCCAGACCCGCACCGACGAAAGCGTGCAGCATGCGGCGAAAGCGGCCCAGGCCCTGGAAACGATCACCCAGGCCGTGTCGGTGATCAACGACATGAACACCCAGATCGCCAGCGCCGCCGAGGAACAAAGCGCCGTAGCCGACGACATCAACCGTAACGTGATCAACATCGGGCAAGTGGCGAACGAAGTCGCCAGCGGCGCCGACGAATCCAGCGCGGCCAGCGCCGGGTTGACCAAACTGGCGGAGCAGCAGCGGCGGTTGATCAATCAGTTCAGGGTCTGATCCGAAGGCCCCATCGCGAGCAGGCTCGCTCCCACAGAGGGATTGGCGGTGGAACGGCGACAGTGCGAACACCCCAAAACAACTGTGGGAGCGAGCTTGCTCGCGATGGCGTCGGTTCAGCCAACATCGAAGCGACTGACACTACGCCTTCGCGGGCAAGCCTGCTCCCATAGGGGATTTGCAGGGTTTCAGAGTTCGCCGAGGGCTTCGATCAGGGCCTGGTTCTGCTCCGGTGTACCGATGCTGATGCGCAGGAATTGGGCAATCCGCTCCTGCTTGAAGTGCCGCACGATCACCCCCTGTTCCCGCAGTTTCGCCGCCAACCCTGCCGCATCGTGCCGAGGGTGGCGGGCGAAGATGAAGTTGGCCGCCGAGGGCAGCACTTCAAAGCCCTTGGCTTGCAGTTGGGCCACGACCCATTCACGGTGCTCGATGACTAACCGGCAAGTCCGATCGAAATACTCGCGATCATCGAACGCCGCCGCGCCGCCGACATTCGCCAGGCGATCCAGCGGGTAGGAGTTGAAGCTGTTCTTGATCCGCTCCAGCGCTTCGATCAGGTCCGGATGGCCCACCGCCAGGCCCACACGCAGCCCCGCCAGGGAGCGGGACTTGGACAAGGTCTGGGTCACCAGCAGGTTCGGATAGCGATCCACCAGGCTGATGGCCGTCTCGCCGCCGAAGTCGATATAGGCCTCGTCGACCACCACCACCGAATCCGGGTTGGCCTTGAGGATCTGCTCGACCGCTTCCAGCGCCAGCAGGCAGCCGGTCGGCGCGTTCGGGTTGGGGAAAATGATCCCGCCATTGGGTTTGGCGTAGTCTGCCGGGTCGATCTGGAATTGCGCATCCAGCGGCACCGCATCGAACTGAATGCCGTACAGCCCGCAATACACTGGATAGAAGCTGTAGCTGATGTCGGGGAACAACAGCGGCTGGTCATGTTGCAACAGGCCGTGAAAAATGTGCGCCAACACTTCATCCGAGCCATTACCCAGGAACACCTGGTTGCTCTGCACGCCGTAATAGCGGGCCACGGCGCCTTTGAGCAGGTCGCTGTTGGGATCCGGATACAGGCGCAGGTTGTCGTTCAGCTCGGTCTGCATCGCCGCCAGGGCCCTGGGCGATGGGCCGTAGGGATTCTCGTTGGTGTTGAGCTTGACCAAGCGGGTCAGCTTCGGCTGTTCACCCGGCACGTAGGGCACCAGGTTCTTGACGAACGGGCTCCAGAATTTACTCATTTCAGTTCCCCTGCCCTTCAATGGAAGGCTCGTCAAGAATGCGGTACTCGGCACTGCGCGCGTGGGCGCTCAGCGATTCGCCACGGGCCAGCACCGAAGCGGTCTTGCCCAGTTCGGATGCGCCCTGCTCGGAGCAGAAGATGATCGACGAACGCTTCTGGAAGTCATACACCCCCAGCGGCGACGAGAAGCGCGCGGTGCCGGAGGTCGGCAACACGTGGTTGGGACCTGCGCAGTAATCGCCCAGGGCCTCACTGGTGTGGCGGCCCATGAAGATCGCACCGGCGTGACGGATCTGCGGCAACCAGGCCTGCGGGTCGGCGACCGACAACTCCAGGTGTTCCGGCGCGATACGGTTGGCGACTTCGATGGCCTGCTCCATGTCGCGGACATGGATCAGCGCCCCACGGCCGTTGATCGAGGTGTTGATGATTTCGGCGCGGTCCATGGTCGGCAGCAGCTTGTCGATACTGGCGGCGACCTTGTCGAGGAACTCGGCGTCCGGGCTGACCAGGATCGCCTGGGCGTCTTCGTCGTGCTCGGCCTGGGAAAACAGGTCCATGGCGATCCAGTCCGGGTCGGTCTGGCCGTCGCATACCACGAGGATTTCCGAAGGGCCGGCGATCATGTCGATGCCGACCTGGCCAAACACGTGGCGTTTGGCGGTGGCGACATAGATGTTGCCCGGCCCGACCACCTTGTCGACCCGCGGCACGCTTTCGGTGCCATAGGCCAGCGCAGCCACGGCCTGGGCGCCGCCAATGGTGAACACCCGGTCCACGCCGGCAATGCAAGCGGCGGCCAGCACCAGCTCGTTGATTTCACCCCGCGGGGTCGGGACGACCATGACCACCTCGGTTACGCCGGCGACCTTGGCCGGGATCGCGTTCATCAGCACCGAGGACGGATAGGACGCCTTGCCACCCGGCACGTACAGGCCGGCGCGGTCCAGCGGCGTGACCTTCTGGCCCAGCACCGTGCCGTCGGCTTCGGTGTAGCTCCAGGAGTCCTGTTTCTGCCTTTCGTGATAGTCGCGCACCCGCGACGCGGCTTTTTCCAGGGCTTCGCGCTGGGGCACGGTGATCCGGGTCAGGGCCAGTTCCAGGCGCTCGCGCGGCAGGATCAGGTCGGCCATGGACGCCACTTGCAGGCCGTCGAACTTCTGGGTGAATTCCACCAGGGCGGCATCGCCACGCTCGCGCACAGCCTTGATGATGTCCAGCACCCGCTGATTGACCGAGTCGTCAGACACGCTTTCCCAGCTCAGCAGATGATCCAGATGATGTGCGAAATCCGGGTCGACAGCGTTGAGACGGCGAATCGAAGTGGGAGCGGTCATAGCGAAGGCCTCATTAATGGCAAATGCTCAGGCGCCCTAAGCTACCAGTCCATTCGCGTGGGCACCTGAGAAAATTGGCTATGACACGGATAGACGGGCGCGACTCAAGGTCGCGCAGGTGAATCAGCCGCGGTGTCGCGATTCCACTGCCTTGCGCAGGGTATCGATCAGAGCCTGGATACGGGCGTGCTGCATTTTCATCGAAGCCTTGTTGACGATCAGCCGGGAGGTGATGTCGGCGATGAAATCCTGGGGTTCCAGGCCATTGGCCCGCAGGGTGTTGCCCGTGTCGACCACGTCGATGATCTTGTCCGCCAGGCCGATCAGCGGCGCCAGTTCCATCGAACCGTACAACTTGATGATATCGACCTGACGGCCCTGCTCGGCGTAATAACGCTTGGCAATGTTGACGAACTTGGTCGCCACGCGCAAACGCCCCTTGGGCTCCGGCGCGCCGACTTTACCGGCGGTCATCAGCTTGCAGCGGGCGATCTGCAGGTCCAGGGGCTCGTACAGGCCCTGGCCGCCGTATTCCATCAGCACGTCCTTGCCGGCAACGCCCAGGTCGGCGGCGCCATGTTCCACGTAGGTCGGCACATCGGTGGCACGCACGATCAGCAAGCGCACATCGGCCTGGGTCGTGGGGATGATCAGCTTGCGGCTCTTGTCCGGATTCTCGGTCGGCACGATGCCCGCTTCAGCCAGAAGCGGCAGGGTGTCGTCAAGGATGCGGCCCTTGGACAGTGCGATGGTCAACATGGGAAACGTCAGTCCTTATCAAGGTACTCATGCCCGGTCGCAAGCGGCGCCGGACACACATCGAGGGTGCAACCACCCTCGATAAAACGAAATCAACGGACGCGTCCCTGCGCCCATGCAGCCGGAACTAGCCCGGCACGCGGCGGATCTTGGCGCCGAGCATCTGCAGTTTCTCTTCGATGCACTCATAACCACGGTCGATGTGGTAGATGCGATCGATCAGGGTATCGCCTTCGGCAACCAGGGCCGAGATGACCAGGCTGGCCGAGGCCCGCAGGTCGGTGGCCATCACTGGCGCGCCCTTGAGCTTCTCGGTGCCGGTCACGATGGCCGTGTTGCCTTCCACCTGGATCTTGGCGCCCATGCGGTGCAGTTCGTAGACGTGCATGAAACGGTTTTCGAAGATCGTCTCGATCACCGCACCCGTGCCTTCGGCAATGGCGTTGAGAGAGATGAACTGCGCCTGCATGTCGGTCGGGAACGCCGGGTACGGAGCGGTCCGCACGTTGACGGCTTTTGGCCGCTTGCCGTGCATGTTCACTTCGATCCAGTCTTCGCCGCAGGTGACTTCGGCACCGGCTTCCTTGAGTTTCTCCAGGACGGCTTCAAGGATGGTCGGATCGGTGTCCTTGACCTTGACGCGGCCACCTGTGACCGCAGCGGCCACCAGGTAGGTACCGGTTTCGATCCGGTCCGGCATCACTTTGTAGGTGGCCGAATGCAGGCGCTCGACGCCATCGATGGTGATGGTATCGGTGCCAGCGCCGCTGATCTTGGCGCCCATGGCGATCAGGAAGTTCGCCAGGTCGACCACTTCAGGCTCGCGTGCGGCGTTTTGCAGCACGCTACGGCCCTTGGCCAGTGCGGCGGCCATCATGATGTTCTCGGTCCCGGTCACACTGACGGTATCGAAGAAGAAGTGCGCGCCGCGCAAGCCGCCTTCCGGCGCCTTGGCCTTGATGTAGCCGCCTTCGACGTCTATTACCGCACCCATGGCTTCCAGGCCGCGAATGTGCAGGTCCACCGGGCGCGAGCCAATGGCGCAACCGCCAGGCAAGGCGACTTCGGCTTCACCGAAACGGGCGACCATCGGGCCCAATACCAGGATCGACGCACGCATGGTCTTCACCAGCTCGTACGGGGCGACCAGGGTCTTGATGGTGCGCGGGTCGATCTCGACGCTGAGCTTCTCGTCGATCACCGGCTCGATGCCCATGCGGCCGAACAGCTCGATCATCGTGGTGATGTCGTGCAGGTGCGGCAGGTTGGCCACGGTCACCGGGCCATCACATAGCAGGGTCGCGGCCAGGATCGGCAGGGCAGAGTTCTTTGCCCCGGAAATACGGATTTCGCCATCAAGACGAACGCCGCCGGTAATAATCAGTTTATCCATAAGAATCTCGAGGCCCTTGGGCTCAGGTGCGCCCGGCCCAGGCCGCGCTGCTGAAAAATTTCATCGTGACCGCGTGGATGCTGCCATCGGCGATCCATGGGTTCAAATGGGCATAGATGCTCTGCTGACGCTTCACTGGGCTCAACGCCGCCAGTTCATCGCTGATCACGTTCAGCTGGAAGTTGCAGCCTTCGCCTTCGACTTCCACCTGCGTACCAGGCAGCTTTCCTTCTAGGAAGCTCTTTACTTCTACAGCCTGCATGCTCAACCTCAATCGGCGCCCTGTGCGCGCGGGTCGCACATCATACAAAAAAGCCCCGCGCCTGCGAACCCCGCGAAGCAGGACTCTGACGAGTAACGCTGGCCACTTGCTTGCGTGAATCATCATGGCGAGGGCGCTTGCTCCCGCCTGGCTGCAAAGCTGTCCCAATAAAAGCAGGGGCCGCTGCGCGGCCAGCGGGAGCAAGCTCCCTCGCCACAATGGGTCAGGGGTGCGCCAACAACTCAGTCAGCTCGCTGACCTGGGCTATTTCGCGCATGTCTTCGGGCATCCCACGGATGCTCCACGTTTTGCCGGCAGCCTTGGCGTCCCGCATGAAGCACAGCAGCAGCGACAGGCCGACGCTGCTGGACTTCTGCACCGCCGAGCAGTCAATGACCACCTCGGCGGCACTGATGGACTTGATCAGCGCCTGGCCCTCCTTGCGCAGGGCCGGGCCCGTGCGGTAATCCAGCACGCCACTGAGCATCAGCACGCCAGCCTCACCCAGACGAACGGCCGATTCACTCACCGACTCGATCATTGCGCCTGCTTCTCTTCGGCTTCTTCGGCCACTTCCTTGGCCTTGGCGACCTCACCGGCCCAACCGTTGATGGTCTTGTCCAGATCGTTGCCATTGCGCTGCATCGCGTCGGCGAACTGATCGCGGAACAGCTTGCCGATGTTGATGCCATTGATGATCACGTTGCGCACCTTCCACTCGTCGTTGATTTTCTCGAGAGTGTAGGAGACAGGGTAGATCGCGCCGTTGTTACCCTTGACCTGCATGTCGACGCTGGTGCGGGTGCCGCTTTCGTCCTTGGCCGGCGAAACGGTGATGCCCTGGTTGTTGTACTCAAGCAAGGCGTTGCCATAGAACTGCATCAGGCTGCGCTTGAAGTTCTCCTGGAAACGAGTCATCTGTGCCGGACTCGCCTTGCGCGAGTACTTGACGGTCATGATGCTCCTGGAGATGCCGTCGGCGTCCACAACGGGGCCGACGATGCCGTTCAGCGCGTCATAGAACGCACTCGGGTCCTGCTTGTACTTCTCTTTGTTGGCGGAAAGGTCCGCCAACAGCCGGGTCGTCGTGTCCTGGATGATGTCATGGGCCGAAGGCGCAGCCACGGCGTTAGCCATCAACGGCAGCGCGGCAAGCAGCACCAACAGGCCACGTCGCAAGATAGAGATCATTCAAAAGCTCCTCATTTGGCGTCTTTGCTAACGGTATTGAGCAGGAATTTACCGATCAGGTCCTCGAGCACTAGGGACGACTGCGTGTCGTGGATGACACCACCGTCCTTGAGCACGGTGTCTTCCCCACCCACGCTGATGCCAATGTATTTCTCACCCAGCAGCCCAGCCGTGAGGATAGATGCAGTGGAATCAGTCGGCAGGTTATCCACGCGCTTTTCCAACTGCAGCGTCACCCGACCGGTGAAATCCTCGCGATTCAGATCGATTGCCGTGACCTTGCCGATAGTGACACCGGCCATGGTCACCTTTGCTCTGACCGTCAAACCGGCGATATTGTCAAAGTTGGCATAAAGTTTATAAGTATCGGTGCTTGCCGTCGGCGCCAGTCCACTGACCCGCAGGGCCAGCAACAGCAAAGCCAGGATGCCAGCCAGCAAGAAAAGGCCGACACCGATTTCCAGGGTGCGGTTTTGCATCAGAAATCTCCAAACATCAAGGCGGTCAGAATAAAGTCGAGGCCCAGGACCGCCAGCGAGGCGTACACCACGGTCTTGGTTGTGGCACGGCTGATCCCCTCTGACGTGGGCTCACAGTCATAGCCTTGAAACACGGCGATCCAGGTCACGACGAAAGCGAATACGGCACTTTTGATCACGCCATTGAGGACATCGTCGAGGAAGTCGACGCTGTTTTGCATGTTCGACCAGTAGGAACCCTCATAGACCCCAAGCCAGTCGACAGCCACCCACGAGCCGCCCCAGATCCCCACGACGCTGAAAATCATCGCCAGCACCGGCAGGGAAATGAAACCGGCCCACAGGCGCGGGGCAATGATGTACTTGAGCGGGTCGACACCAATCATTTCCAGGCTGGACAACTGCTCGGTGGACTTCATGTTACCGATTTCGGCCGTCAGCGCCGAACCGGCACGCCCGGCGAACAGTAGCGCCGTTACCACGGGGCCGAGCTCACGCAGCAGCGTCAACGCAACCATCTGCCCGACCGCCTGCTCCGAACCGTAGCTGGACAAAATGCTGAAGCCTTGCAGCGCCAGCACCATGCCGATGAAGATCCCGGAGACCACGATGATCACCAGGGACATCACGCCCACCGAGTGCAACTGCTTGACCAGCAGGCTAAAACCGCCGCCCGTCGAGTTGCGACCGAGCAAGGCGTGCATCAGGAACAGCGAGGAGCGGCCCAGTACCGCCACCACGTCGATACCCGAGCGACCAAACAGGCGAATTCTTTCCAACAGTGATTTCTTGCGCATCAGCGCTTCCCCAGCAGATCGGTACGGTAATCCGTGGCCGGAAAATGGAACGCCACCGGCCCGTCCGGATCACCCTTCATGAATTGGCGAATGCGCGGATTGTCAGAATCCGCCAGTTCCTGGGGCGTGCCCTGCCCCAGCACCTGGCTATCGCCAACCACATAGATATAGTCGGCAATGCTCGCGGTTTCGGCCAGGTCGTGGGAGACCACGATGCTGGTGATGCCCAGCGCATCGTTGAGCAGGCGGATCAGGCGCACGAGCACACCCATGGCGATCGGGTCCTGCCCGACGAAGGGTTCGTCGTACATGAGGATCTTCGGATCGAGGGCAATCGCCCGCGCCAGCGCGACCCGCCGCTTCATGCCGCCGGACAGCTCGTCGGGCATCAGGTCGAGGGCGCCCCGCAGCCCGACGGCCTGCAACTTGAGCAGGACGATGTCGCGGATCATCTCTTCCGGCAGCTCGGTATGGACCCGCAACGGGAACGCCACGTTCTCGAACACATCGAGATCGGTAAACAGCGCGCCACTCTGGAACAGCACGCCCATGTGCTTGCGCGCATCGAACAGGTCGCTGCGAGACAACTGGGGAAGATTCTGACCATTGACCCAGACTTCGCCGGCGCTGGGGCGCAGTTGTGCCCCGATCAGCCGCAACAGCGTGGTCTTGCCACACCCGGAAGGCCCCATGATGCCGGTGACCTTGCCGCGCGGAATGCGAATATCGATGTCATTGAAAATGCTGCGCGTCCCTCGCTTGAAGGACAGTCCCTTCAGCTCGACCGCGTAGGCGTTGTCGGCACTCATCTAAACTCCTTGCGATGCAGCCTCACATTCGAATGCCCTGGGCAGCCGACAAGCGCCGGTACCGCCGGGCATGCGAACCGGCGGCGAACTATATCACTGCAACGGCCAAGCGCCCAAGGCCAACGCCCCGCCTGTTAAGCCTGGCTTAAGGTTAAAAGCCACATTTTATGTCGAACCTTGCGGCCTCCCGAACAAAGCATGACGAACTTACGTGAGGGAATTGTTCATTGCCGCTATAATCGCCGCCTTTTCATCGGGCTATACGATTTCTGACATGAGCCAATCCAGCGACCTGATTCAATCGGCACAACGTACCATCCGCCTCGAGCTCGAAGCCGTGCAAGGCTTGCTGCCCCATATCGACGCTAATTTCGTACGCGCCTGCGAGATGATTCTGGCCAGCAAAGGCCGGGTGGTCGTGGTCGGCATGGGCAAGTCCGGGCACATCGGCAACAAGATCGCCGCCACCCTCGCCAGCACCGGCACCACGGCCTTTTTTGTCCATCCGGCCGAAGCCAGCCACGGAGACATGGGCATGATCACCCGGGACGACGTCATCCTGGCCCTGTCCAACTCCGGCTCCACCAATGAGATCATAACGCTGCTGCCGCTGATCAAGCGCCTGGGCATCCAGTTGATCAGCATGACCGGCAACCCGGGCTCGCCGCTGGCCAAGGCCGCCGAAGTCAACCTCAATGTTCATGTCGAACACGAAGCCTGCCCGCTGAACCTGGCACCGACCTCCTCCACCACCGCGGCCCTGGTCATGGGCGACGCCCTGGCCGTGGCGCTGCTGGAAGCCCGGGGCTTCACCGCGGAAGATTTCGCCTTTTCCCATCCCGGTGGCGCCCTCGGCCGTCGCCTGCTGCTGAAAGTCGAAAACGTGATGCACGCTGGCCAGGATTTGCCACAAGTGCTGCGCGGCACGCTGCTCAAGGACGCCCTCATGGAAATGACCCGCAAAGGGCTGGGCATGACGGTGGTCCTGGAGACCGACGGCAAGCTCGCCGGGATCTTCACCGACGGCGACCTGCGCCGCACCCTGGACCGCACCATCGACATTCACAGTGCGACCATCGAGCAAGTCATGACGCCCCACGGCAAGACCGCCCGCGCCGAGATGCTCGCCGCCGAGGCCCTGAAGATCATGGAAGACCACAAGATCAGCGCCCTGGTGGTTGTCGACGACGAAGACCGTCCGGTGGGCGCCCTGAACATGCACGATTTGCTGCGTGCGGGAGTCATGTAAATGAACACAGACCTGTTGCAACGCGGCCAAGCCATCAAGCTGGCGGTTTTCGATGTGGACGGCGTGCTGACCGACGGTCGCCTGTACTTCCTTGAAGACGGCAGCGAGTTCAAGACGTTCAACACCCTCGACGGCCAAGGCATCAAGATGTTGATGGCCGCCGGAGTGCAGACCGCTATCATCAGCGGCCGCAAGACCCCAGTGGTCGAGCGGCGCGCGAAGAACCTCGGCATCCCGCACCTTTACCAGGGGCGCGAAGACAAACTGGTGGTGCTGGACGAGCTTCTGGGTCAACTCAACCTAAGCTATGAACAGGTGGCCTACCTCGGTGACGACCTGCCAGACCTGCCGGTGATTCGCCGGGTCGGCCTGGGCATGGCGGTCGCCAACGCGGCCAGCTTCGTCCGCGAGCACGCCCACGGCGTCACCACGGCGCGAGGCGGCGAAGGTGCGGCCCGCGAATTCTGTGAACTGATCCTGCGCGCCCAGGGCCACCTCGAAGCGGCCAACGCCGCGTACCTGTGAGCCATTTATGCTGAGCAAGAAGATTCGCACCATCGTGGTGTTCGGCTGTATCGCGGCGATTTTTGCTGCGGTGGGCTACTGGAACATCAGCCCCGAACGGTTTCTCGACCGGCCTGCGGCCCAGATCGAGGAAAAGATCGACTGGTACGCGACCAACACGCATACCCTGCAGTACCTGCCCGACGGCAAAGTGCAGTACGAGATGACGTCCGACAAGGTCGACCACGTAAAGGCCACTGACATTACGCTGGTCACCAAGCCCGACCTGAACATGTTCCGCGGCACCGAGTTTCCGTGGCATGTGCAGAGCGAGCATGCCGAAGTCAATTCCGGCGGCACCGAAGTGGAACTGATCGACTCGGTGCGCATCGCCCGAACCGACGAGAAAAACCGTACGACCATCATCACCAGCACGCGCATGACCGTGTTCCCACAGCAAGAATATGCGCAGACCGAGCAACCCGTTAGAATCGACGGCGCCGGGGGTGTATCGACCGGCACGGGAATGAAAGCGTATTTGAAGGAAAGCAGGATACACCTGCTATCGAACGTAAGAGGACAGTATGAAGCTCGCTAAAACCCTCCCTATTTTGCTCAGTCTGGGCGCAGCAGCACTGGGAAGCGCGAGCGCCTGGGCTCTTCCCGACGACCGCAACCAGCCTATCCGCATCCAGGCCGACGACGCCCAGCTCGACGACAAGAATGGCGTCGCCACCTATAAAGGCGACGTGATCATCACCCAGGGCTCGATGAAGGTCACCGGCAATACCGTGACCATCACCCGCACCCAGTCCGGCGACATCGACGTGGTGACCTCGGTGGGCAACCTGGCCTATTTCGAGCAGTTGCAAACCGCAGGCGATACCAAGCCTGTGCAGGGTTACGGGGTAACCATCCAGTACCACGCCTCCCAGGATCGCGTCGTCCTGATCGACCGCGCCAAGGTCGTTGACAAGGACAACAACGTGACCCAAGGCGAGAAAATCGTCTACGACACCAACAAGAAACTCGCCAGCGCCGGTCGCGCCACCGGCAGCAAGGTGACCGAGTCGCGTCCGCGGATCGACATGGTGATCCAACCGAAAAAGAAAACCGACGAGCAGAAGGCCCAGTAATGGCAACTCTGAAAGCTCAGCACCTGGCCAAGAGCTACAAGAGCCGTCAAGTCGTGCGTGATGTCAGCCTGTCCATCGACAGCGGCCAGATCGTCGGCCTGCTCGGCCCCAACGGCGCGGGCAAGACCACCTGCTTCTACATGATCGTCGGCCTGGTCCAGGCCGATCAGGGTCGCGTACTGATCGACGACGTGGATGTCAGCCACCAGCCGATGCACGGCCGGGCGAAGGCAGGTATCGGCTATTTGCCGCAAGAAGCATCGATCTTCCGCAAACTGTCGGTTGCCGACAACATCATGGCGATCCTCGAGACCCGCAAGGAACTCGACAAGGCCGGCCGTCGCCAGGAGCTGGAAAGCCTGCTGCAGGAATTCCACATCAGCCATATTCGCGACAACCTGGGCATGAGCCTGTCCGGCGGTGAGCGGCGTCGCGCGGAAATTGCCCGCGCCCTGGCCACCGCACCGAAGTTCATCCTGCTCGACGAACCGTTCGCTGGCGTGGACCCGATCTCGGTAGGTGATATCAAGCAGATCATCCATCACCTCAAGGCCAAGGGGATCGGCGTGCTGATCACTGACCACAACGTGCGCGAGACGCTGGATATCTGTGAAACCGCCTACATTGTCAACGATGGCCAACTGATCGCCGAAGGCGACTCCGCAGCCATCCTGGCCAATGAGCTGGTCAAGGAAGTGTATCTGGGCCATGAGTTCCGCCTGTAATCACAAGTGTCTGGCGAATTGTCCGAGCGTCGTTTAATTTTATTGTGGCGACGCTCTAGGCAAACACTTCAGTTTCAGGCATATAATTTGCTTAAGTTTGGCGCTTCGGCGCCCTGTAGTGGATGGCGCATGTGCGCCGGCTAATAAGGTGTTAAGCCCCTGCCATGAAACCATCGCTAGTCTTGAGAATGGGCCAGCAGCTGACGATGACACCGCAGCTGCAACAGGCCATCCGCCTGCTCCAATTGTCGACCCTGGACCTGCAGCAGGAAATCCAGGAGGCCCTGGAGTCCAATCCGATGCTCGAACGCCAGGAAGAAGGCGACGACTTCGACAACACCGATCCGCTGGCCGACAACGTCGAGCAGAAGACCAACACCGAAATCCCGGAACCGACCTACCAGGAAACCGCCCCGACGGTGGACAACCTCGAGGACGGCGAATGGAACGAACGCATCCCCAACGAACTGCCCGTGGACACGGCCTGGGAAGACGTCTACCAGACCAGCGCCAGCAGCCTGCCAAGCAGCGATGACGACGAGTGGGACTTCACCACCCGCACCTCTGCGGGCGAAAGCCTGCAAAGCCACCTGCTGTGGCAGTTGAACCTGGCGCCGATGTCCGACACCGATCGCCTGATCGCCGTGACCCTGATCGACTGCATCAACAACCAAGGCTACCTGGACGAGACCCTCGAAGAAATCCTGGAAGCCTTCGACCCCGAGCTCGACATCGAGCTGGACGAGATCGAAGCCGTCCTTCATCGCATCCAGCAGTTCGAACCGGCCGGCATCGGCGCCCGCAACCTGGGCGAGTGCCTGTTGCTGCAACTGCGCCAGTTGTCCGCCAAGACGCCGTGGCTGGCCGAAGCCAAGCGGCTGGTCACCGATTACATCGACCTGTTGGGCGGCCGCGACTACAGCCAACTGATGCGTCGCATGAAGCTCAAGGAAGATGAGCTGCGCCAGGTCATCGAACTGGTGCAGAGCCTCAACCCGCGCCCCGGCTCGCAGATCGAATCCACCGAACCCGAATATGTAGTCCCCGACGTGATCGTGCGCAAGCACAATGATCGCTGGCTGGTGGAGCTCAACCAGGAGTCGGTGCCCAAGCTGCGGGTCAACGCCCAGTACGCCGGCTTTGTGAAGCGTGCCGACACCAGTGCCGACAACACCTTCATGCGCAACCAGTTGCAGGAAGCGCGCTGGTTCATCAAGAGCCTGCAAAGCCGCAACGAAACCCTGATGAAAGTTGCCACCCAGATCGTCGAGCATCAGCGCGGCTTCCTGGAGTACGGCGATGAAGCGATGAAACCGTTGGTCCTGCATGACATTGCCGAGGCAGTGGGCATGCACGAGTCGACGATTTCCCGGGTAACCACCCAGAAATTCATGCATACCCCTCGGGGTATCTATGAATTGAAATACTTTTTCTCCAGCCACGTCAGCACCTCCGAAGGCGGCGAATGCTCATCCACGGCCATCCGCGCGATCATCAAAAAACTGGTGGCCGCGGAAAATCAGAAAAAGCCGTTGAGTGACAGCAAGATCGCTGGTTTACTGGAGGCACAAGGCATTCAGGTGGCCCGCCGCACCGTCGCCAAATACCGCGAATCCCTCGGGATCGCGCCTTCGAGCGAACGCAAGCGGTTGATGTAACAGGCCACGCCACAGCGTTCCAGTGGCAGGCATTTCTGCCTGCCGCTTTATGCACTGGCAACGAAGGAGAAGCTGTATGCAAGTCAACATCAGTGGACACCAACTGGAAGTGACCGAACCCCTGCGCACCTACATCGGCGAAAAACTCGACCGATTGGAGAGGCATTTCGACAAGATCACCAACGTGCAAGTCACGATGAACGTCGAGAAGCTGCTGCAGAAAATCGAAGCCACGCTGCATATCCCCGGCGGAGAAGTGGTTGCCAACGCAGAGCACACAGACATGTATGCCGCGATTGACCTGCTGACCGACAAGCTGGATCGCCAACTCAAAAAGCATAAGGAAAAGACCCAGAGCCTCCTCCAGGGCGCAACCGGTCGTTAACCCCCCCAATCCATGATCCGACTAGAAACCATCCTGACCCCCGGCCGTTCCCAGGTGAACGCGCCGGGCGGCAGTAAAAAGAAAGCCCTCGAACACATTGCCAACCTGATCCACCGCGAGGTTCCGGATCTGGAAATGCAGGACGTCTTCGAGGCCCTCGTTGCCCGTGAAAAACTCGGTTCCACCGGTTTTGGCAACGGCATCGCCATTCCCCATTGCCGCCTCAAGGGTTGTAGCGCGCCGATCAGCGCGCTGTTGCACCTTGAAACTGCTATAGATTTCGACGCCATCGACGGCGCCCCGGTCGACCTGCTGTTTGTATTGCTGGTACCGGAAGCGGCGACCGATGCGCACCTCGAGCTGCTGCGCCAGATTGCCAGCATGCTGGACCGCAAGGAAGTGCGCGAAAAACTGCGCAGCGCACCGAGCAACGAAGCCTTGTATCAGGTTGTCGTGGACGAACAGAACGGTCATTAAACATGCGCATGATCATTGTCAGTGGCCGCTCCGGCTCCGGTAAAAGCACGGCCCTCAACGTGCTTGAGGACAGCGGCTACTATTGCATCGACAACCTGCCCGCCGGCCTGCTGCCGGAACTGGCCGAGCGCGCCCTGATCCACACCGAGTTGGCACAGCCGCTGGTGGCGGTGTCGATCGATGCACGTAACCTGCCAAGCCACCTGTCGCGCTTTCCTGAACTGCTCGAGGAAGTGCGCAGCCGGCATATCCAATGCGACGTGCTGTACCTGGATGCCGATGAAGAGACACTGCTCAAGCGTTTTTCCGAAACCCGCCGACGCCACCCACTGAGCAATGCCAACCGTTCGCTGGCCGAAGCCATCGAGGATGAAAGCCAGCTACTGGGGCCGATCGCCGACCTGGCAGACCTGAAGGTCAACACCACGCACCTGAACCTGTATCAGTTGCGCGACACCATCAAGCTGCGCCTGCTCAACCAACCCGAGCCGGGCACGGCGTTCCTGGTGGAGTCGTTTGGTTTCAAGCGTGGCATGCCCGTAGACGCCGACCTGGTGTTCGATGTGCGCTGCCTGCCCAATCCTTATTGGAAACCGGAATTGCGCGCTCAGTCCGGGCTCGACCAACCGGTGATCGACTACCTGGCCGCCCAGCCGGATGTCGAAGAAATGTACCAGGACATCTCCAGCTACCTGCTCAAATGGCTGCCCCGCTTTGCCGCGAGCAATCGCGCCTATGTCACGATCGCCATCGGTTGTACTGGCGGTCATCACCGCTCCGTCTACCTGACCGAACGCCTGGGTCAACTCCTGCAACAATCCCTGAAGAACGTCCAGGTTCGCCACCGCGACCTCAGCTAAAGGATTCACATCGCGATGCCTGCTCAGGAAATTGAAATCATCAACAAGCTGGGTTTGCATGCCCGAGCGTCGGCCAAGTTCGTCGGAGTCGCGGGCCAGTTCAAGGACACCACCATCAGGGTGGGTCGCACACCCGAGACCGCGGTCGACGGTAAAAGCATCATGGCGATGATGATGCTCGCCGCCGGCAAGGGCACCAAGATCCACCTGCACACTGAAGGCGATCGAGCGCAGGAAGCGATGGATGCCCTGGTGGACCTGATCAACAGGTACTTCGACGAAGGCGAATAACCCCCCTGTGGTGAGGGGATTTATCCCCGCTGGGGTGCGAAGCGCCCCCCCCAAAAAAAGCTCTATGCAATCAACCAGGGCCACCGCGAGAGTAGGTTTTGGGGCTGCTTCGCAGCCCAGCGGGGATAAATCCCCTCGCCACAGATTGATCCTGCCCCACAGATTGTCCCCCCTGCCACACAGATTGATCCCTGCCCCACAGATTGTCCCCCTGCCACACAGATTGATCTCTGTCCCACAGACTTTCCCTGTCACGCCAACGCCGTATCCATCACCATCATCAGGCAAAACCCCACCAGCAACCCGAGGCTCGCCAGCTTGTCATGGCCATTGCGGCGCGATTCGGGAATGACCTCGTGAGTCACCACCAGCAGCATCGCCCCGGCCGCCAGCGCCAGCCCCAGGGGCAGCAGCATCTCGGCCAGGCTCACCAACCAGGCGCACAACAGCGCAAACACTGGCTCGACCAGCCCTGACGCAGCGCCAATCACGAACGCCTTGAGCCGCGACATCCCGGCCGCAGCCAGCACCAGCGCGATCACCAGCCCTTCAGGGACATCCTGCAAGGCGATCCCCATCGCCAGGCTGTCGGCATCGGGCATGCCGCCACCCGCCGATACGCCAACGGCCATCCCCTCAGGAATGTTGTGGGCCACGATGGCAAACACGAACAGCCAGATCCGCGGGGCAATGATCGGACGTCCGGGCGCCTCTACCAGCCTTGCAGGGCTGGCTGACACTTTACGGTCGACCAGGTACAGCCCGAATGCCCCCAGCAGGATACCGAAGCTGATCAGGCCACTGGCCGCCCAAGGCGTGAGCCCCAGCTGTTCGGCTGCGGCAATGCCCGGCACGATCAGCGAAAACGCCGTCGCGGCCAGCATCACGCCAGCCCCGAAACCGAGTAACGAATCACTCACGGCCTGGGGCATGCGGCGGATCACCAGCACCGGCACAGCGCCCAACGCCGTGCCCAAGGCGCAAAGCCCACCGCCCTGCAGGGCACGCAACAGTTTCGGCTCCAGGTCCAGCCACGCCAGGCCCTGGGCTACCAGCAATGTCATCCCGGCCAACAATAACAGCGATCCCAAGGCGTAGCGGAACATCCGTCCGCTCCCTATCGCCAGCGTTTCAGTATCCATAGTCAGCCTTGGATTGTTTATGAGGCACTCAGGCCAGCGCAGCCTGGTAACGGCGTGCGACTTCCGGCCAGTTGATCACGCTGTAGAACGCGTTGATGTATTCTGGCCGACGGTTCTGGTACAGCAGGTAATACGCGTGCTCCCAGACGTCCAGGCCCAGGATCGGCGTATGGCCGTTCATCAACGGGCTGTCCTGGTTGCCGCTGCTTTCCACCACCAATGTCTTTTGCGGGGTCACGCTCAACCAGGCCCAACCGCTGCCGAAACGGGTCAGCGCCGCCTTGGTGAATGCTTCCTTGAACCGTTCGAGCCCACCCAGTTGCGCTTCGATCGCGGCGGCCAGGGCCCCCTCTGGGTGTCCACCGCCCTGGGGCGCCATGACCTCCCAGAACAACGAATGGTTGGCATGGCCGCCGCCCTGGTTGATCACCGCGGCCCTGAGGCTTTGCGGCAATTGCTCGATGCTGGACAGCAGTTTTTCGACCGGCCATTCGGCGTATTCGGTACCGTCCACCGCCGCGTTGAGGTTGTTGATGTAGGTCTGGTGATGCTTGGTGTAGTGGATTTCCATGGTTTGCGCATCGATGTGCGGTTCCAGGGCATCGTAGGCGTAGGGCAATGCAGGCAAGGTAAAAGCCATTTTCAATGAACTCCGTAATGAACAGGGGCATCGCGCTGCTGGGGCGAAGCGGCATTGCAACCCAGCAGGCGCTGGGTACGAGGGTATTCACCGTGTTCGCTGATGAACGTCAGCAGTTCGACATAGGTCTTGTGGCTCTGACGCAACGCAGCAGCACGCAGGGCCGGCGCCATGCGCTCGTCCTGCAGGGTCTGCAACAACCGCTGGTGGATGGCGCAGAGGTACTCGGCGCTCTCCTCTGGCTGGTTCAGGCGCAAGTGCAGGTCCGCCAGGTTGTGATGGGAGACGACGCACGCGGCCACCGCTTCGTCGGCATCCGACCAACGCTCGAACAGCACCTGGGCCAGCGCCAGGGCTTGCAGGTAGGCTTCGCGGGCATCTACCAGCTCGCCCAGCATGAAACAGCGGTTGGCCCGTTCAATCGTACGTTTCCAGTGTTCCATGATGAGTCCTCCACACAGGTGTCGGGGGTTACACGCCGCCGGCGGTGAGCTTCTCCGGGTCCAGCAGGACTTCGAGTTCGCTGCGTGTCAGGTCGGTGTGCTCCAGGGCGACATCAATGACCGGCCGACCTTGCTGGTAAGCCTTCTTGGCGATTTCAGCGGCCTTCTGGTAACCAATGATCGGATTCAGCGCGGTCACCAGGATCGGATTGCGCGACAACGCTTCCTTGAGCCGGGCCTCGTTGACCTTGAAGGTGGCGATGGCCTTGTCCGCCAGCAAGCGGCTGGCAGTGGACATCAGCGCGATGCTGCTCAGCAGGTTCTGGGCGATGATCGGCAGCATCACGTTCAATTCGAAGTTGCCCGATTGACCGGCGATAGTGATCACCGTGTCGTTGCCAATCACTTGGGCCGCCACCATCGCGGTGGCTTCAGGAATGACCGGGTTGACCTTGCCGGGCATGATCGAGGAGCCCGGCTGCAAGCCTTCGAGTTCGATCTCGCCCAGGCCCGCCAGCGGCCCGGAGTTCATCCAGCGCAGGTCATTGGCGATTTTCATCAGCGACACCGCCGTGGTCTTGAGCTGTCCGGACACCGCCACGGCGGTGTCCTGGGAGCCGATCAGCGCGAACAGATTCTGGCCTGGGGTGAACTGCACCTGGGTCAGTTGCGTCAGTTGTTGACTGAACAGCTCGGCGAAGCGTGGATGGGCGTTGACCCCGGTGCCGACCGCCGTACCGCCCTGGGCGAGGGATTGCAGGCTCGGCAGCAGGTCCTGCAAGTGGCCGATATTGGCCTTGAGTTGCTGCGCCCAGCCGTCAAGCACCTGGCTCAGGCGCACCGGCATGGCATCCATCAGATGGGTGCGACCGGTCTTGATGAACGGGTGCACCTCCTCGGCCTTGCGCTCAATCACCTGCACTAGGTGCAACAGCGCCGGCAGCAGTTGCTCATGCAAGGCCAGCGCAGCGCTGACATGAATGCTGGTAGGGATGATGTCATTGCTGCTCTGGCCGCAATTGACGTGGTCGTTCGGATTAACCGTTTCCCCCAACAAACGACTGGCAAGGGTGGCGATCACTTCGTTGGCATTCATGTTGGAACTGGTGCCGGAGCCGGTCTGGAAGATATCCACCGGGAAGTGGTCCATGAATTGGCCTTCGAGTAGCCCTTGGGCGGCGTCGACAATGGCCTTGCCCTGGGCCGCGCTGATTTGTTCCAGCTCTACGTTGGCCCGAGCGGCAGCCGCCTTGGCCAGGATCAGGGCGCGAATGAACTGCGCCGGCATACGTTGGCCGCTGACCGGAAAGTTATCCACTGCGCGCTGGGTCTGGGCGCCATAGAGGGCATCCACCGGGACTTGCAGCTCGCCCATGCTGTCGCGTTCGATACGGGTATTACTCATCGGGAGATCCTTGCACCAGTTCAATAAGAGGAATCGACGGCTCCAGGGCGCAGGTCGCCAGCGCCCAGGCATGACTCTGCCAACGCTTGAGGCGGCAGCGGCACAGTGATTGTTGTTCGAGCTCACGCAGAGGACGCCAGGCCTGGTCGAGGCAGAGATTGCGCCAATGCCACGGCAGCGCGACGTCGGCGGCGGTGTCGAGCAGCAAGCGAAACGCGGTTTCGGAAATCATCCACGGCGAAGTGGCTGTGCAGCAGGCCAGATAACGGCCTTCGGCCAGGTAATGCTCGATCAGCCGCGGCTCGTCCGGACTCATCGCACAACGGATCTGGCGACTCATCCAGCGCCAGCTTTCAAGGTAGGGTTGCTCGTGCAGGGCAGAACTCATGACCGGGGCTCACTCGGCGAATGAGATTCATTATTAGATGATAATAAGAAGCAACACAACCGTAAGCCCGTACAAAATTCACCGTGGCGAGGGAACTTGCTCCCGCTGGACTGCGAAGCAGGCCCTGTTTATCAGGGTTGTCATGTCTTTGCGGTGCTGCTGAGATTTTTGCGGCTGCTGCGCAGCCGAGCGGGAGCAAGCTCCCTCGCCACAGGGGTTTCTGCGAACATGAAAAAGGCGCGTCACCCGCTAGGATGACGCGCCTTTTTTACTGCGATTGAAGGTCAGCTACCCGCTACTGTCATCCGCTCGATCAGTACCGAGCCGGTACGGATGTTGCTGCGCATTTCCAGATCGTTGCCCACCGCTACGATCTGCTTGAACATGTCGCGCATGTTCCCGGCGATGGTCACTTCCTGGACCGGGAACTGGATCTCGCCGTTCTCGACCCAAAAACCCGCCGCGCCACGGGAATAGTCGCCGGTGACCATGTTCAGGCCATGGCCCATCAGTTCAGTCACCAGCAGGCCACGCCCCATGCGCCGCAGCAAGGCGGCCTGGTCTTCTTCGCCATGGGTCACGAACAGGTTATGCACGCCACCGGCATTGGCGGTGCTCGGCATGCCGAGTTTGCGGCCCGAATAGGTGCCGAGGATGTAGGACACCAACTCGCCCTTTTCCACGAACGGCTTGGCGTAGGTGGCCAGGCCGTCGCCGTCGAACGCGGAGCTGCCCATGGCCTGCATCAGGTGCGGACGCTCGTCGATGGTCATCCATTCCGGGAACAGTTTCTGCCCCAGCGCGCCCTCGAGGAACGACGATTTGCGGTACAGGTTGCCGCCAGACACCGCCGACAGGAAGCTGCCGAACAAGCCGCCGGCCAGCTCGGCCGAAAACAACACCGGCACTTCACAGGTCGGCACCGGCCGCGCGCCCAGGCGGCTGGCCGCCCGTTGTGCGGCTTTCCGGCCAATGCTCACCGGGTCCGCCAGCAAGGTGCCCTGGCGGTTCACGTCGTACCAGTAATCGCGCTGCATCTGGCCATCGGCTTCGGCGATCATCACGCAACTGAGACTGTGGCGGGTCGATGCATAACCGCCGATGAAGCCGTGGCTGTTGCCATAGACCCGGCAGCCCTGGTGGGTATTGAGCGTCGTGCCGTCGGCATTCTTGATACGGCTGTCGGCCTCGAATGCCGCCGCTTCGCAACGCAGTGCCTGTTCGATGGCCTGCTCGGGGGTGATGTCCCAGGCGTGAAACAGGTCGAAGTCGCGCAGCTCCTTGCACATCAGCGCAGCATCGGCCAGGCCCGAGGCTTCGTCTTCGGAGGTGTGCTTGGCAATAGCCAGTGCCGCGGCGACGGTTTCGCGAATGGCCTCCGGACCACTCGCCGACGTGCTGGCCGAGCCCTTGCGCTGGCCCACGTACAAGGTGATGCCAAAGCCCTGGTCGCGATTGAATTCGACGGTTTCCACCTCGCGCTGGCGCACCGACGTCGACAGGCCCTGCTCCAGCGATACAGCCACTTCACAGGCACTGGCGCCCTGGCGCTTGGCCTCGGCAAGGATCTGCTCGACTTGCTCCTGCAGTGCCGGCAATGCTTGCGGGCCGACGCTTTGAACTGCACTCATGGTGTTCTCCACTCAAATTCTTCTTTCGGTGATGGCCTTCGAGCGACCGGGCCGGACAAGCGGCCCCCGACTGGTTATCATGGCGGCGTTTCTTTGCGGACTGCCACCATGGTTGATTCTTACGACGACTCCCTCTACGAGGGTGAAAAAAGCAAATCCCAGGTCAAACGCGAGCTGCATGCTCTGGTTGACCTCGGCGAGCGACTGACAACACTCAAGCCTGACTTGCTGGCCAAACTGCCTTTGACCGACGCCTTGCGCCGGGCCCTGGCCGATGCGCCCAAGCACACCGCGAATATCGCGCGTAAACGGCACCTGCAATTCATCGGCAAGCTGATGCGCGATCAGGACACTGACGCCATTTTGGTCCTGCTCGATCAACTCGATGCCTCCACCCGGCAATACAACGAACGTTTCCACAACCTGGAGCGCTGGCGCGATCGCTTGATCGCAGGCGACGACGGCACCCTGGAAAAATTCGTCATCGACTACCCGGAGGCTGATCGTCAGCAATTACGCTCCCTGATCCGTCAGGCCCAGCACGAGCTGGCGCAGAACAAGCCACCGGCCTCGAGCCGTAAAATCTTCAAGTACATCCGTGAGCTGGACGAAACCCAACGCGGCTTGCGCTGATCGTTCACTGGCTCACCAATCCCTTGCCAGGGTAGCCATTACCGTGGCGAGGGAGCTTGCTCCCGCTCGGTTGCGCAGCGACCGCATGGGGCTACTGCGTAGCCCAGCGGGAGCAAGCTCCCTCGCCACGGGGCCGCTGAATATTTTCATGCGCCCGTGCCACCCACGGTAATCGCGTCGATCTTCAAGGTCGGCTGGCCGACGCCCACCGGCACCGATTGCCCATCCTTGCCACACGTCCCCACACCGCTGTCCAGCGCCAGGTCGTTACCGACCATCGACACCTTGCTCATCGCCTCCGGCCCGTTGCCGATCAGGGTCGCGCCTTTGACCGGCGCGGTGATCTTGCCGTCTTCGATCAGGTAGGCCTCGCTGGTGGAGAACACGAACTTGCCACTGGTGATGTCGACCTGGCCGCCGCCGAGGTTGGCGCAATAGATACCTTTTTTCACCGAGGCGATAATTTCCGCCGGATCGCTTTGACCACCGAGCATGTAGGTGTTGGTCATGCGCGGCATGGGCAGGTGCGCGTAGGATTCACGGCGACCGTTGCCCGTGCGGGCCACGCCCATCAGCCGGGCATTGAGCTTGTCTTGCATGTAGCCCTTGAGCACACCGTTCTCGATCAGCGTGGTGCATTCAGTCGGCGTGCCTTCGTCGTCGACGCTCAGGGAGCCACGACGCCCGGCCAGGGTGCCGTCATCGACGATGGTGCAGAGTTTCGAGGCAACCATTTCCCCCATGCGCCCGCTGTAGGCTGAGCTGCCCTTGCGGTTGAAATCGCCTTCCAGGCCGTGACCCACCGCTTCGTGCAGCAGCACGCCGGACCAACCGGACCCCAGCACCACCGGCAACGTACCGGCCGGGGCCGGAATGGCCTCGAGGTTGACCAGCGCCTGGCGCAGCGCTTCGCGGGCGTAGCCCATGGCGCGGTCTTCGCTGAGGAAATAACGGTAATCGGTGCGTCCGCCGCCACCATGGCCGCCGCGCTCACGGCGACCGTTCTGCTCGACGATCACGCTGACGTTGAACCGCACCAGCGGCCGCACGTCCGCCGCCAGACCGCCGTCGGTGGAAGCCACCAGGATCCGCTCCCAGACCCCGGCCATGCTCACCGTCACTTGTTGGATACGCGGATCGAGGGCACGGGTGGCGACGTCGATGCGCTTGAGCAGCTCGACTTTTTCGGCGCGGCTCATGACTTCCAGCGGGTTATCCGGCGCATACAACTGCGCCACGTCCTGGCTGCTGAACGCCTGGACCGTGCCATTCTGCCCGGCGCGGGAGATCGAACGGGCCGCACGGGCCGCGGCACCGAGGGCCTCCAGGGTGATGGCGTTGCTGTAGGCAAAACCGGTTTTTTCCCCGGACTGGGCGCGCACACCCACGCCCTGGTCAAGGTTGAAACTGCCTTCCTTGACGATGCCGTCTTCCAGCGACCAGGATTCGGAGATCTGCCCTTGGAAATACAGGTCGGCCGCATCGATGCCCGGGCCGGCCAGGTCGCCCAGCACGCCTTGCAGGCTCTCCAGGGTTACGCCGCCAGGGGCTAAGAGGTGTTCACTGACTGAGGACAACAACCCGCTCATATGTTTTACGCCTTGAATTCGTCGTCTTGGACAGGTCGCTGTCGAGCGCCCTGCGAGAAAAAGCGCCGATGGCTGGCCACCGGCATGCGCGCCCGGATGGACGCCTGTTCGCTGCTGTCGCGTGCGGCCAGCAGCACGGCCTCACCTTGATCCTGTTGTGCCAGCACGCGGCCCCACGGGTCGACAATCGCGGCATGGCCAAAGGTTTCCCGCGGCCCCGGATGCACGCCGCCCTGGGCGGCCGCCAGCATGTAGCACTGGGTCTCGATGGCCCGGGCGCGAATCAATACCTCCCAATGGGCCGCGCCGGTCACCGCGGTAAACGCCGACGGCGCCGTGATCAGTTCGGCCCCGGCAGCCCGCAACTCGCTGTAGAGCTCCGGAAACCGCAAGTCGTAACAGACCGTCAGGCCGACCCGGCCCACGGGGGTATCGGCAACCACCACGTTAGCGCCATAAGCATAGTCATCCGACTCGCGATAGCGCCCGCGATTGTCCGCCACATCCACATCGAACAAGTGCAGCTTGTCGTAGCGCGCCACGATCTGGCCCTGATCGTCGACCAGCAACGAACAGGCGTGGGACCTGGCCTCGGGCTGGTCCACCGGTGGCAACGGCAACGTGCCGGCCACAATCCATAACTTGAGGTCTCGGGCGACCTGTTTCAACCAGGGCAGGATCGGTCCCTGACCAAAGGCTTCGGCACGACCGATATCGGCAATGTCCCGCCGTCCCATCGCCGCGAAATTCTCCGGCAGCACGGCCAGCCTGGCGCCGCCTGCGGCAGCCTGCTCCAGCAGCGCACGAGCACGGGCCAGGTTGGCGAGCACATCGCTTTGACTGACCATTTGAATCACGGCGAATGGCATGGTGCCTCCTCCCTGTCTCATCTCGTTCCCACGCTCTGCGTGGGAATGCATCAAGTGATGCTCCACGTCACAGGGACGCAGAGCGTCCCGGGCGGCGTTCCCACGCAGAGCGTGGGAACGATCAAAGCTGTCAAAACGGCTTGTCGAAGCTGATCTTCGGCTCTTTCCACGGCCCCTTGACGTCGTATCTTACGCTGGCAAAGCGCGCCACGCGGTCGCCGATCAGTTTGTCGATCAAAAACAGCGCGCCACCCACCGCCGGGGCACCGACGATCAGCGCGGCGATTGGCAGGTTGTTGGTCACCGGCAGCGTCACCAGCAACTTGGCGTCGACCCGGTCGGCCACCATGTCCAGCGTGCCGTTGAGTTCCAGGTTGCTCGACGGCCCGGTCAGGGTAATGGGTTCGCGGGTCACGTACACACCATCGCTTGCCACCAGCAGTCCCTTGACCCGGTCGTAGCTCAGCCCCTTGCCGAACAGGTCGGAGAAGTCCAGGCGCAAGCGTCGGCCGATGGAGTTGAAGTTCAGCAGGCCAAATACCCGCAACGCCTGGGCGCTGCCTTCCACTTCGACAAACTGGCCCTTGCTCAGCGACGCGTCGAGGCTGCCGGAAAAACGCTTGGTGGCGACCCACGCTGGCGAGCCGGGCCAGCGGCCATCGACATCCAGGCGGAACGTCTGGCTGGTCACGCTTGGGGCATAACCCCAGCCCTTGAGCACGTCGCCCAGGTTCTTGCCGCCGATACGGCCCTTGTACCAACTGCTGGTGGAACCGGGCGCGCCTTCCCAACCACCGCTGCCGTTCAACACCATGCCCTTGAGGCCCATGTCCAGCTCGTTCAGCGCGATGCCCTTGGCGGTCGGTCGTACTTTCAACGACCACGCACCGATGAGATCAGGGCCCTGGAACAATTGGTCGATGGCAATATCCATGGCCGGGATTTTGCCGGGATCGACCGACGCCAACGGGTCCGGTGAGTTTTCATCCGCCTGGACCGTCGGGTCTGTGGCCGGCAGGCGCACATAATCAAGCTTGATACCAATCGGGGCGGCCTTTGCGTCCGGCAGGCTGACATTGCCCTTGGCCTGCTGGCTGTCGAGCCGCAAGGCCCAGGCGTCCGACCTGCGGTCCAATTGCACCGATGCCTGGTCCAGGGTCGTACCCATGGCCGTGAGCTTGCCGACAGTCAGATCGACGCTGCTGAGCAGTTGCTTGGCACTGCCGCCCGGATCCTGGCCGGCGTACTTGTTGACCAGGTCCTGCCAGGGACTCACGTCCAGTGCAGGCAGTGTGCCGCGCAGTCGCAGTCCCTTGGCCCCGGGTAGAACGGCATCGCCGGCCCCCAGCAACAATTCGCCACGACCATCGGCGACTTTCCCGCTCGGCGCGGCGTAAGTGAAATTGGCCAGGTCGCCATAATCGAGCCAATAACGCCGCTCCGGCCCTTGCAGGGTCATGCGAAACACCGTGTCGCGCCCGACATCGGCGGCCATGCCGAAGGGTGCCGGCAGGTCCACCGCCACGCCCTTGAGGTTGGAACTGACCGACAATTGGCTGTCGGCGCCGTCGAGGATCACTTGCAACTGGTACGGCACGACACCGGATACCGGCAACGGCTGGGTGACATTCAGCCAACTGGTGAGTTTCTTGATCTCCACCTGCCCGGACGCCGTGACTCGTGTGTTGAGCGCTCCGGCGTGGCCTTCGGCGAAAATCTGTGCGGTCACGGGCCGGTCGAATGCCCGGGCACTGATGCCCTTGCCGCTCAAGCCCTTGTTGCTGTCGAAGCGGAAATCGCCCTTGAGTTGGGTCAGTTCCAGTACCGGCTCGCTGAGCTTGAGACGGGCCTTGTCGGTGGCGAAATCCACCAGGATCTTCGGTTGCTCGCCTTTGACCAGGGGGATGTCGAGCTTCACGCTGCCTTGCAGGTCGCCCTCGCCTTCCCAGCCGGCAAATGTCTCGGCGGTCCCGATCGGCGCGGTCTGGAGGATTTTCAGACCGTCCCCCAGTCCTCCAGCGAACCCGCCGTCCAGAAACAGATGAACGCTTTGCCCGCTGGGTACATGGGGAATGTTCACCGAAACATCCTTGACCTGGGTATCGAGCAATTGTCCTTGGCTGGCGAAGATGCGCACGCCGCTGTCTTCGACGAAGACATCACCGCTGACCTTGCTGACCGAAGGCCAGCCCGGCTGGAACGCCAGTTCGGCGTCATGCACCTTGAAAAACAGGCTGATACTGCGTGCCGCGTCTTCGGCACCGTGATTGAGCGAGCCTTGATACTGGAAGAAGCCCTCGTCCACCGCGCCCTTGACGATGGCCGTGCGCAGCCACTCATCCAGCGCCGGGCTGAGGACCGCCGGCAGGTACTTGGCGGTGTAGCGTCCATCACCGTCCACCAGGCCAACCCGCAGGTCCATGTAGTCTTCCTGGCTGTGGTCGAAATGCAGGCGGATCAGGAAATCGCCAGCAATCCGACCCTCCTCGCCCAGCACCTTCAAATACGGCGCGATCAGGGTGAAGCCTTGCTTGTCGAGCTTCCAGGTCAACCGGGCGTTGGCCTGCAGATACTGCCAGGGCTTGGCGAAAATCGGGTCCAGGTGCAGGGAAAAGTCCTTGCTGTCCATGCGCAGCTCGCCGCCACCGAGGTCGCCGCTCAGACTCCCCGATACATTGCGCGCAGCCGGGGCGCCGCGATAGGCGTCAAAGCCCACGGTGTCCAGGTTGGTGGCGAAGCTGATTTTCTGGTCACCGGTGTTCTGCGGCCGGTAGTCCAGCAGCACGTTGCGCAGGCCACCGGTCACCTTGAGACGGTCGATGGTCGTCGCCAGGCCTTCAGGCAACGGTGCCAGGGCGTTGAGCAAAGGCGTAAGCGGGGTCAGGTCGAGGCGATCGGCCTGCAGGTGCCAGCGCTCCTCGGCCTTTTCGGTGGCAGCACTCTGTTGCAGTTGCAGGCGCGATTCCCAGCGGGTTTCGCCCAGGTTCATCGCCAGGGAATCGAAGGTCGCGGTAAATCCCTGGTCACCACGCTGGAAATATCCATTGAGCGCCAGGTTATGGATCTGCACCGGCTTGCGCTCGGCGTAGGCACCCAGGATGTCAGGAGCGTTCAAGCGCATGGCCGCGCTTTGCACCGTACCGCCGCCCCAACTCAGCCAGAACTCGCCACCGGCCTTGATCCGGGAAAAATTCCATTGCTGGGTCAGGCGTTTGGGCAGCCATTTGGCCCAGTCGCTTTGCGGCAGGCTCAGGTACGCATCGGCCTGGCCGTTCTTCCAGTCACTGGCGCGGATACGGGTGCGCAGGTTGATCGCCACCGGCTGACCGTCAGGCAGGGTCAAGCGCACGTCCAGCCGTTGACGGATGGCGCCGGTGCGCAAGCTCAAACCGACGTAGGTGAGGGTCAGCGGTGGTTGCTCGACAGGTTGCAACGTCACCTGGCTATCGAGCAGCGAGAACCTGGAGACCACCTGCATGCGTTCGAGCAATTGCTGCGGATCGAGGGGCTGGTCGTCCTTCACCGGCAGGCCTTCCAGGGCCCACTTGCCGTCGGTGCCCTCCTTGAGGCTGATCTTCAGGCCGCTGACTTCCAGGTGGGCAATACGCACCTGACGTGCCAGCAAGCTGTCCCACAGGTCGGGCACGGCTCGCACCTGATCCAGGTGCAAGGCGTTGGGGCCTTCGCCGACCACCACGTCGCGCGCAGCCAGGATTGGCGCCAGGGCGCTCCAGCTACCGTCGAGGCGTCCGATGTGCACAGGCATGCCCAAGGCAGCGCCGGCCCGGGTCTCGACCTCGGCGCGATATTCGGCCACCAGCGGGACCAGCTCGCGACCGAGGCTGACGTACAACGCCAGCAACACCAGCAGCAGGGCGCACAGCCCCAGCCCCCAGCGAGTCAGCGCCGCCAAAATGCGTGTCAGACGCTCCATGTCAGTGGGCTCCCCTGGCAAAGACGATCAAATCCGCGGGCCCGCCGCTTCCCAAGCTCTTCAGAGCAACAC
This sequence comes from Pseudomonas sp. NFACC46-3, assembly GCF_900114515.1. Taxonomy (NCBI): domain Bacteria; kingdom Pseudomonadati; phylum Pseudomonadota; class Gammaproteobacteria; order Pseudomonadales; family Pseudomonadaceae; genus Pseudomonas; species Pseudomonas sp. NFACC46-3. Next base: position 52,128 of record NZ_FOTH01000031.1, read on the forward strand.
CACGTCGTATTGTTCCTGGGAATACATGGTTTCCACCTGGAAGCGAATCGTGCGTCCAATAAACGCTTCCAGCTCTGCGACATTGCCTGACTCCTCGTCGAGCAGGCGGTCCACGACTTTCTGGTTCGCCAACACTCTATAGCCGGTCGCCTGGTAGGCGCGCGCCTCCCGGAGAATTTCCCGGAAGATTTCGTAACACACGGTTTCCGGGGTCTTGAGCTTGCCGCGGCCCTGGCAACTGCTGCACGGCTCGCACAGCACCTGTTCGAGGCTTTCGCGGGTGCGCTTGCGGGTCATCTGCACCAGGCCCAGCTCGGTGATACCGATGATGTTGGTCTTGGCGTGGTCGCGTTCGAGTTGTTTTTCCAGGGTCCGCAGCACCTGGCGCTGGTGCTCTTCATCTTCCATGTCGATGAAGTCGATGATGATGATCCCACCCAGGTTGCGCAGGCGCAGTTGCCGGGCAATGGCGGTGGCGGCTTCCAGGTTGGTCTTGAAGATGGTTTCTTCCAGGTTGCGATGGCCGACGAACGCCCCGGTGTTGACGTCGATGGTGCTCATGGCCTCGGCCGGATCCACCACCAGGTAGCCGCCGGACTTGAGCGGGACCTTGCGTTCAAGGGCTTTCTGGATTTCGTCTTCGACGCCGTACAGGTCGAAAATCGGCCGTTCGCCAGGGTAATGCTCGAGGCGGTCGGCGATTTCCGGCATCAGTTCGGCGACGAACTGCGTGGTTTTCTGAAAGGTCTCCCGGGAGTCGATGCGGATTTTCTCGATCTTGGGGCTGACCAGATCGCGCAAGGTCCGCAGCGCCAGGCCCAGGTCTTCGTAGATCACGCTGGGGGTGGCGATGGTCTTGATCTGCGCGGCGATCTGGTCCCAAAGCCTGCGCAGGTAGCGGATGTCCATGAGGATCTCATCGGCCCCGGCCCCTTCGGCGGCGGTGCGCAGGATGAACCCACCGGCTTCCTTGATGCCTTCTTTTTCCACGCAGTCGCTGACCACCTGCTTGAGACGCTCGCGCTCGGCCTCGTCTTCGATCTTCAGGGAAATGCCGACATGGGCGGTGCGCGGCATGTACACCAGGTAGCGCGACGGAATCGACAGTTGCGTGGTCAGGCGCGCGCCCTTGGAGCCGATGGGGTCCTTGGTGACCTGCACCACCAGGCTCTGGCCTTCATGCACCAGCGCGCTGATGCTCTCCACGGCCGGCCCTTCGCGCATGGAAATTTCCGACGCATGGATGAATGCCGCGCGGTCCAGGCCGATGTCGACGAAGGCCGCCTGCATGCCCGGCAGCACCCGCACCACCTTGCCTTTATAGATATTGCCGACGATGCCACGCTTTTGCGTGCGCTCGACGTGGACCTCTTGCAGAACACCGTTTTCAACCACCGCCACGCGCGATTCCATCGGCGTGATGTTGATCAGGATCTCTTCACTCATGGCAGGGTCTCGTTCAGGCATGTTCACGATTATGGCCGCATCAAGTCAGACGGCGCTCAGCGCGCGCTCAAGGTTTGCCAACAGGGTATGCCGAAATGGCCCAGTAGTTCTGCGGTTTCGCACAGCGGCAGGCCGACCACGGCTGAATAACTGCCTTCAAGCCCGGCGACGAATACCGCACCCAGCCCTTGAATGCCATAGCCGCCGGCCTTGTCCCGGGGTTCACCGCTGGCCCAGTAGGCCGCCGCTTCCTGTTCCGTGATCGACCGAAAGCGCACCAGGCTGCGCACAACGCGGGATTCACAACGCTGCCCTCCCAGTATGGCAATGGCGGTCAATACTTCATGTTCGCGACCGGACAGGCTCAAGAGCATCGCCATGGAATCGGCCTGGTCCACGGGTTTGCCGAGAATTCGCCCGTCCAGTACCACAGCCGTATCGGCGCCCAACACGCAGCCATCCATGCCGGCGTCCAGGGCTCGCCGACCCGCCTCGGCCTTGCAGCGCGCCAGGCGCTCGACATAGGCCGAAGGGGTTTCGTGGTCCAGGGGAGTTTCGTCGATGTCCGCGCCGACGGCGGTAAAGGGTACACCGATCTGCGTGAGCAGTTCACGCCGACGCGGCGAACCTGAGGCGAGGTAAAGCGGTTTCATCAAGACATCTCCCTCTCAAAGCACAGCCATCCAGACAAAAACAGCTTTTGTGGCGAGGGAGCTTGCTCCCGCTGGGCTGCGCAGCGGCCCCAACCTTTACGGTCGCTACGCAACCGAGCGGGAGCAAGCTCCCTCGCCACAGGGATGTAAGTCATCAGAAAAAGTGTAGGTATCCTGACCGAATCAGTTGATTTTGAAACGCAGGCGCAGGCCACGCAAACCGAAGCTGACCCAGGGCCAGAGCAAGGCGCTGACCAGGGCTGGCAAGACCAGCGCCAGGGTCGGCTGGCGGTTGCCAGTCAGCGCGCTGAGCCACAACTGCACCAGTTGCGCCAGGCCGAAGATCACCAGGATCACCAGGCACTGCTGCCACATAGGGAACATCCGCAGGCGTTGTTGCAGCGACAGCACCAAGAAGGTGATCAACGTCAGGATCAGCGCGTTCTGCCCCAGCAACGTGCCATAAAGCACGTCCTCGGCCAGGCCCAGGCACCAGGCGGTGACCATGCCGACCTTGTGCGGCAAGGCCAGCGCCCAGAAGGCCAGCAACAGGGCCAGCCACAGTGGGCGCAGGATTTCCATGAACTGCGGCAGCGGCGAAACGCTGAGCAACAGGCCGATGGCGAAGGTCAGCCAGACCATCCAGCCGTTACCGGATTGGGTACTGCTCATTCTTCTCGTGCTCCCCTGGGGGCTGGCGCGGTGGCCGGCGTGGAGGCTGGCGGTTTGGCGGCGGGCCGGGCTGGTTGAGCAGGCTGCGCGGCGGGCGCGTGGGTGGCCGAGCGGGTCGGTTTCACAGCAGGCGCGGCGGGCGCGGTGACCGGGGTTGCCGCCGGCGCGGTGGCCGGAGCCGCCGTCGCGGGTGCTGGCACTGGTGGTTTTGGCACCGCGGCCGGGACAGGCGCCGGCGCTGCGGTCACTGGGGCGGCCGACTCGCCGCCCTGGCGGTCCTGGGCTTCCTGGGCCACGGCGGCATCGTTGGCACGTTCTTCGGGCGTGCGGTTGTCGCTGAATACCAGCAGCAGGTAGCGGCTGCGATTCAATGCCGCCGTCGGCACCGCGCGAACGATGGCAAACGGCTGGCCGGAGTCATGGATGACTTCCTTGACCGTCGCCACCGGATACCCGGCCGGGAAGCGCTGGCCGAGGCCGGAACTGACCAGCAGGTCGCCTTCCTTGATATCGGCGGTATCGGCCACATGCCGCAGCTCCAGGCGTTCCGGGTTACCGGTGCCGCTGGCGATCGCCCGCAGGCCGTTGCGGTTGACCTGCACCGGAATGCTGTGGGTGGTATCGGTCAGCAACAACACGCGGGACGTGTAGGGCATCAACTCCACCACCTGGCCCATCAGGCCACGGGCGTCGAGCACCGGCTGGCCGAGGACCACGCCGTCGCGCTCGCCCTTGTTGATGATGATACGGTGGGTGAAGGGGTTGGGGTCCATGCCGATCAACTCGGCCACTTCGACCTTCTCGTTGACCAGCGCCGAAGAATTGAGCAACTCGCGCAGCCGAACGTTCTGCTCGGTGAGGGCCGCCAGCTTCTGCATGCGCCCCTGCAACAGCAGGTTTTCGGTCTTGAGTTTTTCGTTTTCGGCGACCAGTTCGGTCCGGCTGCCAAACTGGCTGGCGACACCTTGCCACAGGCGCTGCGGCAGGTCGGTGATCCAGTAGGATTCCATCAACACCAGCGACATCTGGCTGCGTACAGGCTTGAGCAGCGTGAAGCGGGCATCGACCACCATCAGCGCGACCGATAGCACGGTCAGCACCAGCAGGCGCACACCCAATGAGGGGCCTTTGGCGAAAAGCGGTTTAATAGGCCGCTCCTCCCAGGCAAATGTTTTCTTTATTCATACGGCATCAAACCGGCCTGGATACGAATGACAGAAGATAAACGCCAACGGGCAGCACTGCAAAGTGCTGCCCGGGAGCGAACAACATAGACCACTTCAGCAAAACTTATTCGCTGGAGAGCAGGTCCATGGTGTGCTTGTCCATCATTTCCAATGCTCGGCCACCGCCGCGGGCAACGCAGGTCAACGGGTCTTCGGCAACGATCACCGGCAGGCCGGTTTCCTGGGCCAACAACTTGTCAAGGTCACGCAACAGTGCGCCACCACCGGTCAGCACCAGGCCGCGCTCGGCGATGTCCGACGCCAGCTCCGGCGGCGACTGCTCCAGGGCGCTCTTGACCGCCTGGACGATGGTCGCCAGCGACTCTTGCAGCGCTTCGAGCACTTCGTTGGAGTTGAGGGTGAAGGCCCGTGGAACGCCTTCAGCCAGGTTGCGACCACGCACGTCGACTTCACGCACTTCACCGCCCGGGTAGGCCGTGCCGATTTCCTGCTTGATGCGCTCGGCGGTGGATTCGCCGATCAGGCTGCCGTAGTTGCGACGCACATAAGTGATGATCGCTTCGTCGAAACGGTCGCCGCCCACACGTACGGATTCGGCGTAGACCACACCATTGAGGGAGATCAGCGCGATTTCAGTGGTACCCCCACCGATGTCGACGACCATCGAGCCGCGGGCTTCTTCCACCGGCAGGCCGGCACCGATGGCAGCGGCCATTGGCTCTTCGATCAGGAACACTTCACGGGCACCGGCGCCGAGAGCCGATTCACGGATAGCGCGTCGCTCTACCTGGGTGGACTTGCATGGAACGCAGATCAGCACACGAGGGCTGGGCTGCAGGAAGCTGTTTTCGTGAACCTTGTTGATGAAGTACTGCAGCATCTTTTCGCAGACGCTGAAGTCGGCGATCACGCCATCCTTCATTGGGCGAATGGCCGCGATGTTGCCCGGTGTACGGCCCAGCATGCGCTTGGCTTCCGTACCGACAGCCACGACACTTTTCTGGTTACCGTGGGTGCGGATGGCCACGACCGAGGGTTCATTCAGGACGATACCGCGCTCGCGCACGTAAATAAGGGTGTTGGCAGTGCCCAGGTCAATGGAAAGATCGCTGGAAAACATGCCACGCAGTTTCTTGAACATGGGAAAGGGACCCTAGGCAACGCGTGGGTAAAAAAGTGCGGCAAACTCTAACAACGACAGGGATTTTGGGCAAGGCGCCAATATGTTAAATTGGCCGCTTTTCTGTGCACCAAACCCCACAATCGCGGCCAGTGCCCTGTGTCATAAGTGCGCTCCTTCTTTGACGAGTGGCTATTGTCGTCAGGCAAGGCGCCGCGACGAGTCATAGCCTGCTATGGCGAGAAGCGGCAACGCAGCATGACGGCAATAGACGCCGTCAAAAAGGAACAGCACTTGTGATACAGGGCACTAGGGCCGTAGAAATGCGGTAGTGTTCCGACAATCTAACACACGGACAGACTGCGTCCGTTTTGTTTTCCACTGGAGAATCCCATGGCGCTTGAACGCTCCGACGTGGAAAAAATCGCTCATCTGGCCTGTCTGGGCCTCAATGAAGCCGATCTTCCACACATCACTTCTGCCCTGAACAGCATTCTGGGGCTGGTCGACGAGATGCAGGCGGTCAATACCGACGGCATCGAACCACTGGCACACCCACTGGAAGCCAGCCAGCGCCTGCGCGCCGACGTCGTGACCGAGTCCAATCACCGCGAGGCCTACCAGTCCATCGCACCAGCGGTCGAAAACGGCCTGTACCTGGTTCCGAAAGTCATCGACTAAAGGGAAAGAGCCTCTCATGCATCACATGACCCTGGCCGAGATCGCCCGCGGACTCGCCGATAAAAAGTTTTCTTCCGAAGAGCTGACCCAGGTCCTGCTGGCGCGCATCGCCCAGCTTGACCCGCAGCTCAACAGCTTCATCAGCCTCACCCAGGAGCTGGCCCTGAGCCAGGCCAGGGCCGCCGATGCCCGGCGCGCCAATGGTGAAACCGGTGCCCTGCTCGGTGCGCCGATTGCCCACAAGGACTTGTTCTGCACCCAGGGCATCCGCACCAGCTGCGGTTCGAAGATGCTCGACAACTTCAAAGCCCCGTACGATGCCACCGTGGTCGCCAAGCTGGCCGCCGCCGGCACCGTGACCCTGGGCAAGACCAACATGGACGAATTCGCCATGGGCTCGGCCAACGAGTCGAGCTACTACGGCGCCGTGAAGAACCCGTGGAACCTGGAACACGTACCGGGCGGTTCGTCCGGTGGTTCCGCCGCCGCCGTGGCCGCACGCCTGTTGCCGGCCGCCACCGCCACCGACACCGGCGGTTCGATTCGCCAACCAGCGGCGTTTACCAACCTCACCGGCCTGAAGCCGACCTACGGTCGCGTCTCGCGCTGGGGCATGATCGCCTACGCCTCCAGCCTCGACCAGGGCGGCCCGCTGGCCCGCACCGCCGAAGACTGCGCGATCCTGCTGCAAGGCATGGCCGGCTTCGACCCGAACGACTCCACCAGCATCGATGAGCCCGTGCCGGACTACAGCGCCAGCCTCAACGGTTCGCTGCAGGGCCTGCGCATCGGTGTGCCGAAGGAGTACTTCAGCGCCGGCCTCGACCCGCGCATCGCCGAGCTGGTCCATAACAGCGTCAAGGAGCTGGAGAAGCTCGGCGCGGTCATCAAGGAAATCAGCCTGCCGAACATGCAGCACGCGATTCCCGCGTACTACGTGATCGCCCCGGCGGAAGCGTCCTCGAACCTGTCACGCTTCGACGGCGTGCGCTTCGGCTATCGCTGCGAGAACCCGGAAAACCTGATCGACCTGTACAAGCGCTCCCGTGGCGAAGGCTTCGGTGCCGAAGTGCAGCGCCGGATCATGGTCGGCGCCTATGCGCTGTCCGCCGGCTACTACGACGCCTACTACCTCAAGGCGCAGAAAATCCGCCGCCTGGTGAAAAACGACTTCATGGCGGCCTTCAACGAGGTCGACATCATCCTCGGCCCGACCACGCCAAACCCGGCCTGGAAGCTCGGCGCCAAGAACAGCGACCCGGTCGCCGAGTACCTGGAAGACGTCTACACCATCACCGCCAACCTCGCCGGCTTGCCGGGCCTGTCCATGCCGGCCGGTTTCGTCGATGGCCTGCCGGTGGGCGTGCAGTTGCTCGCGCCGTATTTCCAGGAAGGCCGCCTGTTGAACGTTGCCCACCAGTATCAGTTGAACACTGACTGGCACACCCGCACCCCAACCGGCTTCTGAGGAGAAACACATGCAATGGGAAGTCGTGATCGGGCTGGAGATTCATACCCAGCTCACCACCCGGTCGAAAATCTTTTCCGGTAGCTCCACCACGTTCGGCTCCGAGCCCAACACCCAGGCCAGCCTGGTCGACCTGGGCATGCCCGGCGTGCTGCCGGTGCTCAACGCCGAAGCGGTGCGCATGGCGGTGATGTTCGGCCTGGCAATTGACGCCGAGATCGGCCAGCACAACGTGTTCGCCCGCAAGAACTACTTCTACCCGGACCTGCCCAAGGGCTACCAGATCAGCCAGATGGAACTGCCGATCGTTGGCAAGGGCCACCTGGACATCGCCCTGGAAGACGGCACGGTCAAGCGCGTCGGCATCACCCGGGCGCACCTGGAAGAAGACGCCGGCAAGAGCCTGCACGAAGAGTTCAACGGTGCCACCGGCATCGACCTGAACCGTGCCGGCACGCCACTGCTGGAAATCGTTTCCGAGCCGGACATGCGCAGCGCCAAGGAAGCCGTGGCCTACGTCAAGGCGATCCATGCGCTGGTGCGCTACCTGGGCATCTGCGATGGCAACATGGCCGAAGGCTCGCTGCGCTGCGACTGCAACGTGTCGATCCGGCCTAAAGGCCAGGTTGAGTTCGGCACGCGCTGCGAGATCAAGAACGTCAACTCGTTCCGCTTCATCGAGAAGGCGATCAACAGCGAGATCCAGCGCCAGATCGAACTGATCGAGGACGGTGGCAAGGTCATCCAGCAGACCCGCCTGTACGACCCGAACAAGGACGAGACCCGTCCGATGCGCAGTAAGGAAGAAGCCAACGACTACCGTTACTTCCCCGACCCGGACCTGCTGCCGGTGGTCATCGAGAACGCGTTCCTCGACGAGGTGCGCGCCACCCTGCCGGAACTGCCGCCGCAGAAACGCGAGCGCTTCCAGGCCCAGTTCGGGCTGTCGAGCTATGACGCCAACGTCCTGGCCACCAGCCGCGAACAGGCCGATTATTTCGAGAAAGTCGTGAGCATCGGTGGCGACGCCAAGCTGGCGGCCAACTGGGTGATGGTGGAATTGGGCAGCCTGTTGAACAAGCAGGGCCTGGAAATCGACCAGTCGCCGGTCTCGGCCGAGCAACTGGGCGGCATGCTGCTGCGGATCAAGGACAACACCATTTCCGGCAAGATCGCCAAGATGGTGTTCGAAGCCATGGCCAATGGCGAGGGCAGCGCCGACGAGATCATCGAGAAGCGCGGCCTGAAGCAGGTCACCGATACCGGCGCCATTTCCGCCGTGCTCGATGAAATGCTCGCGGCCAACGCCGAGCAGGTCGAACAGTACCGCGCGGCAGACGAAGCCAAGCGCGGCAAGATGTTCGGCTTCTTCGTCGGCCAAGCCATGAAAGCCTCCAAGGGCAAGGCCAACCCGCAACAGGTCAACGAACTGCTCAAAAGCAAGCTTGAGGGCTGATGGACATGGAGCCAGTACCTGTATCTGGCTCATTCCCCTGTGGCGAGGGAGCTTGCTCCCGCTGGGCTGCGCAGCAGCCCCCCGTATCCGGCAGTAGATTGTTGGGGGCCGCTTCGCAGCCCAGCGGGAGCAAGCTCCCTCGCCACAATGATCCTCACAACCACACTGATGTGGGAAACCCTTTGATGAAGCGTCTCCTCGGCGCCTGCGCCCTGCTGTCCCTGCTGGCCGGTTGCGCCAGCCAGAGCGGGACGGTCGATCCTCACGGCTACGACCAGACCGGCGTCGCCTCCTATTACGGTGCAAAACACCACGGCAAACGCACCGCCAGCGGCGAGCGTTTCAACCAGAACGGCCTGACCGCCGCCCATCGCCAGTTGCCGTTCGGCACCCGGGTGAAAATCACCAATCTGAAAAATAACGACAGCGTCGTGGTCCGTATCAACGACCGCGGTCCGTATACTCGAGGCCGTCTGATCGACGTATCCCGCGCAGCAGCCGAGCAACTGGGCATGCTACGCAGCGGCACCGCACGGGTACGCGTGCAAGCCCTCGACGATTGATAGACGGAGCCCGGCCATTTCCCTGATTACCGCCCTACCGCTGCTCAGCCTGATCGAATTGCTCGGTGGCCTGTTGTTGCTGATCAGCGGCGCCGAGCTGCTGGTGCGGGCTGCAATAGGCCTGGCGGTTCGCTTGCAAGTGCGGCCGCTGATCATCGGCCTGACCGTCGTCGCCTTCGGCAGCAGCGCGCCGCAAATGGCCGTCAGCCTGCAGGCGACTATGGCGCAGAACGCCGACATCGCTGTGGGCAGCGTGATCGGCAGCAGCATCTTCAACATCCTCGTCACCCTCGGGTTGTCGGCGCTGATCATTCCGTTGCGCGTCTCGCGCCAATTGGTGCGCCTGGACATCCCATTGATGATCGGTGCCAGCCTGCTGGTGTTCGTGTTGGCCTGGAATGAGGAACTGACGCAACTGGACGGTGTGCTGCTGCTGATGGCCCTGGCGGTGTACCTGGGCCTGTTGCTGCGCCAATCGCGACACTCAGGACGACCGCACCCCGTGGGTGTCGATGTGGCGCAAGGGGCGTGGCCCAAGAGCCTGGCGATGATCGTGCTGGGCCTGGCAATGCTGATTTTCGCCGGCCACCTGCTGCTGGGCGCAGCGGTGGAAGTGGCGATGGACCTGGGGCTTTCGGAGCGCATCATCGGCCTGACCATCGTCGCCGTCAGCACCTCGCTGCCGGAACTCGCCACCTCGTTGATCGCCGCCCTGCGCGGCCAACGGGACATTGCGGTGGGTAACGTCATCGGCAGCAACCTGTTCAACCTGCTCGGGGTATTGGGGATAACCGCCCTCGCCGCTCCCACGCCACTGTCGGTCTCACCGAACGCCCTGGATTTCGACCTGCCGGTGATGCTCGGCGTGGCGGTGTTGTGCCTGCCGGTGTTCTATTCCGGCTACCGCGTCACTCGCGCCGAAGGCCTGCTGTTTTTGGGCTTGTACCTGGCCTATGGGCTGCACGTGGTGTCGTTCACCACCGGCATGCCCCTGGCCGGCCAACTGGAACGGCTGATGCTGTTCTATGTGCTGCCGGCCCTGCTCGCATTTTTGCTGTTCACCTCCCTGCGCGCCTGGCGCCGCCAACACCACAAGAGGGATTTGCCATGACCGACACTCCAAAGACCGGCCTGGACATGCGTCGCCAGGTCATGGGCGACGCATTCGTCGACCGCGCCCTGGGCAACGCCACCGAGTTCACGCAGCCATTGCAGGACTTCGTCAACGAACATGCCTGGGGCAGCGTCTGGCGCCGCGAAGGCCTGCCGCTGAAGACCCGCAGCCTGATCACCCTGGCCGCCCTCACCGCCCTCAAGTGCCCTCAGGAACTCAAAGGCCATGTGCGTGGCGCGCTGAACAACGGTTGTACGGTGGAAGAGATTCGCGAGGCGTTGCTGCATTGTGCGGTGTATGCGGGCGTGCCGGCGGCGATCGATGCGTTTCGGGCGGCGCAGGAAGTGATCGATACTTATCAGAAGCCCGAGTAAAGGCCTGAGCCTTGCGGTAGCAGGTCAGGCGTCTTCGCGAGCAAGCCCGCTCCCACAGCCGGGTGCACATGAGTTCTGTGTCTGCTGAAAATCCAATGAGGGAGCGGGCTTGCTCCCTCATTAAACACGCACGGCCAATGATAATGTGGAGGCGGACCTGTTCGCGAATGGGTCCTGAGGCCCGGCCGTTAGCCCCAGATCCGAGCGCTCTCAGCCTGGAAGAATTCCACCCGGTGCGCTCCCAGGTAAGCTTGAGCGCGCCCCTTCAGCAAGACATTGTCTTCACTGTCCTTATCGCCGTAGACACTCACAAAAACCTTGCTTACCGAGCTCTGTTTTATCTGATCGAAGATGTGTCGGTCATTGTCATCGAACGAATGCCCATAGATAAACAACACCCCTTGCAACCGGCCCAATCGTTCAAAACAATAACTGAGATAGGGGTTGTGCTGAATTCTGACCTTCTTTCGCTCATGTGTAGGTTCTGAGACAAAGGTGGGGAACTTCCTGTTTTCCATGTTCCATTTCACTTGCTCAATGATCGACTCGCCCTGATCCGAACACGCGTGCTTTCTGATACCGCCCTGGGTGTCGTAGATGTGCAGCCCGCCATGGAGGAAATGAACATTCTGGGTTTCAGGGCCCTCCCACGGCCCGCCTCGAAACCCATCGTCCGTGTAATATTCCGGCTCGAGACCAAACTGGTTTCTCGCCCAATAAAACAACAAGTCATAATTGAGCGTGAACACATTGCTGAAGGGCTTGAGAAATTTCCTCACCGAAACATATTGCTCATCCGTCACTTCACGAGGCAATTCCGGGTGGGTGGCCGATATCACCTCAATCAGAGCGTTTTTGACGGCTTCCTGATCGGCCTTGATCTCTTCAATCAGATCCGGGTCGGCATTGTAGATCCTGAGGATATCTTCCGCGGCAATCAGCCGTTTCATGACTTTCTCAAAATCATATGTTTTGAACGTATCGAAGATACGTCGGATCACCCGATGCCTTTCGCCGAAGTGCGCGCTGGAAAACAGACTCTTGTAACTGAAAACATCTTTGTTCCAGGCTTGAGAAAACCCATTTGCCAACAAAATGGAACGCTTGCCGCTGTAATCGACGAAGGAAAAAGCCTCTTCGAAAGTGATCATATAGTCTTCCTTGTGTCGGTCTGATTAACTCCCAACACAATGATACCAATGAGCCACCACTCTTAACCATCCAGAAGATCGTGGGCTAGATCCACCCACCCCACTGCAACACAAAAATCCCCACGTTGGTGGTAATCGCCGCCATCAGCGTGGTGATGACGATGATCGCCGCCGCCAGTTCATGATTGCCATCGGCCGCCCGGGCCATGACGTAACTGGCGGCGGCGGTGGGGCTGCCGAAGTACAGGAACAGGATGCCCAATTCCGCCCCGCGAAAACCCCAGAGCCAGGCCCCGAGGGTGGTCAGCAGCGGCAGGCCGACCATTTTCACCAGGCTCGAACTCAGGGCCATCTTGCCGCTCTTGCGCAACGCCGCCAGCGACAGCGTGCCGCCGATGCAGATCAGCGCCAGGGGCAAGGTCATTTGCGACAGGTATTTGGCCGAGGTCTCGAACCAGTTCGGCAGGCCGATGTGCCAATAAGCGAACGGTGCAGCGACGATCACGCTGATGATCAGCGGGTTGCTGATCACGCTTTTGCAGATGCTCCACGGATCGGACTTGATCACCGGGCTATAGACCGCCAGCACGATGGTCGACAAGGTGTTGTAGAACAGGATCACCAACGCCGCGAGGATCGCCCCCAGGGAAATCCCGTAGTCGCCGTACATGCTCGCCGCCAACGCCAAGCCAATCACGCCGTTGTTGCCGCGAAACGCACCCTGGGTATAGATGCCGCGATCCTCCCGCGGGCAACGCCAGATCGCCCAGCCCCAGGCCATGGCGAAACTTGCCAGGGTAGCGACGGAGAAATAGATCAGCAGGTCGGGCTGCAACGCCGCATGCAGGTCGGCATGGAGGATGCCGAGGAACAACAGCGCCGGCATGGTGACGTTGAACACCAGGGACGAGGCGATGTGGATGAAGTTATCGTTGATCCAGTTGATGCGCTTGAGCAACACCCCCAAAAACAGCATGGCAAACACCGGCGCGGTGATGTTCAGGGTTTCGAGGAAAATTGCCAGCATGCCGGGACCTTGAGAGGGGTGTCGTTAGGTGGCTAATGATAAGCCACTCACGGCACTGGCGTCTGGTGAACTGATCGTTCCCACGCTCTGCGTGGGAATGCAGCCAAAGACGCTCCGCGTCCCAAGATCCGAACGCGGAGCGTCCGCAGAGGCATTCCCCCGCGGAGCGTGGGAACGATCAACGACAACACTAGGTCAAGTAATCGGCGCCGGGTTGAACAACGTGATGTCGTTGTGCAACTTGTGCCGCTCGGCCCAGGTTTGCTTCTTGCCGCTGGCCACGTCCAGGTAGTAGTGGAACAGCTCCCAACCCAGTTCCTCGATGGTCGCGCGTCCAGTGGCGATGCGACCGGCATCGATGTCGATCAGGTCCGGCCAGCGCTGGGCCAGTTCGGTGCGGGTCGAGACTTTCACTACCGGGGCCATCGCCAAGCCGTACGGCGTGCCTCGGCCGGTGGTGAACACGTGCAGGTTCATCCCCGCCGCCAGTTGCAACGTGCCGCAGACAAAATCGCTGGCCGGTGTGGCGCAGAAGATCAGGCCCTTTTGCTTGAAGCGTTCGCCCGGGCCGAGCACGCCGTTGATCGCGCTGCTGCCAGACTTGACGATCGAGCCCAGGGATTTTTCGACGATGTTCGACAGCCCGCCCTTCTTGTTGCCTGGCGTGGTGTTGGCACTGCGATCGGCTTCGCCCTTGGCCAGGTAACGGTCGTACCAGTCCATTTCCCGCACCAGCTCCTGGGCGACTTCCTGGGTTTGCGCCCGGGAGGTCAGCAGGTAGATCGCATCGCGCACTTCGGTGACTTCGGAAAACATCACCGTCGCCCCCGCCCGCAGCAGCAGGTCCGAGGCGTAGCCGAGCGCCGGGTTGGCGGTGATGCCGGAAAACGCATCGCTGCCACCGCACTGCATGCCCAGGATCAGCTCCGACGCCGGCACGGTTTCGCGGCGGCGCTGGTCGAGTTTCTTCAGGCGGGTTTCGGCCAGCTCCATGATCTGCTCGATCATTTCGGTGAAACCGTGACTGGAATCTTGCAAGCGATACAACCACGGCTCGCTGAGGTCCACTGAACTGTCGTTTTCGTGCATCACCTGCCCGGCCTGCAATTTCTCGCAGCCCAGGCTGATCACCAGCGCTTCGCCACCCAGGTTCGGGTTGCGCGCCAGGTTGCGCACGGTGCGGATCGGGATGTACGCATCGGTGGCGGTGATCGCCACGCCACAGCCGTAACTGTGGGTCAGCGCCACCACGTCGTCGACGTTCGGGTACTTGGGCAGCAATTCGTCCTTGATGCGCTTGACCGCGTGGTCCAGCACCCCGGTCACGCACTGCACCGTGGTGGTGATGCCCAGGATATTGCGCGTACCGACAGTGCCGTCGGCGTTGCGGTAGCCCTCGAAGGTGTAGCCCTCCAACGGCGCATCGGCCACCGGCACATCGGTGGACAGCGGCAAGCTGTCCAGCGGCGGCGCGGTGGGCATGCGCAACTGGTCTTCCTTGACCCAACTGCCACAGGGAATCGGTTGCAGCGCGTAGCCAATGACCTGGCCGTAGCGAATCACCTCGCCCCCCTGGGGAATATCTTCCAGGGTGACCTTATGGCTCTGGGGGACAAAGTCCACGGTAACCAGGCCGTCCGGGAACTCGGTCCCGGCCGGTACGCCTTGGTCATTGACGACGATCACCACGTTGTCCCGCTCGTGCAGGCGGATGTAACGCGGCGAGTCGGCATGTTCAATCAGTTGCATTGACGCCGCTCCTTCAGGATTTCGCTTCAGACAGGCTGGAGATGCCGGCATCCTTGGCCGTTGGTTCCTTGAGCACCACACGCTTGATCGGCCCAACGATGACCAGGTAGCTGAACACCGCCACCAGCGCGTTGCAACCGACGAACACCAGTGCCCACTTGAACGAACCGGTGGCGCTGATGATGTAGCCGATGACGATCGGGGTGGTGATCGACGCCAGGTTACCAAAGGTGTTGAACAGGCCACCGCTCAGGCCGGCGATCTGTTTTGGCGAGGTATCAGACACCACGGCCCAGCCCAGTGCGCCCACGCCTTTACCGAAGAAAGCCAGGGCCATGAAGCCCACCACCATCCATTCGATATCAACGTAGTTGCAGGCCACGATGCTGCTGGACACCAGCAGACCCGCGATGATCGGCGCCTTGCGGGCGAAGGTCAGCGAATGGCCCTTGCGCAGCAGGTAATCGGAAATCACCCCGCCGAGCACACCGCCGATGAAACCGCAGATCGCCGGCAAGGACGCGATGAAACCGGCCTTGAGGATGGTCATGCCGCGTTCCTGCACCAGGTACACCGGGAACCAGGTCAGGAAGAAGTAAGTGATGCCGTTGATGCAGTATTGGCCCAGGTACACGCCGAGCATCATGCGGTTGGTCAGCAGTTGACGGATGTAATCCCACTTCGGACCGTCGGCTTTCTTTTCCTTGCCCTTGTCCTGGTCCATGTCGACCATCGCGCCGTTGGCGGCGATGTGATTGAACTCGGCTTCGTTGATCATCGGGTGCTGGCGCGGGCTGTAGATCACTTTCAGCCAGATCAGCGAGAACACGATACCGATCACGCCCATCACGATGAACACGTGCTGCCAGCCGAAACGGTAGACGATCCAGCCCATCAGCGGTGCGAACAACACGGTGGCGAAGTACTGCGCCGAGTTGAAGATCGCCGAGGCGGTGCCGCGTTCTGCGGTGGGGAACCAGGCGGCGACGATCCGTGCATTGCCCGGGAAGGACGGTGCTTCGGCCAACCCCACCAGGAAGCGCAACATGAACAGCGCAACCACGGCCGTGGACATGCCGAATTCACCGACATAGCCTTGCAGCACGGTGAACAACGACCAGGTGAAAATGCTCAAGGCATAGATTTTTTTCGAGCCGAAACGGTCGAGCAGCCAGCCGCCAGGAATCTGCCCGGCCACGTAGGCCCAGCCGAAAGCGGAGAAGATATAACCGAGGGTAACGGCATCGATGCCGAGGTCTTTTTGCAGGCTGGAGCCTGCGATCGCGATGGTGGCACGGTCGGCATAGTTGATCGTCGTCACCAAAAACAGCATGAGCAGGATCAAATAGCGGACGTGTGTCGGCTTGGTCGCTTGCATGTAATCTTCTTCCACTATTTATTTTTATGCGGGAAATCAAATTGTGCGGTCGGCACCTGTGCCCGGCGCCGACCGGTGTTGCGTATTACGATCCGATGTAGGAGGTCTTCACCACGGTGTAGAACTCTTGCGCGTAGCGACCTTGCTCACGCGAACCATAGGACGAACCTTTGCGCCCGCCGAACGGCACGTGGTAATCCACGCCGGCAGTCGGCAGGTTGACCATCACCATGCCCGCCTGGGAATGGCGCTTGAAGTGGTTGGCATACTTCAGCGAGGTGGTGGCGATACCGGCCGACAAGCCGAACTCGGTGTCGTTGGCCATCGCCAGCGCCGCCTCGTAGTCGGCCACGCGCACGACGTTGGCCACCGGGCCGAAGATCTCTTCGCGGCTGATGCGCATCGAGGCTTCGCTGTCGGCGAACAGGGTCGGCGCGAGGAAGTAACCTTCGGTGTCGCACGTCACCAGGCCTCCACCGCTGACCAGCCGCGCACCTTCGCTCTGGCCGATGTCGATGTACTTCAAGTCCTGGTTGAGTTGGGCTTCGGAAACCACCGGGCCGATATCCGTGCCGGACTTCAAGGCATGACCGACCTTGATCGACTGCATGCGCTCGGCCATGGCCTCGACGAACTTGTCGTGAATGCCAGCGGTGACGATTAGGCGGCTCGAGGCCGTGCAACGCTGGCCGGTGGAGTAGAACGCGCTCTGCACCGCCAGTTCGACGGCCTGCTTGAGGTCGGCGTCGTCGAGGATGATCTGCGGGTTCTTGCCGCCCATTTCCAACTGGACCTTGGCCTGGCGCGACACGCAGTTGACCGCGATCTGCCGGCCTACACCGACGGAGCCGGTGAAGCTGATGCCGTCGACTTTCGGGCTGTTAACCAGAATGTCGCCGACCACACGGCCGCTGCCCATCACCAGGTTGAACGCACCGGCCGGGAAACCGGCGCGGGAAATGATCTCGGCCAAGGCCCAGGCACAGCCCGGCACCAATTCGGCGGGTTTGATCACCACGCAGTTGCCGTAGGCCAGGGCCGGGGCGATTTTCCACGCGGGAATGGCGATCGGGAAGTTCCAGGGGGTGATCAGGCCGACCACACCGAGGGCTTCACGGGTGACTTCGACGTTGACGCCCGGACGCACCGACGGCACGTAATCGCCGGACAGGCGCAGGCATTCACCGGCGAAGAATTTGAAAATGTTACCGGCGCGGGTCACTTCGCCGATGGCTTCGGGCAGGGTCTTGCCCTCTTCCCGGGCCAGCAATTGGCCGAGTTCTTCGCGGCGGGCGAGGATCTCGCTGCCGACTTTGTCCAGCGCATCGTGACGGGCCTGGATGCCTGAGGTCGACCAGGCCGGAAACGCGGCGCGGGCGGCTTCGATGGCGGCATTGACTTGCGCTGCGTCAGCCTTGGCGTATTCACCGATGACATCGGACAGGTCAGACGGGTTGATGTTGGTGCAATAGTCAGCACCGGCCACCCACTGACCGTTGATGTAGTTATCGAAACGCTTTGAATCTGCCACGGATGCTCCTCCTAACAAAAAGCCTGTCTAGTCCCAAGATCATTCCCACGCGCTGCGCGGGAACGCCTCAACGGACGCTCCGCGTTCGGCTTAAGGGACGCAGAGCGTCCCTGGCTGCATTCCCACGCAGAGCGTGGGAACGATCAAGCCTTACGCAAAAGCCGCTGATTGCTCAGCGGCCTTGTCGGGTCTGTTATTGCTTGCCTTGCTTGTCGATCAGCGCGGCCAGGGCTTCGTATTCTTCTGGCAGCAGATCGGTCAGCGGCGTACGCACAGGACCTGCGTCGTAGCCGACGATTTTCGCGCCGGCCTTGACGATGCTCACCGCGTAACCGGCCTTGCGGTTGCGGATGTCCAGGTAAGGCAGGAAGAAGTCGTCGATGATTTTGCCGACGGTCTCGTGATCGTCGCGGGCAATGGCGTGGTAGAAGTCCATCGCGGTTTTCGGAATGAAGTTGAATACCGCCGAGGAGTAGACCGGCACGCCCAGGGCCTTGTAGGCCGCGGCGTAGACTTCAGCGGTCGGCAGGCCGCCCAGGTAGCTGAAACGATCGCCGAGGCGACGACGGATCGACACCATCAGCTCGATATCACCCAGGCCATCCTTGTAACCGATCAGGTTCGGGCAGCGCTCGGCCAGGCGTTCCAGCTGAGTGGCGTTCAGGCGGCAAACGTTGCGGTTGTACACCACCACGCCGATTTTCACCGATTTGCACACGGCTTCAACGTGGGCGGCGACGCCGTCCTGGCTGGCTTCGGTCAGGTAGTGCGGCAGCAGCAACAGGCCCTTGGCACCCAGGCGCTCGGCTTCTTGAGCGTATTCGATGGCCTGGCGAGTGGCACCGCCAACACCGGCAAGAATTGGCACGCTGGTGGCGCAGGTATCGACGGCGGTCTTGATGACTTGCGAATACTCGCTGGCGGCCAGGGAGAAGAATTCACCGGTGCCGCCTGCTGCGAACAGCGCAGAAGCGCCGTACGGGGCCAGCCACTCGAGACGCTTGATGTAGCTGGCGCGATTGAAATCGCCTTGGGCAGTGAAATCGGTGACCGGGAACGACAGCAGGCCAGACGAGAGGATGGACTTCAGTTCTTGTGGATTCATTATTCGAACACCCTGGGACGCAAAATGTGTATGAAATGGTTAAGCTTCGGCCAGAAGTTGTAGGTCATCGTACAACTTAAAATACACACGTCAACTGCATTTCGTCTTTTGTCAGGTGTGAGGGCACGGGGAGCGCTCGCAAAGCCTTGTAAATCAGGCCATCTGGCGGAATTGGAAAGCCAATGAAACTTGCGGGCGAGTGCCCAGGACCACTCATCGCGACTGTCAACTCTGTCAGTAGGCGACGTTACGGGACGGAGGCATAACGGCAGTGGGGCCGTGCGACGCCCGGCCGTGGTCCTTTTCCGAAACCTTTAAAGTGAGTCGCCCGTACGCGACGATCAGGGCCGTCTCACAAGGAGTGACATCATGGCGAAGACGTATGCGAAACCAACGCTCAAGGATTTTCCAGCCACAGGGGAAGTCACGGTCAGCCTGTCAAAGACAAAGACGTTAACCGTGAAAATTCCGGATGCAGATTTCGACCGCTACTCGAACGCCCAACTGACTCTGGGCGTCGGCTCGACACATCCAACTTCGGTAGGCGCGTTTACATCTCTGACCGCCGGCGAGGAAGGTACGCCACGCAAGGGGGTGACAGTGACGCTAACCCATGCCGACTTGACAGCTTACGTCGGCCAATTGGTTGAGCTTCGTTACGTGGTGACTTACGAGAGCTGGGATCCCGATACATCCGAGCCGCAAATGTTGCGGATCAGTGCGTAGGATTGGCGCCTACGATTTGTCAGACAGGCAAACAGATCGAAAACCGGACACCGCTCTCTTTGCCGAGGGGGATGCTTCATGTGGCGAGGGAGCTTGCTCCCGCTGGGGCGCGCAGCGGCCCTGGA
>NZ_FOTH01000035.1:0-52012 GCF_900114515.1 Pseudomonas sp. NFACC46-3
CTCAACCGAGGCGCGCATTCTACAGCGCCCCGTGCATCTGTCAAGCGGTTATTTTCAGAAGTTTTCAAAGTTTCCTTTTCAACTTCAACCACTTGCGCTTCCGATCTCTCGTTAGCGGGAGGCGAATTCTACAGCGTTACTCGCTGCTGTCAACACCTCTTTTTCACCGCTTTCGACCGAGAAGATCGAACCGCCGATAGAGCCAAACAACACCGCTCCACCTGCTCCTTCCGGGCTTCGATAAACTGAAGCCCCGCACCTTCGAAACCTACTTAACTCATTGAATCTCAAGAAGTTTTCCGTTTCGACTGCGCCGGAAGTGGGGCGAATTATAGACTTCCAGAATCTGCCGTCAACCCTTAATTACGCTTTTGTTGCAGAAGAGACTTTCCTACCCCGCAAACGCGGGATCCGGCGCATAACCGGCGGGACTCTTAGCATCAACAGTACAGCCCCTATAAACGCGTATATCGCCCACTCCTTCAGATCTGCCCGCACGATCCACAGCATATGCAGCAACCCAAGCCCCAGGATCAGATAAACCAGGCGATGCAATTTCTTCCAACGCATGCCAAGCCGCCGCTGACTGTAGCGATTGGATGTGACCGCCAACGCCAGAAGGCCGAGAAACCCAAGTGCCCCGACGATAATGTAAGGCCGCTTGCTCAACTCGACGCCCAACTGCGACCAGTCGAACCCCAATATGAACGCCGCATACCCACTCAAATGCAGCACCACATAAGTAAAGCACCACAACCCCAACTGCCGCCTGACCGCAATCCACCCCGCCCATCCCGTCAGCTTTTGCAGCGGCGTCATGCTCAAGGTGATCAACAACAGGATCAACGTGCCCAACCCGAGCCGATCCACCAGCACCTTGCCCGGGTCAGGACCCAGCGAGTTCATCAAGGCCTCGTAAAGCCAGAACAAGGGCCAGATCGCCGCCGCGATGAAGACGCCGACTCGCCAGACTGGAAAACGCATCAGTAGTCCTTCCTCAGGTCCATCCCTGCATATAAAGAAGCGACTTCATCCTGATAGCCGTTGAACATCAACGTATCGCGGACATTGGGACTGAATAGCCCGCTCGGTAAACGACGCTCATGCGCCTGGGTCCACCGCGGGTGATCGACCGTCGGATTGACGTTGGCATAAAAACCGTATTCGTCAGACGCAATGCTCTGCCAAGTCGTCTTCGGCTGCTCACTCACCAGACTGATACGCACGATGGACTTCACACTTTTGAAACCGTATTTCCATGGGACCACCAACCGCAGCGGCGCGCCGTTCTGGTTCGGCAACTCCCGCCCGTACATTCCCACCGCCAGAATGGCCAACGGGTTCATGGCCTCATCCAATCGCAAGCCTTCGACATACGGCCAGTCGATCAAGGCGAAACCTGAACGCTGCCCCGGCATGACCTTGGGATCCTGCAGGGTTTCGAAACGGATGTACTTGGCCTTGGAGGTCGGTTCGACCTGCTTGAGCAAGGCAGAGATGGGGAAGCCAATCCACGGAATGACCATCGACCAAGCCTCGACACAGCGCAATCGATAGATGCGCTCTTCCAGTTGATAAGGCTTCATGAAGTCTTCCAACCCGTAGCGTCCCGGCTTGCCCACCTCCCCGTCCACGACCACGCTCCAGGGCTCGGTCTTCAACGATCCAGCATTGGCTGCCGGGTCTCCCTTGTCAGTTCCGAACTCATAGAAGTTGTTGTAATGGGTTGCGTCCTTGAACGGCGTGATGGGTTCATTCTTGACCGTGACCACGCCCCATTGGACCGAGGGCAGTTTCTCGGCAAACCAGGACGGTGCCTTGCCGGGCTCGACATCGGCGTAACGCGCCGCATCGGCAGCACTGGCCCATTGAGGCAAGCTGCTGACGGCGAGACCAGCCAGGGACGCACCGAGCATTTGCCGACGGGATAGATAGAGGGATTCGGGCGTGACGTCCGATTCACGGCAGTCGGACGACTTGGGGATCTTGATCAGCATGACAACTCCGCAGTATTGGAGGGCAGGTGCACCAATAGACTGCGGAGTATGGGGGAAATTACATTAAGGCAACGTTTAGCGTCGGCGAAGACGCAACAAGTATTGCACCGGTCCGGAGGCGGCATAGCCCAGGAACACCAACAACAGGATACGCGGTGGATCACTGAACACCACTGCGAACACCAACACCACCGCCAGAATCGCCACGAACGGCACACGCCCCTTCAGGTCGAGCTCCTTGAAGCTGTTGTATTTGATGTTGCTGACCATCAACATCCCGGCCGCCGCAACCAGCAACGCCACCAGGAACGACATTTTCGACCCCTGGATGCCGTAGTCGCTGAATGCCCAGACGACACCTGCCACGACACCCGCCGCGGCCGGACTGGCCAGGCCGATGAAGTAACGTTTGTCAGCCTTGCCAACCTGGGTGTTGAAACGCGCCAGGCGCAACGCCGCCCCCGCCACATAGATAAAGGCAACCATCCAGCCGACCTTGCCCATGTCTCCCAGCGCCCAGCCGAACGCCAGCAAGGCGGGAGCCACGCCAAAG
The DNA here is from genome assembly GCF_900114515.1 of Pseudomonas sp. NFACC46-3. Taxonomy (NCBI): domain Bacteria; kingdom Pseudomonadati; phylum Pseudomonadota; class Gammaproteobacteria; order Pseudomonadales; family Pseudomonadaceae; genus Pseudomonas; species Pseudomonas sp. NFACC46-3. Next base: position 2,551 of record NZ_FOTH01000035.1, read on the forward strand.
GCGACCATGTCGGACAGTGAATCATACTCAGCGCCAAACGCACTCTGGGTATTGGTCATGCGGGCCACGCGCCCGTCCAGACCATCGAGCACCATGGCGACGAAGATCGCAATGGCGGCGAACGCGAAGTAACGGCTCGCCCCTGCGCCATCCCCAGCGCTCAAGGCAGCCTGGGCACTCATGGAGTTGATGATGGAATAGAAACCGGCGAACAGGTTCGCGGTGGTGAACAGGTTCGGCAATAGATAGATGCCACGATGCCGGACCTTACGGCCTTCAGCGTCATGGCCTTCTTCGACGTGTTCATCGATGGGTAGCAGGCTTTCGGCGTCAGGAGCCTGGTTTGGCTCGTCGGGACGTTCGCTCATGGACAATACCTTGCAACGGTGTGAAAAAATTCGACAGATGTCTGGGACGACGGTTCGGCCGCAAACGATGCAGCTTTATACCAGAAGCCACCGCCCAAACGAAAAAACGCGGCCAAGGCCGCGTTTTTCGACTCAAGTTCGCGACTTAGTTCTTGGCTTTGTCGACGATCTTGTTGGCGCTGATCCACGGCATCATCGAACGCAGTTGCTCGCCGATGATTTCGATACCGTGCGCAGCGTTGTTGCGACGCTTGGCGGTCATCGAAGGATAGCCGGTGGCGCCTTCGCTGATGAACATCTTGGCGTATTCGCCGTCCTGGATACGTTTCAGGGCGTTGCGCATGGCCTGACGGGATTCGGCGTTGATCACTTCCGGACCGGTCACGTACTCGCCGTACTCGGCGTTGTTGGAGATCGAGTAGTTCATGTTGGCGATACCGCCTTCGTACATGAGGTCAACGATCAGCTTCAGTTCGTGCAGGCACTCGAAGTAAGCCATTTCTGGCGCGTAGCCCGCTTCGACCAGGGTTTCGAAACCGGCCTTGACCAGTTCGACGGTACCGCCACACAGAACGGCTTGCTCGCCGAACAGGTCGGTTTCGGTCTCGTCCTTGAACGTGGTTTCGATGATGCCGGTACGACCGCCACCCACGCCAGCGGCGTAGGACAGAGCCACGTTCTTGGCATTGCCCGAAGCGTCCTGGTAGATCGCGATCAGGTCAGGGATACCGCCGCCTTTCACGAACTCGGAACGCACGGTGTGGCCCGGAGCCTTCGGCGCGATCATGATCACGTCGAGGTCGGCACGCGGCACGACCTGGTTGTAATGGATCGAGAAACCGTGGGAGAAGGCCAGGGTCGCGCCTTTCTTGATGTTCGGTTCGATTTCGTCGCGATACAGGGCGCCCTGGAACTCGTCCGGCGTCAGGATCATGACCAGGTCGGCAGCGGCAACGGCGGAAGCCACGTCAGCCACTTTCAGGCCATGGGCTTCTGCCTTGGCTACGGTGGCCGAGCCTTTGCGCAGGCCGACAGTCACGTCAACGCCGGAATCTTTCAGGTTGCACGCCTGGGCGTGACCTTGGGAACCGTAGCCGATGATGGCGACTTTCTTGCCCTGGATGATCGACAGGTCGCAGTCTTTATCGTAGAAAACTTTCATGAATTTCCCCTATATCCGGCCGCTCAGGCCATTCGCTAATTTGGTTTAGATGCTCAGTACTTTGTCGCCACGGGCAATCCCGGTGACGCCACTGCGTACGGTTTCCAGAATCGAGGCAGTGCCGATCGATTGAATGAAGCTGTCGAGCTTGTCGCTGGTACCGGTCAACTGAACGGTATAGACGCTGGCGCTGACATCGACGATCTGCCCACGATAAATATCGGTAGTACGCTTGATCTCGGCGCGCTGGGCGCCGGTGGCCTTGACCTTGACCAGCATCAGTTCACGCTCGATGTGAGCGCTTTCCGACAGGTCCACCAGCTTGACCACCTCGATCAGCTTGTTCAGGTTCTTGGTGATCTGCTCGATGATTTCATCGTGCCCCACGGTGGTCAGCGTCAGACGCGACAGGGTCGGGTCTTCGGTTGGCGCCACGGTCAGGCTTTCAATGTTGTAGTTGCGCTGCGAGAACAGGCCTACAACACGAGACAGCGCACCCGGTTCGTTTTCCAGAAGCAAGGAAATAATGTGTCGCATGATTAGGTACGCTCCGTCTTGCTCAGCCACATATCGCGCATGGAGCCGTCTTTGATCTGCATCGGGTAGACGTGCTCGCTGGTGTCGACCGCAATATCGATCACCACCAGGCGATCCTTCATGGCGAACGCTTCCTCCATCTTCGACTTCAAATCCTTCGATTCGGTGATGCGCACGCCAACGTGACCGTAGGCCTCTGCCAGCTTGACGAAATCAGGCAACGATTCCATGTACGAGTGCGAGTGACGGCTGCCGTAGCTCATGTCCTGCCACTGGCGAACCATCCCCAACACGCCGTTGTTCAGGATCACGATCTTCACCGGCAAACCGTATTGCAGGCAGGTGGACAGTTCCTGGATGTTCATCTGGATGCTGCCCTCGCCGGTGACGCAGGCGACATCAGCCTCTGGAAAGCTCAACTTGATGCCCATGGCCGCCGGGAAACCGAAGCCCATGGTGCCCAGGCCGCCGGAGTTGATCCAGCGATTGGGCTTGTCGAACTTGTAGTACTGCGCAGCGAACATCTGGTGCTGGCCCACGTCGGAGGTCACAAAGGCATCGCCCTTGGTCACTTCGCACAGGGTTTCGATCACGGTCTGCGGCTTGATCACACTGCCGTCACCCTTGTCATAAGGGAACAGGCCACGATCGCCGCGCCATTCATCGACCTGCTTCCACCAGCTGGCCACGGACTCCTTGTTTGGAACCTCGCCGATTTCCTTGAGGATGGCGACCATTTCGGTCAGCACGCTCTCTACAGGACCGACAATCGGCACGTCTGCCTTGATGGTCTTGGAGATGGACGCCGGGTCGATGTCGATGTGGATGATCTTGGCGTTCGGGCAGAATTTCGCCGGCCCGTTGATAACGCGGTCGTCGAAACGCGCGCCAACCGCCAGGATGACATCGGCGTGGTGCATCGCCAGGTTGGCGGTGTAGCTGCCGTGCATGCCGAGCATACCGATGAACTGACGGTCGGTGCCAGGGAACGCGCCCAGGCCCATCAGCGTATTGGTGACCGGCAGGTTGAGCATTTTTGCCAGTTCAGTCAGCGGCGCGGAGCCACCGCCGAGGATCACGCCACCACCGGAGTACAGCACCGGGCGCTTGGCCGCCAGGAGCATTTCGGCTGCCTTGCGGATTTGTCCGGAGTGGCCGCGTACGGCCGGGCTGTAGGAACGCAGCTTGGCTTTTTTCGGGAAGATGTATTCGAACTTCTCGGCCGGGTTGGTCATGTCTTTCGGGACATCGACCACAACCGGGCCAGGACGACCGGATTCAGCCAGGTAGAAGGCCTTCTTCATGACTTCCGGGATTTCCGATGCGTGCTTGATCATGAAGCTGTGCTTCACGATCGGCCGGGAGATACCGATCATGTCGGTTTCCTGGAATGCATCGGTCCCCACCATGGTGCTGGGCACCTGGCCGGAAATGATCACCATCGGGATGGAGTCCATGTACGCGGTAGCGATACCGGTGATGGCGTTCGTGGCGCCTGGACCGGAAGTCACCAGTACCACGCCGGCCTTGCCGGTGGCACGGGCATAGCCGTCAGCCATATGGGTGGCCGCCTGCTCGTGACGAACCAGGATGTGGGTCACTTCCGGTTCTTTGAACAGGGCATCATAGACATGAAGAAGAGCACCACCGGGGTACCCGTAGATATATTTGACGCCTTCGTCACGCAAAAAGCGGACGAGCATCTCACCGCCAGATAAAAGCTCCACGTTGTTCACCTCTAAAACGCCAGAATACCGACCCACAAGAAAGGGACGGGTCTTAATAGGTTTACTTCTCGGCAGAGCATGAGCGACGGTGGTCGCCGACTACGTCAGCACTGACTGAGCAAGTATTGGGATCGTCCCAAGTGTTGCGGGCCTTTCCCACCCAGCGCGAGGTAACGCGTTGCGGGTGTAACAGGTCGGCGCGGATGTGCGCCTCATGATCTGCTGAGTGGGTCTGCTTCTGGCAGTCCCTCTACAGCGGACTTTGGATTCTTCTGTTTCGCCTCCTTCAAGTCAAGTCGTCTATGTGTTTTATTCGAAGTAAGCGCATGAGAACGCAAGAAAAAACCTTTAAACGGCAACTGTGTTAGCTTCAATTGCGCAACCCATGACAAGGAAACAGCATGCGAATGATCTTCTTGACGGCCAGCCTGCTGGTTGGCCTGAGCCCGATGTGCATGGCCGGTCAGGTCTACAAATGGGTGGACGCCCAGGGCGTTACCCACTTCGGCGCCCAGCCGCCGGAAGGCACGGAGGCCACGACGGTGATCAAGTCCGCCCCGCCGCCCGCCAAACCGGCGGCACCGCCGTCTGGCGGAGTCATTGGCGACCAAAAGGCCATCGACCAACAGGTCAAGAAACAGATTGCCGAGCAGGAAGCCCAACTAAAGGCGTTCTGCGAACAGGCGCGGACCAACCTGGCGCAATTGCAGAACAATCCCAGGGTACGTGAAGACGTGGAGGGGGAAATGCGCCGCCTCACCGATGAGGAGCGGCGCCTGCGGATCGACGAGACCCGCAAGCAAATCGAGGAGAACTGTCAGTAACGCCGGTCAGCCGGCGTTGCTGATCAACTGATCGAACTGCGCCAGCAGCCGCTGCAACTCGATGCCCTGCCCTGGCCGCTGGGCATAGACCATCTCGGCCATGGCAAGGATGCCCGAGGCGTTGGGCAGCGGCAGGTCGTTTTCCAGGATAGTTTTCATCCTGGGCAGGAAGATCCATTGCAGCCATTGCTCGAAGTCCAGGGTGTCGACCGCGAACGGCTCGACGCTGGCCAGCGCCTGCGCCGAAGGCGACACATCGCTCCACCAGCCCTGGACCCGCAGTTCCCGCTCAATCAACAGCAACTGATCGGCGATCCGAGGAAAACGCGTATCCATCAGAGCGAAACCTTGGCCTTCTGACGGGCCAATGCCGCGCCAGCGGAATCGCCCTGTTTCTCACGGGCCTGGGCGATCAATTCCCACAGGCTGGCCTGAAGTGCCGGACGACCACTGGAGAATGTCAGGCCACGACGGGCCAGCTGTTCGGCTTGCGGTGCGTCGCCCTGGGCCATGCGCACCTGGGCCAGGCGATAAAGCACCTGGGGTTCGCGCGGCGCGACACGCTGGGCGCGCTCCAGGCTGGAGGACGCACCGTTGAGGTCACCGCCGGCCTGTTGCTGTTGCGCGGTGGTCAGCAGGGCCAGGACCGGACCGTCGAGCTGCTCATCGGCGGACAGACCACCGGCTCCTGCCGACGGAATGCTGCTCGGCGTCGAAGGCATGCTGTAGCTGCCCTGATCGATCGGCGAGGTTTCGATTGGCCCGGGGGTGATCGGGCCCGGCGTGATCGGCGTGCTGCTGATCGGCGCCGAGGTCGTCGCGCCGCCACCTGGCACCATCACGACGACACCGGTGTCGCCCTGCGGGATTGCCTGGACCTGGCCCTGCGCCGGCCGCTTCACTGTCGTCTGACGGAAACCGCCGTTGGCCGAGACCCGCTCACTGTTGGAAACAGCGGTGCCGGAGTCAACGACCGGAATCGAACCACGTTGTACGGTAGAACAACCACTGAGCAAAGCCACGGCTGTTACCGCTGGAATCAACCACTTGTTCACTTGAAACCCTCTTTGCTTAATTCATCCAGTCCTTGACCCAATCCATCACCGATTCGGCGGGATTCGTGCCGCCACAGGCAGCACCAGGTGGCGGTTCGCTGCCGCGAATATACGGCATCTGCACAGCGCCCGGGCAATTGGCATCGGAGCCTTGCCCCGTGCGCGAATCGACCCACGCCTGGACGATGTTGTCCGGTTGCGGCATGTCCAGCGGCAGCGGGTCGGCCTTGCGCATGAAACTGGTCCAGACCTGCAGCGCACCGGTGGCACCGGTGAATGGGGTCTTGCCGTTGTCATCACGTCCGAGCCAGACCACCGCCAGCAGGTCCTGGCTGAAGCCGGCGAACCAACTGTCGCGCGAGTCGTTACTGGTACCGGTCTTGCCCGCCAGGGTCAGGGTCCGGGGCAGCACGTTATAGACCGAACTGCCGGTGCCTTCACGCATGACCCGCTGCATCGCGCTCTGGATCAGGTAAATGGAGGCCGGATCGAAACGCTGCTGAATCTGGAACGGATAACGCTTGAGCGGCTCGCCATCGGCGGTCAGCACACTGCGGATCCCGCGCATCGGCGTATTGAAACCGCCGTTGGCCAGCGTCTGGTACATGGCCGCCACTTCGATCGGCGTAAGGCCACCGGCTCCCAACAACATCGACGGGAACGCCGGGAATTCGCGACTCACCCCCAGGCGCGCCAAGGTCTTGAGTACGTTCGGGACGCCGACCTCAAGTCCGAGGCGAGCCGTCGACAGGTTGTAGGAATGCGCCAGCCCCTGGTACAGGAACACCGTGCCGTGGGAGCGTCGATCATAGTTCTGCGGTTTCCAGACCTGGCCATCGGCCCCCTTGACCGAGAACGTCTCGTCCGACAGCCAACTGGTCAACGTGTATTGGCTCGGCTTTTCCAGGGCGGTGAGGTACACCGCTGGCTTGATCAGCGAGCCAATCGGGCGCACCGCATCCAGCGCCCGGTTGAAACCGGCGAAACTGGCCTGCCGGCTGCCGATCATGGCCTGGACTTCGCCGGTTTCCGGGTTGGTCACCACCATGGCCGCTTCGACTTCGTCGGCGCCCTTGCGCCCACCCAGTCGCTTGAAGGTGTCCTCGACCGAGGCTTCGGCCTTCATCTGCAGGATCGGGTCGAAACTGGTGAAGATACGCAGGCCTTCTTCGGTCAAGTCTTCGTCGCGGTAGTCTTCCCGCAACTGACGCTTGACCAGGTCCATGAAACCGGGGAACGAACTGTCTGCCAGGCTGCCACGCTTGGTCACGCCTAACGGCATCTTTTTCGCCGCTTCGACTTGCTCGGCCGTCGCCACACCCTGTTGTTGCAGCAGGTCGAGCACCAGGTTGCGCCGCTCGAGGGCGCGTTCCGGATTACGACGCGGGTTATAGGAAGACGGTCCCTTGACCATGCCCACCAACAACGCCACCTGATGCAACTTGAGCTCGGACAGCGGCTGGCTGAAGAAGAACTGGCTGGCGAGGCCGAAACCGTGCACCGCCCGTTGACCGTCCTGGCCGATAAATACCTCGTTGAGGTACGCCTCCAGGATCTCCTGCTTGTCGTAGTGCAGCTCCAGCAACAACGCCATCATGGCTTCGGTGAGCTTGCGGGTCAGGCTGCGTTCGTTGGTCAGGTAGAAGTTCTTGACCAACTGTTGGGTCAGCGTGCTGCCGCCCTGGCGCATGTGGCCCGAGGAGGTATTGACCCAGACGGCCCGGGCAATCGACTTGGGCGAGACGCCGAAGTGATGGTAGAAGTCGCGGTCTTCGACGGCGATCAGCGTATCGAGCAGGAACGGCGGCACCTGGTCGATCTTGATCAGGATCCGATCTTCGAGGTTCTTGGGGTACAGGCCACCAATGAGCAGCGGCTCAAGACGCACCACCGACAGGCTTGCGTTTTTGGCCCCGGTCAGCGCAGCGACATAATCGCCGGAAAAACGCACCCGCACCGGTTGTGCCTGCTCCATGCCCTCATAGAACTGGAAGCCACGGGTATTGAGGTCGATGGTATTGCCATTGACCGAGGCCGCGCCCGGACCATTGGCCACGCTTTCACGGCGATAACCCAAGGCATCGAGCTCGGTCAGGAAATCATCCTTGCTCAGCTTTTGTCCGACGAACAGCTCCAACGGCCGGGCATAGACCTTGGCCGGAATGGTCCAGCGCTTGCCGGAGAACTTCTCCTGGACCACGGCATCGAGATAGACCGCAAAACCGGCGAGCACGACGAGGCCCACCAGGCTGAGTTTAAGGGCCCAGCCCAGCCAGGGCCGCAGGCGGCTGGCGGGTGGTTTCTTGGGGGTACGGGGGGATCGGGTACGAGTCATGGCGGCGGATTATACGCACTTTGTCGGGGTTCAACATGAGCCCTCCACGCGGTTTGCGTTAGCGCGGCTTGCGGCCATAATGACGGCCTGAATTTTTCCAGTCTATGAAGGACCGCCCGTGAGCCAATCCCTGATCGCTGCCCTGCAAAACCCGGCCCTCTACCCGCATCCCGTCGAAGGGTTCCAGGTCATCGAGACCCACATTTCCTGGGTATTGCTCACTGGGCCATACGCCTACAAATTCAAAAAACCGGTCAACTTCGGCTTCCTCGACTTCACCAGCCTCGAGGCGCGCAAGCACTTCTGTGGTGAGGAGTTGCGCCTCAACCAGCGCCTGACCCAGGACCTGTACCTGGACGTCCTGCCAATTACCGGCAGCGCCGAAGCGCCGCAGCTGGGTGGCGACGGCCCGGCCATCGAGTACGCCCTGAAGATGCGTCAGTTCCCGCAGAGCGAGCTGCTCAGCACGCTGCAAGCCAACGGCGAACTGACCACCGCGCACATCGACGAGATGGCCGCGCAGATCGCCCAATTCCACCTCGCCACGCCCAAGGTGCCCGCCGAAAACGACGCCGGCACCCCGCAAAGCGTGATGGCACCGGTGCTGCAGAACTTTGAACAGATCCGCCCGTTCCTCAACGACAAGGCCGACCTGTTGCAACTCGAAGCCCTGCAAGCCTGGGCCGAAAGCAGTTTCGAACGCCTCAAGCCGCTGTTCACCCAACGCAAGGCCGAAGGCTTCATCCGCGAATGCCACGGTGATATCCACCTGGGCAACGCCACCGTGATCGACGGCAAGGTGGTGATTTTCGACTGCATCGAGTTCAACGAGCCGTTCCGCTTCACCGACGTCTATGCCGACACCGCGTTCCTGGCGATGGACCTGGAGGACCGCGGTCTGAAATCGCTGGCACGGCGCTTCGTCAGCCAGTACCTGGAACTGACCGGTGACTATCAGGGCCTGGAGCTGCTGAACTTCTATAAAGCCTATCGTGCCCTGGTCCGGGCCAAAGTCGCGCTGTTCAGCATGCCGGCCGAAGCCGATCCGGTACAGCGCGCCACCACCCTGCGCCAGTACCGCAACTACGCCAACCTGGCCGAAAGCTACAGCACCATTCCTTCGCCTTTCCTGGCCCTCACCCACGGTGTTTCGGCCGTCGGCAAAAGCCATGTCGCGATGCGCCTGGTAGAGGCGCTGGGCGCCATTCGCCTGCGCTCGGACGTGGAGCGCAAGCGGCTGTTCGGCCAGCAACAAGTACCCAACGATCCACAGGCCGGCATTTACAGCAGCGACGCCAGCAGCGCTACCTACGCCCGCCTGCATGAAATCGCCGCGGTGATCCTGCGCGCCGGATTCCCGGTGGTGATCGATGCCACTTACCTCAAGCGCGATCAACGCGACGCAGCAGCGAAAATCGCCGAAGCCACCGGTGCTCCGTTCCTGATCCTCGACTGCAATGCGCCGCAAGCGGTCATCGAAAGTCGCCTGGCACAACGTCAGGCCGACCAGAAAGACCCCTCCGATGCGAATCTGGCGGTCATTGCCGCCCAACAGGCCAGCCGTGAAGCCCTGACCCCGGCGGAAATTCTCTGCAGCAAACGGGTCCAAACCAACGAAAGCGGTACGCTCGACGTCGTGGTCGCGCAGATCCGCCAGCGCCTGCCAGGCCTCTAGATCACTATTTCGGCCGTGAAGCGATGTCCGGCTTCACGGCCGCCAAATAGTGGCACTATACTGGCGTCATAAAACCAACAGGTGATATGAAATGAGCCTTCCCAAACTTCTCACTACCCCGCTTTATGCCTTGCTGCGCAAAGATGATATCGCCGGGTTCAACAGCGAACGCCCACAAGGTCCGGTCGACATGCGCGGCGGCGATTTTCGAGGGCTTGATCTGCGGGAACTGAACGCGGACGACATTGACTTCAGCGACGCCTATTTCCGCTCCGCCGATTTGCGCGGCATCGATTTTCGCAAGTCGTCACTGGAAGGCGCGAGCCTGGCCCATGCGCAGATATCCGGCGCCTACTTCCCGCCAGAGCTGTCTGCGGACGAGATCCTGATGTCGATGAACTTCGGCACCCGGTTGCGCTACCGCACTCGCTGAACCTGTTTGAAGCGGGTCGGCCAGCAGGCGGAACTGCCACAGACTGAAACGGACCTCCAGCGCCCCCGCTTGCGCTGGAGCATGTAGTTTGCAGCCTTTTCCCACCCCATCGTGCGTAATGCATTAGAAGCTTTTGCGTCGAATCCGACCAAACAATCACGCTTTTCCTACTGACCGCTACACTGCTCAGAAGCTTGCCCACTGCACCAATCGGCCATTCGCAAGGAGGCTCGATGAATGATGAACTGCAACATCTGAAAAATCTGGGCAAGACATCAGCCCAGTGGCTGCACGCCGTGGGCATTCACAGTGCCTCGGATCTACGCCGGCTTGGCGCGGTGGACGCCTATCGCGCCGTACGCACTCGGGGCTTCCGGGCCTCCAAGGTGTTGCTGTACGCCATCGAGGGCGCGTTGATGGATGTGCATTGGAATGACATCCCCGCCGAGCGCAAAGAAGCCCTGAATAAACAGCTGGACGCCATTTCAATGCGCCATAAGACCTGACGCCCCTTTCGTTTCCAGCGCGAACCCTGGTCGCGCGGTTATTTCGGTGAATCGTAAAACAATGTTTGACATGGTAATGAGAATCGCTATGATTAGCACATCCGGTCGCGAGACTGGTCGATATTTGAACAGCCCTTGGTTCGGACTCTCAGATATCTCCTCATCAGGCTAATCACGGTTATTTGACCCGGCTTTTGCCGGGTCTTTTTTTGCCTGTAGAAAATCACTTCCCGGCGTGCTCGCGCATCTGCGCGCAGTAATCCTGTGGCGGCACGGCCGGCGTGTACCACACGTAATCCGCCATGGCCAACGTCACCTCGCTGCCCTCCTCGGCCAGCATCAAGACGATGGGTGCCTCACTGGCGCCAAGATCCAACGCATGCATCGGCACACCAACATCCTTGCGCGCATGCCAGGCACCGGCGAACAACAGTGCCGGTGTCGGCGCTTGCAACAAGCGTTCGGCCATGCGCCGGTCACGCTGCTGCTGCACGGCCAGCATCGCCGGCATTTGCGACTCGGGCAGCAAACCGCAGTGGGATTCACGGATTTGCCCCAACAACTCGTCCTTCACAGTGGCTGCATTGGAGCGAGTGCCCATCAAGCTGGGGGCTTGTCGATAGAAACGCTGGATCTCGGCGGCGTCCAGATTGGCGGCCAGCAACGGATAACGTTGCGCCAGGGCAAACTCGACGACGGGGCCATACAAGCTCCAATCCCAGCCCGGCGACCAGTCCAGTGCGCCGGGCAGGTCCTTCGGCAAGGTGGGTAACTGGCGGACCGAATCAACGCGTGGTTGCTGGGCGGGGGTGAGCATTTCCAGCAACAGGCTGCCCTGGGCCCGCTGCCCGGCCAGGGCCTGGAGCAGCCAGACCTGCAGTGCGTGGTGATCGCGATTGTCGTGCCGCTCCCCCACCACCACCCGAGGCGCCATTGCCAAGCGTTCGACCAATGCCTGGGGTGTCACGGCCTGGCCATTGTGCAAATCACGGATTCGTCCGCCGAGTGGAGGCGGTGTGATGCTCTGACACGCCGTCAGTACACTCAATGCCAGAATCAGAAGCAGGCGCACGTCCATATCCTCCAGGGCGCCCTCAGCGGGCAATGATCAATGGATGCCCGCGCTCCGGATGGTCTTGCACCAGCACGTCCAGGCCAAACACCGCCTTGAGCGGTTCCGGGCGCAGCACGTGCCGGGGCGTGTCCAGGGCCACTGGCCGACCGGACGCGAGCAGCAACAGGCGATCACAGTAACGCGCCGCCAGGTTCAGGTCATGCAGGATCACCAACACGGCAGCGCCGCGACTGGCGAACTCACGCACCGCCTGGAGGATGGTGTGCTGATGCAGCGGATCGAGCATCGAAGTCGGCTCATCCAGCAACAGGGTTTGCCCCGTTTCACCTGGCCACAACTGCGCCAACACCCGCGCCAGATGCACCCGCTGACGTTCGCCGCCGGACAACGCCAGGTAACTGCGACCGTGCAGATGCGCAGCGTCTGCCACTTGCAGCGCCGAGGCGACGATTTGCTCGTCGCGCACTCGACCACTCTGGTGCGGCAGGCGCCCCATGCCGACGACTTCCTCGACACGGAAGGCGAAATCCAGGGTCGAGGACTGCGGCAAGACTGCCAGGCGCCGGGCGCGCTCCGCCCCCTGCCACTGGGCCAGTGGCCGATCATCGAGCCAGACCTGCCCTTGGGCCGGGCGCAGTTCGCCGCACAGGCCCGCCAGCAAAGTACTTTTACCTGCGCCGTTGGGCCCAAGCACTCCGAGTACTTCACCAGGGTTGAGCGCGAGATCGACGTCCGCCAGCACCGTCTTGCGGCCACGTTGAATGTGCAGGTTCTGCGCTCGCAGCATCAGGCGCGCCCTCGCACCAATAGATAAAGGAAGAACGGCGCGCCGATGAAGGCCGTGACAATGCCGATCGGCAATTCCGCAGGGGCCAATGCCAGGCGCGCCACCAGATCGGCGAACAATAGCAGGCTTGCGCCCGCCAACACCGAAGCAGGCAGCAACACCCGGTGATCGGGGCCGGCCACCAGCCGCACCAGATGCGGCACTACCAGCCCGACGAAGCCGATCATGCCCGCAGCCGCCACCGCCGCGCCAACCCCCAAGGCCGTACAAAACACCAGTTCACGCTTGAGGCTTTCGACGTTAACGCCCAGGTGGGCAGCCTCGGACTCCCCTAGCAACAGCGCATTGAGTGCCCTGGCCCGGCGTGGCAGCCAGAGCGCCACTGCGGCACTGACCAGCAACAGCGGCCACAACCGCGCATAGCTGGCGCCGTTGAGACTGCCCAGGTTCCAGAACGTCAGGGTGCGCAGGGTCGCGTCATCCGCCAGGTAGGTGAACAGACCGACGGCCGAACCGGATAGCGCGGTCAGGGCAATACCGGCCAGGAGCATCGTCGCGACATGGGTCTGGCCGTTGCGTCGCCCGAAACGATAGACCAGCGCCGTAACGCCGAGCCCGCCAAGGAATGCACACAACGACAACACGTAGGGACCAAAGGCTTCGGGCAACCCACCCAGCGCCGAGCCACCGACAATGGCGAACGCGGCACCCAGTGCCGCACCGCTGGACACGCCCACCAACCCCGGGTCCGCCAGTGGGTTGCGAAACAGTCCTTGCATCGCCACACCGGACAACGCCAACACCCCGCCCACCGCCAACCCCAGCAAGGTACGTGGCAAACGGATCTGGCCGAGGATCAGTTCGGCCTGCTCCAGGCCATCGGCCGCCACCGGCAAGCCCAACAGGCGCAGGGCGGCGCGCAAGGTGTCGAGCAACGGCAAGCTCACCGGCCCCAGGGCCAGGGACAGCCAGGTTGCCAGCAGACACAGCAGGCCCAGGCCAATGAACAAGGTGCGTGGCTTGACCAACGAGGTCATGGCGCCGTGGCCGACGCAGCCGGATAGAAGCCCGCCGTCAGTATCACCAGGCTTTGTGGCAACCGCGGGCCCAATCCGCCTACCAACAGCGTCGGATCAAGCTCAATGACGCGCCCGTCCCTGGCGGCCTGGGTCGAGGAAAGAATCGGGTTTTCCCTGAACAGCGCCACACGCGCTTCTTCACCGCTCAAGGCACGGTCAGCAAAGACCAGCACTTGCGGATTCAGGCTGGCCAGGGTTTCCACGGAAAAAGACTTGTAGCCGCTGTGGGTCGCCAAGTTATGACCGCCGGCCTGCTGTAACAGCCAATCAGCCGAAGTCCCCTTACCGGCGACCAGTGGCTTGCCGCCGGAACTGCCCACCAACAGCAATACACCAGGGGCCTTTTGCTTGCGCTGGGCCTCGGCCACCCGGGCCTGTTGCTGAATGAGTTGCTTTTGATAAAGGTCGAACAACCGCGCCGCCTCGGCCTCAGCCCCCAGCAACTGTCCCAGGTGCCGCAGATTGCCCTGCAGGGCCGGCAAGTCTGGTGTGGCCGAGAACAGTTCGACCTGCACACCGGCGCTGCGAATTTGCGCCAACACGGGCGGTGGCCCCATTTCCTCGGTGCCCACCAGGATCTGCGGACGCAGGCTCAGCACGCCCTCCGCCGACAGCTGTCGCTGATAGCCAACACTGGGCAAGGCTCGCAAGGATTCAGGATGCTGGCTGGTGGTGTCCACACCCACCAGTTTCGACTCGCCCCCCAGCACACTGACCCACTCCGACACGGCGCCGCCGGCGCTGACCCAACGTTGCGGCGATTCAGCCGCGCTGGTCCCCTGGTTGACCAACAGTGCGACACAGAGCGCAACAACGCGGATGTTCAGGCGCATCGGGCAGCTTCCTCAAAGAAGTTTTTCGCAGGACCGGGCCGGGCCAAGTATCCTCAATCACCTGCGAAGGAGGCGCCATTTGATAATTGTTTTCATTTGACCGTCAAGGGCGGATCTTTTGCTACATGAAGCCCATGTGGGAGCGGGCAAGCTCGCTCCCACAGAGTCTCACTCCGTCAGACATATAGAGACACACATGAAGTTTCTTTGTACCGCCGTCGAACTGCCCGACAACGGCAGTCGCGGTTTCGACCTCGATGGGCGCAAAGTACTGGCCGTGCGGCGCTCCGGCCAGGTCTATGCCTATCTCAACCGCTGCCCGCACCGGGGCGTGCCACTGGAATGGCAACCCGACCAGTTCCTCGACCCCAGCGCCAGCCTGATCCAGTGCGCCACCCACGGCGCGCTGTTCCTGATAGAAAGCGGCGAATGCGTGGCGGGCCCCTGCGCCGGTCAGTTCCTCGCAGCCCTAGACAGCCGGGAGGACGAGCAAGGCATCTGGGTCGAGCTCTAGCAGCACCGGCAACCCGCGATCCACCCACATCTGCTCGGGCGTCAGCGTGACCCCGTAGGCCAGCACCTCCACACCCGCCGCCACCGCATCACGCAGCGCAGCGGCGTATACCGGGTCGATTTCCTGTGCCGGGCGCACCGCTTCGATGCCGCTCAGGTTCACACAATACAACTGCACCGCCCGCACACCGTCCCGGGCCAGGCAGGCGAGCTCCCTCAGGTGCTTGGCCCCGCGCAGGGTCACCGCATCGGGAAACGCCGCCACATTCGTGCCATCGAACCCCAGCGTGACACTTTTGACTTCGACCCAGGCCGAGCCGTGGTCGTAGTCCAGGCGAAAATCGATACGGCTGTTTTCCACCCCATAAGCCACTTCACGCTTGAGCCCGGTAAACCCGTTCAGCTCGCTGATGACCCCGGCGCGCAAGGCTTCTTCGATCAACGCGTTGGCCCGCGCGGTATTGATGCAGGCAAGCCGCCCTTGAGGGGTTTCGCCAATTTCCCAGGTGCCGGGCAACTTGCGCTTGGGATCGCTGGAGCGACTGAACCAGACACGCGCGCCTTCAGCCATGCAATTGAGCATCGAGCCGGTGTTAGGGCAGTGAATAGTGAGCAGTTCGCCATGAACGGTCTCGATATCGGCGAGAAAACGCTTGTAACGTCGAATCAGGCGACCTTCTTCCAACGCAGGGGAAAATTGCATCAGCCTTGCCAACTCCGTAGTCCACGTTCGATTCGTGCCACCGCTTCCTCCAGCCGCGGCAGGCTCTGGGTGTAGGCGAAGCGCACGTGGTGACCGGCCTGATGGCGACCGAAATCCAGGCCCGGCGTGAAGGCCACGTGTTCGGTTTCCAGGAAGTGCTGGCAGAACGCAAAGGCATCGCCGCCGAACGCACTGATGTCGGCATAGAGGTAAAACGCCCCTTCCGGCTCCACCGCAATACCGAAGCCCAATTCACGCAAGGCCGGCAGTAGAAAGTCACGGCGCCGCGCAAACTCGGCCCGCCGCTGTTCGAAGATCTCGATGGTCGCCGGCTCGAAACAGGCCAGGGCGGCGTACTGGGCCATGCTCGGCGCACTGATGTAGAGGTTCTGCGCGAGCTTTTCCAGCTCGCCGACAGCCGCCGAAGGGGCCACCAGCCAGCCAAGTCGCCAGCCGGTCATGCCGAAATACTTGGAGAAACTGTTAAGGACAAAGGCATCGTCATCGACTTCCAGCACGCTGGCGGCGTCGGTGCCGTAGGTCAGGCCATGATAGATCTCGTCCACCACCAGATGGCCGTTATGGCCCTTGATGACCTTGGACAGCCCAGCCAATTCGTCCCGGGTGAGAATCGTCCCGGTCGGGTTGGCCGGTGAGGCCACCAACGCACCGACGCTGTCCTGGTCCCAATGGCGGTTCACCAGGTCTGGCGTCAATTGGTAACGCACCTCGGGCCCCACCGGCACCAATTGCGCCGCCCCTTCGACCAGGCGCAGGAAATGACGGTTGCACGGATAACCGGGGTCGGCCAGCAGCCAATGCTTGCCTGGGTCCACCAGCAAAGCGCTGGCCAGCAGCAACGCGCCGGACCCGCCCGGGGTCACGAGGATGCGCCGGGGGTCAATCTCCACCCCATGACGCTGGCCGTAGAAACCGGCGATGGCCTCGCGCAGTTCTGGAATGCCACGGGCCGCGGTGTAACGGGTCTTGCCCGCCGCCAGCGCGGCCTGGCCAGCCTGGATGATTGGCTCGGCGGTGGTGAAGTCCGGCTCGCCGATCTCCAGGTGGATGACGTCATGCCCGGCGGCCTGCAGTTCGTTGGCACGGGCCAGCAACGCCATCACATGGAAAGGTTCGATGGCGCGGCTGCGCGCACTGTAGGGCTGAGCCATTGGCCTTCCTTCAGGGGAAAAAAGAACCGATTCTACCCAACTCTCCAGCCAAGTCAGAAACAACTGCGGGAACAGGTGCGAACCACAAATGGTCTGAGCCCGTGGATTGCAGGAAATGACTCCCGCGATTGGCCCAGGCTTGACTAGAATCAAGCATTGAGCAGGTTTAAATCCCCACCGAAGCGAACCCGGCCATGTTTTACAAGCCCCGGCCGCCGCAGGCTCGACAACCGGGAGTAGCGCGGCCCGATTTGATCTGGTAAGTTCGCCCGCTTGCAGCCGCAGGGCCGGCAGGTGTCGGTGATGGAGCAATCCTGCGTAGTGGATTACAAGAGTAGAGGCGGTCCATTCATGCCCACCCAAGCAAAGCAAAATCAAAATCAGTCGCTCAGCGGGTTTGAGCCTTACGTCCCGCAAGCTGGCGAAGAGTACATGGGCGCCCCCATGCGCGCGCACTTCACCAAGATCCTGAACAAGTGGAAACAGGATTTGATGCAGGAAGTCGACCGCACCGTGGATCACATGAAAGACGAAGCGGCCAACTTCCCCGACCCGGCCGACCGTGCCAGCCAGGAAGAAGAGTTCAGCCTCGAGCTGCGTGCCCGTGATCGCGAGCGCAAGCTCATCAAGAAAATCGACAAGACCCTGCAGCTGATCGAAGACGAAGAATACGGTTGGTGCGAGTCCTGCGGCATCGAGATCGGCATTCGCCGCCTGGAAGCCCGCCCGACGGCCGATCTGTGCATCGACTGCAAGACCTTGGCGGAAATCAAGGAAAAACAGGTCGGCAAGTAATCGCCGGCGCTGTCACCGAAACGGAGCGTTCATACGCTCCGTTTTTTGTTTCCGATATTTTCTCCAGGTCTGAAAAACCTGCTCGCTCCCACAGGGGATATGCTTTGTTGTCGAGATTGCATGCCCACCGCCCGGACCCAGTAACATTCGCCCTATGACTGCCTACATCGGACGCTTCGCCCCCACCCCCAGCGGCCACTTGCACTTCGGCTCACTGGTCGCCGCACTGGCGTCGTACCTGGATGCCCGCGCCATGGGCGGGCGTTGGTTGCTGCGCATGGAAGACCTCGATCCGCCCCGGGAAGAACCGGGCGCGCAAGCGGCGATTCTCAAGGCACTGGAAAGCTATGGGTTCGAATGGGACGGCGAGATGGTTCGCCAGAGCGAACGCCATGACGCCTATGATCAGGTCATCAACCGATTGTTCAGCCAAGGCCTGGCCTACGCCTGTACCTGTTCGCGCAAACAACTGGAAGCGTACCAGGGCATTTATCCAGGGCTGTGCCGCAATGCCGGGCACGGCACCGAGGACGCCGCCATCCGTCTGCGCGTCCCCGAGCTTGAGTACCATTTCACCGACCGGGTCCAGGGCGAGTTCCGCCAGCACCTGGGCCGTGAGGTCGGCGACTTCGTGATCCGCCGCCGCGACGGGCTCTACGCCTATCAATTGGCCGTGGTCCTGGACGATGCCTGGCAAGGGGTGACCGATATCGTGCGCGGCGCCGACCTCCTGGACTCCACGCCGCGCCAGCTCTATCTGCAAGAACTGCTCGGGTTGCCGCAACCGCGTTACCTGCACGTGCCGCTGATCACCCAACCCGACGGGCACAAGCTCGGTAAATCCTACCGCTCACCGCCCCTGGCGGCCGATCAGGCCACGCCATTGCTGTTACGGGCGTTGCGCGCACTGGGCCAGCAACCGGGCCTCGAACTGGTCGACGCCAGCCCACGGGAACTGCTGGCTTGGGGCATTCGCCACTGGGATGCAGGCAAGATCCCGCGCACACTGAGCCTGCCCGAAGCGCAAATACGTTGACGGCCCTTGCAGCTTGGCGCCCATCCGTTACCATCGCCGCACGTTTTTTGGGCACGCGCATAAATTAGAGAGGCCGGGATGTATATCTATCGCTTGGTCCTGCTCCTGGTAGTGGGGATTTATCTGTTCTCCCCGGCCATCATGGATTGGTGGATCGATGCCACGGGTGCCTGGTATCGGCCGTATCTGCTCTGGCTGATCCTGATTGTCGTGACCTTCATCCTGCAGAGCCAAAAAGATGCCGATGAGCTTTAGCCTGACCCAGATGGTCCTGATCAGCGCCGCCTACCTGGCAGTGCTGTTCGGCGTAGCCTGGATCAGCGAACGAGGCATGATCCCCCGGGCGATCATCCGCCACCCGCTGACCTACACCCTGTCGCTGGGTGTCTATGCCAGCGCATGGGCGTTCTATGGCACGGTCGGGCTGGCCTACCAGTACGGCTATGGTTTCCTCTCCAGTTACCTGGGGGTGTCAGGGGCGTTCCTGCTGGCGCCGGTGTTGCTCTACCCGATCCTGAAAATCACCCGCACCTACCAACTGTCGTCGCTGGCCGACCTGTTCGCCTTTCGTTTTCGCAGCACCTGGGCCGGCGCGCTGACCACGATCTTCATGCTGGTCGGGGTATTGCCGCTGCTGGCCCTGCAGATCCAGGCCGTGGCCGACTCCATCAGCATCCTGACCCGCGAGCCGGTGCAGCACCGGGTGGCGCTGAGCTTCTGCGTACTGATCATCCTGTTCACGATTTTCTTCGGTTCCCGACACATCGCCACGCGGGAGAAACACGAAGGCCTGGTGTTCGCCATCGCTTTCGAATCGGTGATCAAGCTGATCGCCATCGGTGGTGTCGGTCTCTATGCCCTGTATGGCGTGTTCGATGGCCCGCAACAGCTGGAAATTTGGCTGTTGCAGAACCAGACGGCCCTCGCCGCCCTGCACACACCGTTGCAGGAAGGCCCATGGCGCACGCTGTTGCTGGTGTTCTTCGCATCGGCCATCGTGATGCCGCACATGTACCACATGACGTTTACCGAAAACCTCAACCCGCGCTCGCTGGTCAGCGCCAGTTGGGGCCTGCCGCTGTTCCTGCTGCTGATGAGCCTGGCGGTACCGCTGATCCTCTGGGCCGGCTTGAAGCTGGGCGCCAGTACCAATCCGGAATATTTCACCCTGGGCATCGGCATCGCCGCCAACAGCAAGGCCCTGGCGTTGCTGGCGTATGTCGGCGGCCTGTCGGCGGCCAGCGGCTTGATCATCGTCACCACGCTGGCATTGTCGGGCATGGCCCTCAACCACCTGGTGCTGCCGCTCTACCAGCCACCGGCCGAAGGCAATATCTACCGCTGGCTGAAGTGGACACGGCGGGCGCTGATCGTCGCCATCATCATGGCCGGCTACGGCTTCTACCTGATGCTGGGCGAGGGGCAGGACCTGGCCAACCTGGGCATCGTCGCCTTCGTGGCCACCTTGCAGTTCCTGCCCGGGGTACTGTCGGTGCTGTATTGGCCGACCGCCAACCGCCGCGGCTTCATCGCCGGCCTGCTGGCAGGGATCCTGGTGTGGCTGGTCGCGATGCTGTTGCCGCTGATGGGCAACCTGCAGGGCTTCTATATTCCGCTGCTGAACATGATCTACGTGCTCGACGACACCAGTTGGCATATGGCGGCCATCGCCTCCCTGGCGGCGAACGTGCTGATGTTCACCCTGATCTCGCTGTTCACCAACGCCAGCAGCGAAGAGGCCAGCGCCGCCGAAGCTTGCGCGGTGGACAATGTCCGCCGCCCGCAGCGTCGCGAACTGCACGCCGCCTCGCCCCAGGAATTCGCCACGCAACTGGCCAAGCCCTTGGGCGCCAAGGCCGCGCAAAAGGAAGTCGAACAGGCCCTGCGAGACCTCTACCTGCCTTTCGATGAACGTCGCCCGTATGCCCTGCGTCGGCTGCGCGACCGGATCGAAGCCAACCTGTCCGGCCTGATGGGCCCCAGCGTGGCCCAGGACATGGTCGAGACGTTCCTGCCCTACAAGGCCGGCGGCGAAAACTACGTCACCGAAGACATCCACTTCATCGAGAGCCGCCTCGAGGATTACCACTCGCGCCTCACGGGCCTGGCCGCCGAACTGGACGCCTTGCGCCGTTACCATCGCCAGACCCTGCAGGAACTACCAATGGGCGTGTGTTCCCTGGCCAAGGACCAGGAAATCCTGATGTGGAACAAAGCCATGGAAGAACTCACCGGGATCGCCGCCCAGCGCGTGGTCGGTTCACGCCTGAGCACCCTGGGCGAGCCGTGGAAAGGCTTATTGCAAGGTTTCATCGACCTGCCGGACGAGCACTTGCACAAACAGCACCTGGCCCTCGACGGCCAGACCCGTTGGCTGAACCTGCACAAGGCCGCGATCGACGAGCCGTTGGCACCCGGTAACAGCGGCCTGGTGCTGCTGGTCGAAGACCTGACCGATACCCAGATGCTCGAAGACAAACTGGTCCACTCCGAACGACTGGCAAGCATCGGCCGGTTGGCCGCCGGGGTGGCCCACGAAATCGGCAACCCGATCACCGGCATCGCTTGCCTGGCGCAGAACCTGCGCGAAGAACGCGAGGACGACGGCGAACTGACGGAAATCAGCGGCCAGATCCTCGAACAGACCAAGCGTGTGTCGCGGATCGTCCAGTCGCTGATGAGCTTCGCCCATGCCGGCGGTCACCAGCACAATGACGAGCCCGTCTGTCTGGCCGAAGTCGCCCAGGATGCCATTGGTCTGCTGGCGCTCAACCGACGCAACTTCGAAGTGCAGTTTTTCAACCTGTGCGATCCGGATCACTGGGTCGACGGCGACCCCCAGCGGCTCGCCCAGGTGTTGATCAACCTGCTATCCAACGCGCGGGACGCCTCACCGGCCGGCAGCGCGGTGCGGGTCAAGAGTGAAGCCTTCGAACACACGGTCGACCTGATCGTCGAAGACGAAGGCAGCGGTATCCCACAGAACATCATGGACCGATTGTTCGAACCTTTCTTCACCACCAAGGATCCTGGCGAAGGCACCGGTCTGGGCCTCGCACTGGTCTATTCCATCGTTGAAGAGCATTATGGACAAATCACCATCGACAGCCCGGCCGATGTACAAAGCCAACGCGGCACCCGTATCCGGGTGACCTTGCCGCGTCATGTCGAAGCGACGTCCGCTGTGAACTGAGACCGTCGAGAGAATCGAATCAATGCCGCACATTTTGATCGTCGAAGACGAAACAATTATCCGCTCCGCCTTGCGCCGCCTGCTGGAACGCAACCAGTACCAGGTCAGCGAAGCCGGTTCAGTGCAGGAAGCACAAGAACGTTTCAGCATTCCAACATTTGACCTGATCGTCAGCGACCTGCGCCTGCCTGGCGCCCCGGGTACCGAGCTGATCAAGCTCGGCCAGGGCACACCCGTGCTGATCATGACCAGTTACGCCAGCCTGCGCTCGGCGGTCGACTCCATGAAAATGGGTGCGGTGGACTACATCGCCAAACCGTTCGACCACGATGAGATGCTCCAGGCCGTGGCCCGCATCCTGCGCGACCGACAGGCGGCGACCAGCAACCCGGCGGAACCCGCCGGCAAGGCCAGTGCCTCGACGAAAGCCGGCGCCAGTAACAATAATGGCGAAATTGGCATCATCGGTTCCTGCCCGCCCATGCAGGACCTGTACAGCAAGATCCGCAAAGTGGCCCCGACCGACTCCAATGTCCTGATCCAGGGCGAGTCCGGTACCGGCAAGGAGCTGGTAGCCCGGGCCCTGCACAACCTGTCACGCCGGGCCAAGGCACCGATGATTTCGGTGAACTGCGCGGCGATCCCGGAAAGCCTGATCGAGTCCGAACTGTTCGGCCACGAAAAAGGTGCGTTCACCGGCGCCAGCGCCGGGCGCGCAGGCTTGGTGGAAGCGGCGGACGGCGGCACGCTGTTCCTCGATGAAATCGGCGAACTGCCACTGGAAGCCCAGGCGCGGTTGCTGCGGGTGCTTCAGGAAGGCGAAATCCGCCGCGTCGGCTCGGTGCAGTCGCAAAAGGTCGATGTCCGCCTGATCGCGGCCACCCACCGTGACCTCAAGAGCCTGGCGAAGATCGGCCAGTTCCGCGAAGACTTGTATTACCGCTTGCACGTGATCGCCTTGAAGCTGCCCGCCCTGCGCGAACGTGGCGCGGACGTCAATGAAATCGCCCAGGCATTCCTGGCTCGCCAGAGCGCGCGGGTCAACCGCACCGATCTCAAGTTCGCCCCGGACGCCGAACAGGCCATCCGTCATTACGCCTGGCCGGGTAACGTTCGCGAGCTGGAAAACGCGGTCGAGCGGGCGGTGATCCTGTGCGAGAGCCCGGAAATCTCTGCCGACCTGCTGGGCATCGACATCGAACTGAGCGACCTGGACGACGAAGAATTCATCGGCCTGGCCCCGCAACAGGGCGGCGCTGCCAACAACACCAGCCACGAGCCCACCGAAGACCTGTCCCTGGAGGACTACTTCCAACACTTCGTCCTGGAGCACCAGGACCACATGACCGAGACCGAACTGGCACGCAAACTGGGCGTAAGCCGCAAGTGCCTGTGGGAACGGCGCCAGCGCCTGGGGATTCCACGGCGCAAGACCGGAGCGACCAGCGAAAGCTGAGGTGTGGGGGTAACACCGCCGAATGTGAAAAAACTGTTACCTCAGCTTTTTCACGTAACAGAAGCCGGGGTTTACGGTAACGAAACCCCGGCTTTTTTTCGCCTCGGAAAAATGGTTATAACCCTGGAACCCCCGGTTTCGCTGGCCCTCGCAAAAGTTGGCACGCACCCTGCTATAGCTTTGGTACAAGAACAATAACAAGCAATGCAAAAGACAATAAAAATAAGACGAATCGACTCACGCACAATAAAAACAAGACGGCGAGAGGCGCAGCTAACTGATTCTTTTGGAGAGGCGTTGTATTTGGGGCTTGCCCCACAACCAGGCCGAGAACAATAAAAACTGTCTCAAGACAGGTGCCTGAACTGGTTGGATCGATTGATCACTGCAACACAGCGACCAAAGCAATCCGTTTGCTCTTGGCTCCCGATTGGGAGGGTCACGAAGGGAAAACCTCGTGGCGCGGGCACTCAACAAAAACAAGAAGCCCAAAACCAATAATAAAAACAGAGCACGTAACTAATTCTGGGGGAGCTTCGGCTCCCCTTGTGGTTTCTGTCGTTCCGCCTCCCCGCAGCCTACAAAGCTTGTCGCTTGCAGCTTGCAGCTCAAAACTGCTGCGTCCTACACCATCCCTCGACTAAATGCTAGAATCTCGGCCCATCATGCGGCCATTCTTCGTTTTTGGCCGAATATTCCTTCAAACAGTGCATCCCATGCTGAAGAAGCTGTTCCAGTCATTCCGTTCTCCCTTGCGTCGTACGCAACACATTCGCAGCACGCCTGAAGTGCTCAACAGCGGCCAGCATTCACTGCAAAAGGCCCAGTTCAGCCGTTATGCGGTGAACATCGTCGAACGTTTGCAGAACGCCGGTTACCAGGCTTACCTGGTCGGTGGCTGCGTGCGCGACATGCTGCTCAACATCACCCCAAAGGATTTCGACGTCGCCACCAGCGCCACGCCGGAACAGATACGGGCCGAATTTCGCAACGCGCGGATCATTGGCCGGCGCTTCAAACTGGTCCACATCCACTTCGGTCGCGAAATCATCGAAGTGGCGACCTTCCGCGCCAATCACCCGCAAAACGATGAAGAAGAAGACAGCAACCAGTCTTCCCGTAACGAAAGCGGGCGCATCCTGCGCGATAACGTCTACGGCACTCTGGAAGAAGACGCGCAACGCCGCGACTTCACCATCAACGCCCTGTATTACGATCCCGTCAGCGAACGCATCCTCGATTACGCCAACGGCGTACACGACATTCGCAATCGCCTGATCCGCCTGATCGGCGACCCCAAGCAGCGCTATCAGGAAGACCCTGTGCGCATGCTGCGGGCCGTGCGTTTCGCCGCCAAGCTGGATTTCGGCATCGAAAAACACAGCGCCTTGCCGATTCGTGAACTGGCGCCGATGCTGCGGGAAATCCCTTCGGCGCGCCTGTTCGAGGAAGTGCTCAAGCTGTTCCTGTCGGGCAACGCCGCAGACACCTTCGAGATGCTGGTGGACCTGCAGTTGTTCGATCCGCTGTTCCCCGCCAGCGCCGAGGCCCTGGAGCACAACCCGACCTACACCCACACCTTGATCAGCGAAGCACTGATCAACACCGACCTGCGCATCAAGCAGAACAAGCCGGTGACGCCTGCGTTCCTGTTCGCCGCCTTGCTCTGGCCTGCCCTGCCGGCTCGGGTGCTGCGCCTGCAAGAGCGTGGCATGCCGCCGATCCCGGCGATGCAGGAAGCCGCCCACGAGCTGATTGCCGAACAGTGCCAGCGCATCGCCATTCCAAAACGCTTCACGATGCCGATCCGCGAGATCTGGGACATGCAGGAACGCCTGCCACGGCGCAGCGGCAAGCGTGCCGACCTGCTGCTGGACAACCCTCGTTTCCGCGCCGGCTACGACTTCCTGCTGCTGCGTGAAAGCGCGGGCGAGCAGACCGATGGCCTGGGTGAATGGTGGACCGATTACCAGGACGCCAACGACAGCGAGCGCCGCGACATGATTCGCGAGCTCAGCGGCAAGGATGACGGCGCCAGCGGCCCGCGCAAGCGCCGCCGCAGCAGCGGTGCCAAGCGCAAGCGTGCCGGTGTACCGAGCGCATCGGGCGAGTAATCGATGGAACGCATCTACATCGGCATGGGCAGCAACCTGGCCGAACCCGCCGAACAATTGCGCAGTGCCATCCAGGCGCTGGCGCAATTGTCCGATACCCAACTGGTGGGGGTCTCGGCGTTTTATCAAAGCGATTCCCTGCTGCCCGGCCAGCCGCGCTACACCAACGCGGTGGCGGTGCTGGACAGCCGCCTGGCACCGCTGGACCTGCTCGATGCGCTGCAAGCCATCGAAACCGGACAAGGTCGCGAACGCCTGGAACGCTGGGGCCCACGCACCCTGGACCTGGATATCCTGCTGTTTGGCGATCGCCTGATCGACGAGTCTCGCCTCAAGGTCCCTCACTACCACATGCAGGCCCGAGCCTTCGTGCTGTACCCACTGGCCGAGTTGGCACCCGCCGACCTGCGCCTGGCCGATGGGCGCTTGCTCAAGGATCTGCTCGCGGCGTGTCCATTCGTTGGCCTGGAACGCCTGCCTCCTATCTGACAAAGCCCCCCTGTGGGAGCGAGCTTGCTCGCGATAGCGTCGGCACATCCAGCATCCAGGGTGACTGACACACCGCCATCGCGAGCAAGCTCGCTCCCACAGGATCAGGGACCCGCCAGTCAGATCCGAGACACGCCTCTACGCTGAAACGCATCAGTAACCCCGGTAACACCCGGCGGTAACACATCCAATTGACTTCCCGAGAGCTCCTCACGACTATAGGCGTCCCGATGCCGCCAACGCGGCGTTTAAAGGGCGCAATCCAGGCCTTACAAGCACCACACATAGAGGGTGCGCCTGTATAGATGACGATTCATGCGCGTTACTCGCAGTAGCTCAAGAGCGCCTAATGAGGACTTTTTCATGCCAGCTATTACCCTGACCACGCTGCAAGGTCTCAAGCAAAAAGGTGAGAAAATCGCCATGCTGACCTGCTATGACGCAACTTTCGCCCACGCCTGCAATGAGGCCGGTGTCGAAGTGTTGCTGGTGGGCGATTCCCTCGGCATGGTGCTGCAAGGTCACGACAGCACGCTGCCGGTGACCACCGCCGAGATGGCCTACCATGTGGCCGCCGTCAAACGCGGTAACACCGATGCACTGATTCTCGCCGACCTGCCATTCATGGCCTATGCCACCCTCGAACAAACCATGACCAACAGCGCCATGCTGATGCAGGCCGGCGCCCACATGGTCAAGGTCGAAGGCGCGTTGTGGCTGGCCGATTCGATTCGGCTGCTGGCCGAGCGGGGCATCCCGGTGTGCGCGCACCTGGGCCTGACCCCACAAGCGGTGAACATCCTCGGTGGCTATAAGGTCCAGGGCCGCAATGAGAACCAGGCGCGGCAGATGCGCGCCGATGCGATTGCACTGGAGCAGGCTGGCGCGGCGATGTTGCTGCTCGAATGCGTGCCCAGCGAGCTGGCGGAAGAAATCACCCAGGCGGTGAAGATCCCGGTGATCGGAATCGGCGCCGGCCACGCCACCGATGGCCAGGTACTGGTGCTGCACGACATGCTCGGGCTGTCGATCACCGGTCGCGCACCCAAGTTCGTGAAAAACTTCATGGCAGGGCAAACGTCTATCCAGGGCGCCCTGAGTGCCTATGTCGCTGAGGTCAAGGCCGTGACCTTCCCGGGCGCCGAACACGGGTTTTCTGCATGAATACCGTCAAAACCGTACGCGAACTGCGGGCCGCCGTGGCCCGTGCCCGCGGCGAAGGCAAACGCATCGCCTTCGTGCCGACCATGGGCAACCTGCACAGTGGTCACGTGGCGCTGGTCACCAAGGCCGCGCAACGGGCCGACTTCGTGGTGGCGAGCATCTTCGTCAACCCACTGCAATTCGGTGCTGGCGAAGACCTGGACAAATACCCCCGCACCCTGGCGGCCGACCAGGAGAAACTGCTCCAGGCCGGCTGCCATCTGTTGTTCGCACCCAGCGTCGAAGAGATGTACCCCGACGGCATGGCCGGGCAGACCCGGGTCAGCGTCCCGCAATTGTCCGAAGGCCTGTGCGGCGCCAGTCGCCCGGGGCATTTCGAGGGCGTGGCGACGGTGGTCAGCAAATTGTTCAACATGGTCCAGCCCGACCTGGCGGTGTTCGGCCAGAAAGACTTCCAGCAACTGGCGGTGATTCGCGCACTGGTCCATGACCTGAACATGCCGATCCAGATCATCGGCGAACCGACCGTGCGCGCCGAGGACGGCCTGGCGCTGTCCTCGCGCAACGGTTTCCTCAGCCCGGACCAACGTGCCGTCGCGCCCGTGGTCTATCGCGTCCTGAGCCAGATCGCCGAGGCCATCAAGCAGGGCCGACGAGATTTCCCGGCGCTGATCGACGAGCAGCTCAAGCAGCTCGAAGCGGCCGGCCTGCGTCCCGATTACCTGGAGATCCGTCACGCCAAGACCTTGCGCCCGGCATTGAGCGAGGACCGTGACCTGGTGATTCTGGTAGCGGCGTTCCTGGGCACTACGCGGTTGATCGACAATCTGCACCTGGATCTCGACACGCCCGCCTAAGCATCACAAAACCCTGTGGGAGCGAGCTTGCTCGCGATAGCAATCCGTCAGCCAGCCTATTGGTCAACTGACCCACCGCTGTCGCGAGCAGGCTCACTCCCACAAGGGTCCTGCGGTGTTATTGCCGCCTCGGCAGCCTTCAGGCAGACTGCCCGCCGTTCGGACCCGACCAAAGGAAAAATTCATGCACGCCATCATGCTCAAGGCCAAGCTGCATCGCGCCGAAGTCACTCACGCGGTGCTCGACTACGAAGGCTCCTGCGCCATCGATGGTGAATGGCTGGACCTGTCGGGGATCCGTGAATACGAACAGATCCAGATCTACAACGTCGACAACGGCGAACGCTTCACCACCTACGCCATCCGTGGCGAGGAAGGTTCGCGGATGATCTCGGTGAACGGCGCCGCAGCGCACAAGGCCAAGGTGGGGGATCGTGTCATCATCTGCGCCTACGCCCACTACAGCGAAGCCGAGCTGGTCAACTTCAAGCCGCGCATGCTGTACATGGCGCCAGGCAATGAACTGAGTCACACCAGCAATGCCATCCCGGTCCAGGTTGCCTGATCGAATCGACCTGCTTCACCATTTCCCCCTGTGGGAGCGAGCTTGCTCGCGATAGCGATAGCGATAGGTCAGTTGATAGAGATGTCGACGGACACACCGCTATCGCGAGCAAGCTCGCTCCCACAGTAAGCAATCTGCGTTTCCGTTTGTCGGACCTTTCCCGCCCAGTTGTATAAAAAAGTACCGGGAACCGGTCAGACAAAGTCAAGACAGATCGCAACGCGAGGTTTACTGTATTCGCCCTGCGTCCGGCGATCGTGTCGATGCAGTGTCCGGATGCCCACCTCGAGCCGCGCCGGAATTTTTAGTGTACAAAAGGTCGTTCAAGTAAAAAGGAAACCCGCAGCGATGGCGTATTACCGAACCCCTCATGACGTGACCGCTCTGCCAGCCTGGCAAGCGCTGAATGACCACCGCAAAGCCATGCAGGATTTCAGCATGCGCGAAGCGTTCAATGCCGATCCGCAGCGTTTCACTCAATTCACCCTGTCGAGCTGCGGCCTGTTTCTCGACTACTCGAAAAACCTGATCAACGCCCAGACCCGCGATCTGCTGGTGGGCCTGGCCAACGAAGTCGACCTCAAGGGCGCGATCAAGTCGCTGTTCGAAGGCGAAATCGTCAACGCCTCGGAAAACCGCCCTGCCCTGCACACCGCCCTGCGTCGGCCGGTGGGCGACAAGTTGCTGGTCAACGGCGTCAACGTGATGCCGGACGTGCACAAAGTGCTGAACCAGATCACCGACCTGGTGGGCCGCATTCACGACGGCCTGTGGCGCGGCTACACCGAAAAGCCCATCACCGACGTGGTGAACATCGGCATCGGTGGTTCTTTCCTCGGCCCGGAACTGGTGTCCGAAGCGCTGTTGTCCTACGCGCAAAAAGGCGTTCGCTGCCACTACTTGGCAAACATCGACGGCAGCGAGTTCCATGAGCTAACCATGAAGCTGCGCGCCGAGACCACGCTGTTCATCGTCTCGTCGAAATCCTTCAACACCCTCGAAACCCTGAAGAACGCCCAGGCCGCCCGCGCCTGGTACCTGGCCCAGGGTGGCTCCGAAGCGGAGCTGTATCGCCACTTCATCGCCGTGTCGAGCAACAATGCCGCCGCCGTGGCTTTCGGCATCCGTGAAGAGAACATCTTCCCGATGTGGGACTGGGTCGGCGGGCGTTACTCGCTGTGGTCGGCCATCGGCCTGCCAATCGCCCTGGCCATCGGCATGTCGAACTTCAAGGAATTGCTCTCCGGGGCCTATTCCATGGACCAGCATTTCCAGAGCGCCCCGTTCGAGCAGAACATGCCGGTGCTGCTGGCACTGCTGGGTGTGTGGTACGGCAACTTCTGGGGTGCGCAGAGCCATGCGATCCTGCCGTACGACCACTACCTGCGTAACATCACCAAGCATTTGCAGCAATTGGACATGGAATCCAACGGCAAGAGCGTGCGCCAGGACGGTACACCGGTGTCGACCGACACGGGCCCGGTCATCTGGGGCGGCGTCGGCTGCAACGGTCAGCACGCTTACCACCAGTTGCTGCACCAGGGCACCCAGTTGATTCCGGCCGACTTCATCGTGCCGATCGTCAGCTTCAACCCGGTTTCCGATCATCACCAATGGCTGTATGCCAACTGCCTGTCCCAGAGCCAGGCACTGATGCTCGGCAAGACCCGCGCCGAAGCCGAAGCCGAGCTACGGGACAAGGGCGCCAGCGAAGAAGACGTGCAGAAACTGGCGTCACACAAAGTGATCCCCGGCAACCGTCCGAGCAACACCCTAGTGGTCGA
Source organism: Pseudomonas sp. NFACC46-3 (assembly GCF_900114515.1). Taxonomy (NCBI): domain Bacteria; kingdom Pseudomonadati; phylum Pseudomonadota; class Gammaproteobacteria; order Pseudomonadales; family Pseudomonadaceae; genus Pseudomonas; species Pseudomonas sp. NFACC46-3. The sequence continues at coordinate 32,788 of NZ_FOTH01000035.1, forward strand.
ACGCATCAGCCCACGTCGCCTCGGCGCACTGGTAGCGCTGTATGAACACAAGGTGTTCGTGCAGAGCGTGATCTGGGGCATCAACGCCTTCGACCAATGGGGCGTGGAGCTGGGCAAGGAACTGGGCAAGGGCGTCTACAACCGTCTGGTGGGCAGTGAAGAAAACCCGGCCGAAGATGCCTCGACCCAGGGCTTGATCAACTACTTCCGCGGGCGTCATCGCGGCTGATCGCAGGTCGAACACCAAGCACTTACTTCTGTGGGAGCGAGCAAGCTCACTCCCACAGTTGTTTGTGCATGACTTGAACCCTCCGGCTACTCGGCGCATCTTTATCACTTGTCGCAAAAACAAGAATAAGGAACCGTCATGTTCGATATCAGCCAGTACCCCCAAGCCGATGCCGTCCGCCGGGCTGCGCAACTGAGTCAGGACGAGTACAAGCGGCTCTATAAAGAATCCATCGAACACCCCAGCGCCTTCTGGGCCGAGCAGGCCACACGCTTTCTCGACTGGATGACGCCCTGGCAAACCGTCCAGCGCTATGACCTCAAGAACGGCGACGCGACCTGGTTCGCCGGTGGCAAGCTGAACGTCAGCGCCAATTGCATCGACCGTCACCTGCAAACACGCGGCGACCAGACGGCAATCATCTGGGAAGGCGACGACCCCGCCGAATCGGCAGAAATCACCTACAAAAAACTACACAACCATGTGTGCCGCCTCGCAAACGTGCTGAAAAGCCGTGGTGTGAAGAAAGGCGACCGGGTCTGCATCTACATGCCGATGATCCCCGAGGCCGCCTACGCCATGCTCGCCTGTACCCGCATCGGCGCGGTGCATTCAGTGGTGTTCGGCGGTTTCTCACCGGACTCGCTGCGCGACCGGATTCTCGACGCCGATTGCCGCACCGTGATCACCGCTGACGAAGGCGTGCGCGGCGGGCGCTTCGTACCGCTCAAGCGTAACGTCGACAAGGCCCTGGAAAGTTGCCCGAACGTCAGCACCGTGCTGGTGGTCGAGCGCACCCAGGGCGAGGTGAACTGGGTTGAAGGCCGTGACCTGTGGTACCACCAAGCCATGCACGAGATGAGCGACGACTGCCCACCCGAACCGATGGACGCCGAAGACCCGTTGTTCATCCTCTACACCTCCGGTAGCACTGGCAAACCCAAGGGCGTGCTGCACACCACGGGAGGCTATCTGCTGCAAGCGGCGATGACGTTCAAGTACGTGCTCGATTACCGCGACAACGAAGTGTTCTGGTGCACCGCCGATGTCGGCTGGGTCACCGGTCATAGCTACATCGTCTACGGCCCGCTGGCCAATGGCGCCACCACGCTGATCTTCGAGGGCGTGCCGAGTTACCCGAGCAGTTCGCGCTTCTGGGAGGTGATCGACAAGCATCAGGTCAATATCTTCTACACCGCACCGACCGCCCTGCGCGCGCTGATGCGCGAAGGTGCCGGCCCGTTGCAGGAAACGTCCCGCAAAAGCCTGCGATTACTCGGCAGCGTTGGTGAGCCGATCAACCCGGAAGCGTGGGAATGGTATTTCAACACGGTAGGCGAACAGCGTTGCCCGATTGTCGATACCTGGTGGCAGACCGAGACGGGCGGCATCATGCTCAGCCCGTTGGTGAGTGCCCCACGGCTCAAGCCAGGCTGCGCCACCCGGCCGATGTTCGGCGTGCAACCGGTCTTGCTGGATGAAGTGGGCAAGGAAATCAGCGGCGCCGGCAGCGGCGTACTGGCAATCAAATCCAGTTGGCCCGGGCAGATTCGCAGCGTCTACGGCGATCATCAACGCATGGTCGACACCTACTTCAAACCCTACCCCGGCTATTACTTCACCGGCGACGGCGCGCGCCGCGACGAAGATGGCGATTACTGGATCACCGGGCGCATCGACGATGTGATCAACGTTTCCGGGCATCGCATCGGCACCGCCGAGGTGGAAAGCGCCCTGGTGCTGCACGACAACATTGCCGAAGCAGCCGTCGTCGGCTACCCCCACGACCTCAAGGGCCAGGGCATCTATGCCTTTGTCACGCCGATGAACGGTGTGGAGGCCAATGACGAGTTGAAGAAGGAACTGCTGGCCCACGTCAGCAAGGAAATCGGCAGCTTCGCCAAACCGGAGCTGATCCAGTGGGCGCCGGCGTTGCCCAAGACCCGTTCGGGCAAGATCATGCGGCGCATCCTGCGCAAGATCGCCTGCAACGAACTCGACAGCCTCGGTGATACCTCGACCCTGGCCGATCCAAGTGTGGTGGAGGGGCTGATCGACAAACGCCTGAATCGCTGAGCCAGACAACTTGGCTTCCCAGAAGCACCGTGCCTTTGTGGCGAGGGAGCTTGCTCCCGCTGGAGTGCGTAGCGCTCCCAAAAATGATAGGGCCGCTGCGCAGCCCAGCGGGAGCAAGCTCCCTCGCCACAGATCGGTGCCCGGCTCCAGATCCGTATGCAATCCCCCTACCTGGGTTTGTATAACTGCTAAACTCCCGCGCCTCATTTCTCTAAGGCGCGCCCGGCATGTCTTCCTTGAATCAGGCGCTGCGCGCCGCCCTCGACCAGCGCCACGAGTTGCTCGACCAACTGCACCAGCAAGGCACCGACTGCTATCGCCTGTTCCATGGCAGCCAGGAAGGCGCACCCGGCCTGACCATCGACCGCTACGGCCCGCAACTGCTGGTACAGAGCTTCCATAAAGCGCTGGAGCGCGACGACCTGCTGCAACTGCACGGCATCGTCAACGAACGGCTGGGCCTGGAGACGCTATTGGTCTACAACGACCGCGCCCGGGGCAATTCGCGCGTCGACCGCCAGGACACCGTCTATCAGGCGGACGAGGCCGCCCTGCAAGACCTGGTCGGGCATGAATGGGGCTTGAATTATCGCGTCCGCGGTCGCCATGCCGGGCAGGATCCACTGCTGTTTCTCGACCTGCGCAACGCCCGAGGCTGGGTCAAGGCACACAGCCGCAACAAAAGTGTGCTGAACCTGTTCGCCTACACCTGCGGCGTCGGCCTGAGCGCTGCGGCCGGCGGCGCGCGGGAGGTGTGCAACCTGGACTTCGCCGAAGGCAACCTGGCGGTGGGCCGCGAAAACGGCCTGCTCAACCCCGATTTGCCGCCGATGGCGTTCGTGCAGTCGGATTACTTTCCGGCGATCCGCCAACTGGCCGGCCTGCCCATCAGCCAGCGGCGCGGGCAGAAACTGCCCAACTACGTGCGCCTGGAACAACGCCAGTACGACCTGGTGCTGCTCGATCCGCCGGCCTGGGCCAAAAGTGCGTTCGGCACCGTCGATCTGTTGCGCGACTATCAAAGCCTGCTGAAACCGGCATTGCTCACCACCGCCGACAATGGCGTGCTGATCTGCTGCAACAACCTGGCAAAAGTGCCCATGGACGACTGGCGCGAACAGGTACTGCGTTGTGCGGAAAAAGCCGGTCGCCCGGTGCGCGAGTGGAGCGTGCTGACGCCCGGCAGCGATTTCCCCTCCCTCGACCAGCAACCGCCACTCAAGACCCTGGTCCTCCAGCTCTAAGCCAGGCTCAGAATTCTCACGCAAAAAACGGACAAATCTCATAAATCACAGTGGCTTCGGAACCGTAAACGCATGCCATACTCCAAGGCATTCCGAATTCACACCAAGATGAAGCCGCACATGCCCAAAGGATTGATTCGCGCCATCGGCGCTCTGTTGACCGCACTGGCCCTCTACAGCCTGTTGGGCTTTCTGATTTTGCCGGGCATCGCCTTGCGCATCGCCAACCAGCAACTGGCCACCTTTGCGACGGTGCCGGCCCAGATCCAGCGCATCGAACTCAATCCCTTCAGCCTTGAAGTCACCCTCTGGGGCCTGAATATCGGCGAACCAGGCAAGGAACAGGTCGGCTTCGAACGGCTGTATGCCAACCTGCAGCTCGACAGCCTGTGGTCGGGCGCCCTGCACCTGGTCGACATCGAGCTGGACAAGCCCAAGACCGAAGTGATGTTCGCCAAGGACGGTCAATTGAACCTGCTGGGCCTGTTCAAGCTGCCGGCCAGCGAGCCGACGCCCGCCGCCCCCGAGGCCAAGCCGTTCCCCCTGCGGGTCGACCGAATCAAGTTGGCCGGCGGTTATGTGCATTTTCAGGACCTGCGCCCCAGCGAACCCATTGAGTTTCTCTACGACACCCTCGATTTCGAGCTGAAAAACCTCAGCACCCTGCCCGACGACAATGCCGACATGACCTTGGTGGCTGCTGGCCCCGAAGGCGGACAGATCGACTGGACCGGTAATTTCAGCCTCACGCCGATTGCCTCCCAAGGCACTCTCAAAGTCACTGGCGGCCAAATGAAAGCCTGGTGGCCCTATGTGCGCGACGCCGTGCCGCTGGTTCTGGAAAACGGCGTCCTGAACCTCAGCACCGACTACAAGCTCAACCTGGCCAAGGGTACCGAACTGCTGCTCAACAACGCCGCGGTCAGTGTCGCGCCCTTCGCCATCAAGGCACCCGATGGCCGTCCACTGGTGAAGCTCGAACGCCTGGACGTGAGCGAAACCTCGGTGGACCTGGCCAAGCAGCAAGTTATCGTGGGCAAGATCCGTAGCCAGAAGCTGGAAACCTGGGCCGCTCGCGAGGCGGACGGGCAGTTGGACTGGCAGAAACTCTTCGCCAGCCAGCCGGCCAAACCGCAGGTCAAGGCTGAGCCGGCATCCGCCCCGGCAGCGGCAGACTCGCCAAAAGCTGAACCGGCACCGCCCAGCAAACCCTGGCAGGTGATGTTGAAGGATGTGCAACTGCGCGACTATAAGGTGCACTTGGCCGACCGCCAGGCCCAGCCCGCGGTGGCACTGGAGGTCGGCCCGCTGAACCTCGACCTGCAGAACTACGACACCCTCAATGGCTCACCCTTTACCCTCAAGCTGGACACCGGGGTAGGCAAGCAGGGCAAGATCCTGGCCGACGGCGAGGTCAACCTGAACCCGATCACCGCCAAGCTCAAGGTCAAGACCCAGGACGTCGACCTGCGCGTCGCTCAGTCGTACATCAACCCGTTCATTCGCCTGGAGCTGCGCTCCGGGATGCTCGGCAGTGACCTGGCGGTCGACCTCAAAAGTACCGAACCGCTGGCATTTGCCGTCACCGGCCGCGCCCAGGTCGATCAGTTGCACACCCTCGACACGCTCAAGACCCGCGACTTCCTCAAGTGGCAAAGCCTGGTCCTCGAAGGCCTGAATTATCAGCACGGTGACAGCCTTTCCATCAACAAGGTCAACCTGTTCCAACCGTACGCGCGCTTCATGATCAACGACGACCGCACCACCAACGTCGATGACCTGCTGATCCCGCAACCGGCCGACAGCGGCACGAAGAACACCGCGGCAAAACCGGCGCCCCAGGAAAAACCGCTGGGCATCCACATCGGTGGTATCGCCATCAATGACGGTTCGGCCAACTTCGCCGACTTCAGCCTGACCCCCAATTTCGCCACGGCTATCCAACAGCTCAACGGTGCAATCGGCACGATCGACAGCCGCCAGGCCAAACCGGCCAGTGTCGACATCAAGGGCAAGGTCGATCGCTATGCACCGGTCACCATCAAAGGGGCGGTCAACCCCTTCGACCCGATGGCCAGCCTCGACATCGCCACCAGTTTCAAACGGGTCGAGCTGACTACCCTGACGCCCTACTCCGGCAAGTTCGCCGGCTATCGCATCCGCAAGGGTCGGCTCAATCTCGATCTGCATTACCGAATCACCCAGGGCAAGCTCCAGGCGGAGAACAAAGTGGTGGTCGAGCAGTTGCAACTGGGGGAGAAAGTCGACAGCCCGGACGCCGTGAGCCTGCCACTCAAATTGGCCGTCGCATTGCTCAAGGATTCCGACGGCAAGATTTCCATCGAACTACCGGTGTCCGGCGATCTCAACGACCCGCAATTCAGCGTCATGCCAATCATCTGGCAGACCCTGCGCAACCTGGTGGTACGAGCGGCCCAGGCGCCGTTCAAGCTTATCGGTGGGCTGGTGGCCGGCGGCGGCTCGGAAGACCTGGGCAGCGTGGCGTTTGCGCCAGGCTCCAGCGACCTGAGCAAAGACAATGAAGGCGTGCTGCTCAAACTGTCCGAGGCCCTTGGCAAACGTCCGGAGCTGCGCCTGGAGATCGAAGGCACCGCCGCCGAAAGCAGCGACGGCCCACTGCTCGCCGCCCAACGCCTGGAGCGCGAATATCAATACAACTACTACAAGATGCTGCAGCGTCGGGGCGACAAAGTTCCGGCCCAGGCCTCGCTGATACAGGTGCCCGAGGACGAAAAGGCGCCGCTGCTCGAAGGCATCTACCGCACCCGCCTCAAGACCCAACCGCCCGCCGAATGGACACAATTGGATAAAAAGGCGCGTATCGAGAAACTGCGTGAAGGCGTGATCAAGTTCTGGAGCGGCAGTGACGTGCTCTTGCGCCAACTGGGGCAGGAACGGGCCAGTAGCATCAAGGACTTCCTGGTGGACAAAGGCCAGTTGGCCGATGACCGCGTGTACTTCATCGACGCCAACCTCGGCCAGGCCGAGAGCGATGGCCGGGTGATTACCCCCCTGCATCTGGATGCCGAATAGATGAAACCCTGGTTCGGACTCTGCCTGGGTCTATCGCTGGCCACCGGCCAAGCCGCGGCTGCCGACACGCTGCGCTGCGGCAGCCAACTGATCAGCGTCGGCGACCGCTCGAGCGAAGTGCTGCAAAAGTGCGGGGAGCCAGCGGCGCGGGATGACCTGGGCTACAAGCGCAGTGTCAACCGCCGGGAAGAATACCCGGTGGAGGAATGGACCTACGGCCCCAACAGCGGCATGTACCAATACCTGCGCTTCGAGGGGAATCGGCTGGTGCAGATCACCAGCAAGCGGGGGCGCTGAGGTTTGTCCGTACAGAGGCGTTGAATGTACTACCGCCATCGCGAGCAAGCTCGCTCCCACAGGAGGATGGCGATGAGCACTGATTTTGAGATCACCCAGAACAATGTGGGAGCGAGCTTGCTCGCGATGGCGATCCTACAGACTCATCCACAACCGCTGCCCCCCAATTGATCCACCCCACAATAGAACAGGCCCCCGGCACGAATGCCGGGGGCCTGTAATGGCCACGTCCGTGTGGCCTTTCGCATGAACTCCAAAGCGACGGCAAACGTATATCCTGGCCCGCTTGCCGCGCCTTCTCCCAGTCCAGGCGAGAAGTCTTAGCCTTATTCGGCTTTCAGGCCATCAGCCGATACGGCCTTGACGCCTTTGATTTTCTTGGCGATCGCCACAGCGGTGTCTTTTTGTGCCTCAGTGACTTTGGTCATCGAAGATAGGGACACAACACCTTTGTTGGTTTCGACTTTGATATCAGTGCCTGGAATGCCTTTTTCGGTGACCAGGTCAGCTTTGACCTTGGTGGTGATCCAGGTATCGGAAACGTCTTCCTTGGCCTCTGTCACTTCGCCCGCAGCCAGCATCATTGGCGCCTGAGTTGCTTGAGTGGTCTCGGCGAATGCGCTAGCCATGGTCAGGGTCAGAGCGGTAGCAGCGGCGGCAGTGATAGCGAACTTCTTCATACGAGTAACTCCTGTTTTTCTCAGAAACTGCCGGGGTGATGCATTCCGGCAGGGTTAACAGGAGTAGTGCGAAGGCTGTGCCACTTTTGAAACGTTCATTAATTACTTATAAATCAGCAAGTTAAGCGAAACGGTAATTTTCACAATCATGCAAAATGCATGAACTGCCGATTCTGGACATGCAAGTTGCGGGTTTTGGGTTCCAACTAACCATATGAATTTCTGAGCTTTTCTCTTTGCTTCCAAGTACGGGAGTCAGATCGATTTCGAAGATCAAGCCCCGCTCATCAGAGCGGGGCGCCTGCTGTCATCAACTCGCTGGAGTGGCGGCAGCGGCAGCGCCGCCAGTACAGCCGGCCGGAAGGAATTCCTGGGCCGCCGTAGAGCCGCACGTCCAGACACCCGCGGCTGAACGACTTAGAGTAATTGTTTGACCTGCCACGGGGGCAGGTGCATTGCGAAGAACACAAGCGATGGTACCCGTTCCTGCGGAAGCCGTGCCTGAAGCGGTCATCGTGCAGTTACTGGTGGATGCAGTTCCCCCTATAAGGTCCAACGTTGGATTGGTCCCTTGATTCATGACGTCCTCAAATGGCACTTTCAACGCGGATACCTCTGCCAGACCGGCCGTAGCCTTCGCCCTGGCCTGGTACTTGGAATACTGCGGCAACGCAAACGTCGCCAGAATGCCGATGATCGCCACAACGATCAGCAGCTCGATCAGGGTAAAACCACTCTGCTTATTCATAGACATCTCCAATGCATGAGGCGAAATCTCATGACCTGAAACGGCCGTTGCACGGCACATGCCAACCCTACGCGCCCTGCCAGCAAGGGGTTCGACCGGCCAGGCTCCTGCGTCCTACCCCAACAACCGCACTATCTGACGTTTTTTGTCACCCTGCTCCGCTGGTTTGGCGTCGATGCTTGACTAGGCTATAAGTCATGAACTGTCCGCCGTCGGTATTCCCATGAATGACATTCCCCTCAGCGGTCTGGCCAAGCAACTGGTGCTGGCCGAACTGATCACCGAGCAAAATGCTCAGCAGGCGTACCAACAGGCCCAGCGCAGTCGCATGCCCTTGGTCAGTTATCTGGTGCAAAACAAACTGGTCCAGAGCCGTCAGGTGGCGGAAATCGCCTCGGAACATTTCGGCGTGGCCCTGCTGGACCTCAGCAGCCTGGAGAAAGACACCCAACCCACGGGGCTGGTCAGTGAAAAACTGGTGCGCCAACATCATGCCCTGCCACTGTGGCGACGCGGCAACAAGCTGTTCGTGGGCATTTCCGACCCGACCAATCACCAGGCCATCAATGACATCCAGTTCAGTACCGGCCTGACCACCGAAGCCATCCTGGTGGAGGACAACAAGCTCAGTGACGCCATCGAAAAGTTTTTCGAATCCAGCAGTACAGGCCTGGAAGGCATGGGCGATGTCGATCTCGATGGCCTGGACATCGAGTCGATCGACGATTCCAAGCAGGACTCCATCGGCGGTCAAGACACCGACGACGCGCCGGTGGTGCGCTTCGTCAACAAGATGCTGCTGGACGCGATCAAGGGCGGCTCTTCCGACTTGCACTTTGAACCCTATGAAAAAATCTACCGGGTGCGGGTGCGCACCGACGGCATACTGCGGGAAGTGGCCAGGCCGCCGATCCAACTGGCCAACCGTATCGCCGCCCGCCTGAAAGTCATGGCCAGCCTGGATATTTCCGAGCGGCGCAAACCCCAGGACGGGCGGCTGAAAATGCGTCTGTCGAAAACCAAGTCCATCGATTTCCGGGTCAACACCCTGCCCACGCTCTGGGGCGAAAAAGTGGTGATCCGGATCCTCGACCCCTCCAGTGCGCAAATGGGCATCGATGCCCTGGGCTACGAACCGGACCAGAAAGACCTGTACATGGCCGCCCTCAAGCAACCGCAAGGGCTGATCCTGGTGACCGGTCCGACCGGCTCGGGCAAGACCGTGTCGCTCTACACCGGGCTGAATATCCTCAACACCGTGGACATCAACATTTCCACCGCCGAAGACCCGGTGGAAATCAACATGGAAGGCATCAACCAGGTCAACGTGAATCCGCGCCAGGGGCTGGACTTCGCCCAGGCCCTGCGCTCGTTCCTGCGCCAGGACCCGGACGTGATCATGGTCGGCGAGATCCGCGACCTGGAAACCGCCGAGATCGCCATCAAGGCCGCCCAGACCGGGCACCTGGTGCTCTCCACCCTGCACACCAACAGCGCTGCCGAAACCCTGATCCGCCTGCAGAACATGGGCATTCCGGGGTTCAACATCGCCACCGCCGTGCACCTGATCATTGCCCAGCGGCTGGCGCGCAAGCTGTGCAGTCACTGCAAGAAAGCCATCGAGATTCCCGAGGAAACCTTGCTCAAGGAAGGTTTCCCTCGGGAACACCTCGGCACATTCACGATCTATGAGCCGGTCGGTTGCGAACAGTGCAACAACGGTTACAAAGGGCGCGTGGGAGTTTACGAAGTGGTCAAGAACACGCCCGAGCTGCAACGGTTGATCATGGCCGAGGGCAACTCGCTGGAGATCGATCTGCAAATGCGCAAGGACGGTTTCAATGACCTGCGCACGTCGGGGCTGCTCAAAGTGATGCAGGGCGTCACCAGCCTCGAAGAAATCAACCGGGTCACCAAGGATTGAACATGGCGGTCAAGGCAGTCAAAACCGATGTTTACACTTGGGAAGGCAAGGACCGCAAAGGCACAAAAATGAGTGGCGAGCTGACGGGCCAGAGCCCGGCGCTGGTCAAGGCACAGCTGCGCAAACAAGGCATCAACCCGCAGAAGGTGCGCAAGAAATCCACTTCGATATTCAGCAAGGGCAAGCGTATCAAGCCACTGGATATCGCCCTCTTCACCCGCCAGATGGCCACGATGCTCAAGGCTGGCGTGCCACTGCTGCAGGCGTTCGACATCATTGGCGAAGGCTTCGACAACCCCAGCATGCGCAAGCTGGTGGACGAGGTGAAGCAGGAAGTCGCCGCCGGCAACAGCTTCGCCGCGGCGCTGCGCAAGTGCCCACAATATTTCGACGAGCTGTACTGCAACCTGGTGGATGCCGGCGAACAGGCCGGTGCCCTGGACACCCTGCTGGACCGGGTCGCGACCTACAAGGAAAAGAGCGAAGCGCTCAAGGCCAAGATCAAGAAAGCCATGACCTACCCGGCGGCCGTGGTCCTCGTTGCCGCAGTGGTCACGGGGATCCTCCTGGTCAAGGTCGTGCCGCAATTCGAGTCGGTATTCTCCGGGTTCGGCGCGCAACTGCCAGCCTTCACGGTGATGGTCATCGGCCTGTCGGAAATCATGCAGCAATGGTGGTGGGTAATGCTGGGCGGGTTGATGGGGGCGTTTTTTGGCGTGAAGTACGCGCTCAGGCGTTCGGAGCGCTTTCGCGACTGGCGCGACAAATGGCTGCTCAAGCTGCCGCTGATAGGCACCTTGCTGTACAAATCCGCCGTGGCCCGCTACGCCCGCACGCTTTCCACCACCTTCGCCGCCGGCGTGCCGCTGGTGGAGGCCCTGGACTCGGTGTCTGGCGCCACCGGCAACGTGGTGTTCAAACATGCCGTGCAGCGCATCAAGCAGGAGGTCTCGACCGGCATGCAGTTGAATTTTTCCATGCGTGCCTCAGGGATCTTTCCGAACCTGGCGGTCCAGATGACCGCCATCGGCGAGGAATCCGGTGCGCTGGACGACATGCTCGACAAGGTGGCGAGCTTTTATGAGGCCGAGGTGGACAATTTGGTGGACAACCTCACCAGCCTGATGGAACCCTTCATCATGGTGGTCCTGGGGGTGGTCGTCGGTGGCCTGGTGGTTGCCATGTACCTGCCCATCTTTCAACTCGGCTCTGCGATCTGACATGCCCCTGAGCGAATTCTTCGTGCTGTATCCCCTGGCTTTCGTGCTCGTTGCAGCACTGCTCGGCCTGATCATCGGCAGCTTCCTCAACGTGCTGGTGTGGCGCCTGCCGAAGATGCTCAACCGCGAATGGCGCCTGCAGGCTCACGACCTGCTGGGCCTGCCGGCCGAAACCCCGGGCCCGGTCTACAATCTGATGCTGCCCCACTCCCAGTGCCCGCACTGCGGCCATCGCATCCGCGCCTGGGAAAACATTCCGCTGCTCAGCTACCTGATGCTGCGCGGCCGCTGTTCGAGCTGCGCCGCGCCCATCGGCAAGCGTTACCCCCTGACCGAACTGGCTTGCGGCGCGTTATCGGCGTTCGTCGCCTGGCATTTCGGCTTTGGCTGGCACGCCGTGATGGTGATGGTCTTGACCTGGGGCCTGCTGGGCATGAGTCTGATCGACGCCGAGCATCAATTGCTGCCCGATTCCCTGGTGCTGCCACTGTTGTGGCTGGGCTTGATCATCAACAGCTTCGGACTCTTCGTGCCCTTGAACCAGGCGATGTGGGGCGCGGTGGCCGGCTATCTGGCGCTGTGGTCACTGTTCTGGGTGTTCAAGCTGGTCACCGGCAAGGAAGGCATGGGCTACGGGGATTTCAAGCTGCTGGCGATGCTCGGCGCCTGGGGTGGCTGGCAGATCCTGCCGCTGACACTGCTGCTGTCGTCGCTGGTGGGCGCCATTGTCGGGGTGATTGTGCTGCGCTTGCGTGATGCTCCCGAGTCGACGCAGATTCCCTTTGGACCTTATCTGGCCATTGCCGGCTGGATTGCCTTGCTCTGGGGTGGTCAAATAACCGACTTCTATTGGCAGTCTGTCGGTTTTTAATGAATACCTCAGTGAAAAAGCCCTGGATTCTCGGCCTGACCGGTGGCATCGGCAGCGGCAAGAGCGCGGCGGCGCAGCATTTCATCGACCTGGGCGTGCACGTCATCGACGCCGATCATGCGGCGCGCTGGGTGGTCGAACCCGGACGCCCGGCGCTGGCGAAAATCGCCGAACACTTCGGTCCCGGCGTATTGCAGGCCGACGGCGCCCTGGACCGGGCGGCGCTGCGCAAGCTGATCTTCGAGAATGCCGATGAGCGCCGCTGGCTCGAGGCGCTGCTGCATCCGCTGATCGCCGAGGAAATCGCCCATCATCTGGCCCAGGCACAATCGCCCTATGCGATCCTGGTATCGCCGCTGCTGATCGAGTCGGGGCAGTACGCCATGACCCAGCGGATCCTGGTGATCGATGCGCCGGAACAATTGCAGATTGAACGTACGTTGCAGCGCGACCAGACCAGCGAACAGCAGGTCCAGGCGATTCTCAAGGCCCAGTCCAGCCGCCAGGATCGCCTGAGCCATGCCGACGACGTGGTGGTCAATGATCGCGACCTCGCCTGGCTGCACAGCGAGGTCGAGCGCCTGCATCACTTTTACCTTACTTTGCGTGGAGGCCAATCATGAGCCAGACCCCAACCGTTGATTGCCCAACCTGTGGCGCCCCTGTGGAATGGACCCCGGAGAGCAAATTCCGGCCGTTCTGCTCTGACCGCTGCAAACTGATCGACCTCGGCGCCTGGGCCTCGGAAGAACACAAGATTCCGGTCAGCCCCGACGCCGAGGACGAGCTGTTCAGCGAAGACTTCGAGCCCCGGCATTAAGGCAGTGTCGCTCACTCAGGAAAAATCTGAGTCATTGTGGCGAGGGGATTTATCCCCGCTGGGCTGCGCAGCAGCCCCAAAAAGCTGAATGCAGTCGATCTGAAACACCACAGTGTCAGGTTTCAGGGCTGCTACGCAGCCCAGCGGGGATAAATCCCCTCGCCATAGAGTCATCGTTTTCTTGGGTGTACGGCATTCGCCATTAAGGCCGCATGAAACCGTAGTCCTGTTCATCGTCGAGGTTTTCCGCCAGGAAACTCAACTCATCGGCCAGGTCTTCAGGGCTGCGCACTGTCTTGCTCTGTTGCACGATCGCACTGAGCAAGGCGCGCAGGCTCAAGCCTGGGTCAAAACCGATCTCCATTGCGGCATCGTGGCTACGCCTGATCTCTTGTCTGGCCCACTCATAAACACTCATGGTTGTGCTCCTGGAAATTTTCCAAAGCATGAATGGCGTGTGGTGGTACAGCCTTGACGTGAATCAAGGCTTGTCCTCATCGTTCCACGGAGCCGACAGGTAACGCGTGCGGTTGAAGGTCTCCAGCCATTCGGGACTGAACACCACCAATGCGCTGATCACCATACCGTTGATAAAGGCCTCGGGGAAAATGATCAACCAGAGGTAGCCGACAAAATCTTCCAGCCAGTAAGGCATGGCGAATATTCCGTCGTACCACAGCAGGCCAAGCCCCAGCAGCAGGCACGCCAGCGCCGAAAGCGCGGCCGCGAGAAACCCCGAACAGAAGATATACACAAACAGATTGCGCGGCTGGGCGCGCTCCACCAGGATCGCGCAGCACTCGGTGACCAGCACCGGCAAAAGGATCAGCAGCGCACCGTTGACCCCTACCGCTGCCAGGTCCTGGCGGCCCAGCAGCACCAGCGCTAGCTGCGCGCACAGGCCACCGAGGATCGCCAACGGCCAGTCCAGCAATAGCGTCACGGCAGTCATGCCGATGAAGTGATACGAGACACCCGTATCGAAATCCCGGCGCACCAGCCACAGCATGAACAACGCCAGCACTGTGCCGAACAGCAGATGCTGGCGACGGCTGTCGGTGAACAACTCGACCCACGGTGCCCGAAACACCGCCCAAGCCAAGGCAGGCAGAAAAATCAGCCAGCCGCCCGCCAGCGTCTGCGGGGAGAGCAGTTCGGCACCGATCATGGGACTACTCCTTTCGCTTGCCCTTGCCTCAAACAGGCTGTTGTGGCGAGGGAGCTTGCTCCCGCTCGAGCGCGAAGCGCTCGCAAATGCTTCGAGTCTGCTTCGCAGCCCAACGGGAGCAAGCTCCCTCGCCACGTTTTTTTCAAACCAGCAGTCTACACCCCGCCCACAACGCCCATTAATCCACGCAACGCTTTCAGCTTGTCGCAATTGAACGCTAAGCTTGGGCTCATGGATGACTCCGATTACTTACGCCTGCTGACCATCGCGGCCGAGCAAGCCAACGCCTTTCTCTCCAATGCCCGCAAATGGGAGCGTGAGCGTTGGGTTTGCCAGCGTCTGCTGCAAGGGCTGAACGTACCTTATCGCGCCGACGAGTTCGCGCCGGCCGGCGAGCCGCCGGACGTGTTGTTTCGCGATGCCAATTTCGAAGTGTTTTTCGTGCTCGACGAAGGTCGACGCCTCAATGACGAATGGCGCGATGAACTGCAACGCCGCCGCAGCGCCTTCTCCCTGAGCCAGCTGGTACGTCGCGAGGCCAAGCCGCGGCGGATTCCGGCCAATGAGTTCCTGATGCGGCTGGCCCCGACCCTGCGCAAGAAAGCTCACAACTACACCGAGCGCGGCATGGACCTGGGGGACCTGGACATCATCGCCTTCGCCAGCCTCAAGCGCGAAGTGCTGGACCTCAACAGTCACTTCCCACCGCCGACCGAATACCTGCGCCAGGGCTGGCGCTCGCTGTCACTGGTGGGGCCGACGTTTGCCCGGGTGCTGTTCGCACACCCCGACGCGCCGGACTTCCTGCGCAGCAACCTGGGTCGCAGCATTGTGTTCGATGTCGGGATCAGCCTGTGAGCCCACTGCAGGAATTGATTGCCGCTGTGCCCCAGCAGGGCCGCGTACGCTGGATTGGCGTACGACCTCAGGGCCACGCGCCCATGATCGAACTGGATGCTGTGGAGGCCCGCCTGGAGGCTGGGCTGACCGGCGATCACGCTCGCCCCGGCGTGCGCAATGCGCGGCAAGTGACGCTGATCCAATGGGAGCACCTGGCCGTGATCGGCTCGCTGATGGGCCGTCCCGAGGACCGGCCCGTGCTGCCACAGGAGCTGCGACGCAATATTGTGGTCAGCGGCATCAATCTGTTCAGCCTCAAGGGCCGGCGCTTTCGCGTTGGCCAAGCCATTTTTGAAACCACCGGCTGGTGCCAGCCTTGTGCCCGATTGGAGCGAAACCTCGGCGAAGGTACATTCCAGGCCGTACGCGGCCATGGCGGAATCACCGCCCGGGTGTTAAAAAGTGGAATCATTCGCCTGGACGACAGCCTGATCGTCGAACCCGTTCCGGCGAGCGGCTACGCTGCTTTCAATGCCGGCTAGCCGGACGCTGTAACGTCTTCACATTCCGCAACGTCTACCTGACGAGGCCTTTATGACCAGCCGCCTGAACCCAGAAGACCAGAAGCATGTCGAAGAGTACCTGCAACTGTCCCAGCACCGAGTCGAGCGCCGGCCTTTCCGGCCGTGGATGCTCCTGGTGGTGGTACTGGCCGTGACCATCGGCCTGGGCCTGTTGAGCCGACTGATCAGTTACCTGACGCTATGAGCCGCCCAGTCACACTGCCGCTCGCTCGGGTAACGGCACCGATTTCCTTTAGCCTTGCGAGATATCCCCATGACTCATCGTATTGTCATCGTTGGCGGCGGCGCCGGCGGTCTGGAGTTGGCTACCCGTCTGGGTAAGACTCTGGGCAAGCGCGGCACGGCCAGTGTGATGCTGGTCGACGCGAACCTGACCCACATCTGGAAACCGCTGCTGCACGAAGTGGCCGCAGGCTCCTTGAACTCCTCCGAAGACGAACTCAACTATGTCGCCCAGGCAAAATGGAACCACTTCGAGTTCCAGCTCGGGCGCATGAGTGGCCTGGATCGCGAGCGCAAGAGAATCCAACTGGCCGCCACCTACGATGAGGCGGGCGTCGAGCTATTGCCGGCCCGGGAACTGGGCTACGACACGCTGGTGATTGCCGTCGGCAGCACCACCAATGACTTCGGCACCGAAGGCGCAGCGCAGCATTGCCTGTTCCTCGACACCCGCAAACAGGCCGAGCGCTTCCATCAGCAACTGCTTCATCACTATCTGCGCGCCCACGCCGGGCAAACCGATGTCGTCGAGCGCATCAGCGTCGCCATTGTCGGAGCCGGTGCGACCGGGGTCGAACTGGCGGCCGAGCTGCATAATGCCGCCCACGAACTGCACGCCTACGGCCTGGACCGGATCAAACCGGAAAACATGCACATCACTCTGATCGAAGCGGGCCCACGCGTCTTGCCAGCCCTGCCGGAACGTATCGGCGGACCGGTGCACAAGACCCTGGAGAAACTCGGCGTCAACGTCATGACCAACGCCGCCGTCAGCCAAGTGACCGCCGACAGCCTGATTACGGCAGATGGCAAAGTGATCGACGCGAGCCTGAAAGTCTGGGCCGCCGGGATTCGCGCCCCGGACTTCCTCAAGGACATCGACGGGCTGGAGACCAACCGGATCAATCAGCTGCAAGTGCTGCCTACGTTGCAGACCAGCCGCGACGAGAACATCTTTGCCTTCGGCGACTGCGCCGCCTGCCCGCAACCCGGCAGCGAGCGCAACGTCCCACCCCGCGCCCAGGCCGCGCACCAGCAGGCCTCGCTGCTGGCCAAGTCCTTGAAGCTGAGGATCGAGGGCAAGGCCCTGCCCGAATACAAATACACCGACTACGGCTCGCTGATCTCGTTGTCGCGGTTCTCGGCAGTGGGCAACCTGATGGGCAACCTGACCGGCAGCGTGATGCTCGAAGGCTGGCTGGCGCGGATGTTCTACGTTTCGCTCTACCGCATGCACCAGATGGCACTGTACGGCATGTTCCGCACGGCCATGCTGATGCTGGGCAGCAAGATCGGGCGCGGGACTGAGCCACGGCTAAAACTGCACTGAGACCTTACAGATGATCGCTCCCGCGCTCTGCGTGGGAGCGATCATCCCTTCAATGTCCCTTCAATAATCAAACCTGAAATCGCTGCACCATCGTGCGCAACGAATTGGCCAGTTGCGACAACTCATGGCTGGACGCACTGGTCTGGTCCGCGCCGGAAGCCGAACGCACCGACAAATCACGAATGTTCACCAGGTTGCGATCCACCTCGCGGGCCACTTGTGCCTGCTCTTCGGCGGCGCTGGCAATCACCAGGTTGCGTTCATGGATTTCATTGACCGACGCCGTGATGGTCTGCAACGCGTCCCCCGCCCGCTCCGCCATGGCCAGGGTACTGGCGGCGCGACTGGAGCTGGCTTGCATGGAGTCGAGTGCCTGGGTGGCGCCGCTGCGCATGCCTTGGACCATTTGCTCGATTTCCTGGGTCGATTGCTGCGTGCGATAAGCCAGCGCCCGCACCTCATCGGCCACCACTGCAAACCCACGTCCACTCTCACCCGCCCGGGCCGCTTCAATGGCCGCGTTGAGGGCCAGCAGATTGGTCTGCTCGGCGATGGCGCGGATCACGTCCAGCACCTTGCCGATATCCTGCGATTGGTTGGCCAGGGATTGCACCAGGCCGCCAGTCACTTGCACGTCGCTGGCGAGGGCGCCGATGGCGTCGACCGTGTCGCTGACTCGCTGTTGCCCAAGGGACGCCGACTCACTGGACTGACGCGTGGCATCGGAAGTGGAAACCGCATTGCGCGCGACTTCTTCCACGGCGGTGGTCATTTCGGTGACGGCCGTGGCAGCCTGTTCAATTTCGTTGTTCTGTTGTTGCAGGCTTTGGGTGCTGTCGAGCGTGACGGCGTTCAGTTCATCGGCTGCGGTGGCCAGTTGCGCGGCCGAACCGCTGATGCCCTGCAACGTCTCACGCAGATTCTGCTGCATGGCCGCCAACGCCTTGAGCAAGCGACTCACTTCGTCGTTGCCATGGGTCTCGATTGGCCGGGTCAGGTCACCCCGGGCGACGTTCTCCGCAGCATTGAGCGCCTCACCCAAGGGTTTGACGATGCTGCGCGTGAGCAGCATGGCCAGGGCCACCGTGGCCAGGGCGGCGAGCACAACGAACAGGCTGACGATCATGCGGGAATTGGCGTAGTGCTCCTGGGACTTCTGACTCTCGATGGACACTTGCTTGGAGAACAGCTCCGCCAGGTCGTTGAGCTGTTTGCCGGAACCGTCCACCACGGTCTTCATGTCCACCAGCAGCAGCTTGATCAGCTCGTCCCGACGCCCTTGCTCTGCCAGGGTGAAGGATTGGGCGATACCCGTACGATAAGCGGCGAAGGTTTGCTTGAACTGGTCATAAAGCGCCTTGCCTTCAGGCGTCACGACGAGCTTTTCGTAGGCCGCGATTTTTTCGCTCAGCTCCTTGTCGCGCGTATCCATCTGTCCGCGATACACCGCAATATTCTTCGGGTCCTGGTCCAGGGCCATGCGCAGGGAAATGGTGCGGATGCGCAACATCCACTCGCGGATCTCATCACCACCGCGAATGCTCGGCAGCCACTGGGTCTCTACCGCGACTTCACTGTCACGGATACTCGACATCTGTCCCAGCGCGAACCCCCCGAGCAATGCCACCAGCACGGCGATCAAGGCAAAACCCAACGCGGCACGAGGGGCGATATTCAGCTGACGAAGAACCATAGGGAATGCCTTTTTTATTATTGGCCTGAAGTGGGGCAAGGCCCCTGTCGGCGGGTTATCGGCAGGTTGTACGATGTCTTAAGTCAAATCCGCTTTATCGCACGCAAAAAAAAAATCCCCGTATCTTTCGATACGAGGATTTTCAATATGGTCGGGGTAAGGGGATTCGAACTCCTGACATCCTGCTCCCAAAGCAGGCGCGCTACCGGACTGCGCTATACCCCG
>NZ_FOTH01000007.1:0-188679 GCF_900114515.1 Pseudomonas sp. NFACC46-3
GTCACTAGTGTCCGGTAAAAACTGAAGGGGGAGCTTGCTCCCCCTTGCTGTGCCTGCGTCTTAAGCAATAATCAGGTTTTTCAGACTCGATTTTCGCCCATGTTCAGCAGCACGCGATTTGCACAAATGCTCCAGGCCCTTCCTCATCAGCTCTTCAAGGCAGCCGTCAAACGCTGTGGTGCTGATCGTTACGCTAAGCAGTTCACTTCCTGGGATCTACTTATCACGCTGATTTACGGTCAGCTTGTCCAAGCTAAAAGCTTGCGCACGTTGGCGACAGCTTCACAGTCGCTGGAACCCCATCGTTATCACCTAAACGCCAAGAACATGGTGCGTTCAACCCTTTGCGATGCCTTGAGTAAGCGCAGCTCTGAACCGTTTCGCCTGGCCTGCGAGCACCTGCTTCAAGGTGTTGGTCGCAAACAGCGCAAGTCGCTCGAAGCGATGATCACCTTGATCGATTCGACCTCAATCAGCCTGCGTGGACCCGGTTTTGACGAATGGACCACCGCGACGAAAACCCGCATAACTCAAGGCCTGAAGGTGCATGTGGCAATCGATCCACGGCAAACAGCCCCGACTTACGTGAACATCACCGCCGCCAACGTCAACGATCTGAGCGATGCCCTGACCATGCCTCTTGAAGCGGGTATGACATACGTTTTCGATAAGGGTTACTGCGACTACAACTGGTGGTACCAGATCGATCAGTTGGGCTCTTTCTTCGTCACACGGCTGAAAAAAAACGCCAACCTGAAGCAGGTAGAAAGCTTGAGAAAAGACGATGCACCGGAATTCATTGAGGCAGACGAATCGGTGCTGTTCGGTAAGAAATACCTGAACACTCGACGTCCGAATCACTATCAGGATCAGGCTGTGCGCCGGATTCAGGTTCGTCGAGACGACCATGAAACGCCACTGGTGCTGGTTACCAATGACTTCTCTCGCTCAGCTGAGGAGGTCGCTGATCTGTACAAACAACGTTGGCAGATCGAGTTGTTTTTCAAGTGGATCAAGCAAAACCTCAAGTTAAAACGATATTTCGGCTTCTCCGAAAATGCCGTTCGTCTGCAGATCTACAGCGCCTTGATTACCTACCTTTTGCTGCACCTTTATCAGCACCGCTCAGGATGTTCGGGGCCTATTTCAGACTTTGCTATTAGGCTGACCCACAGCTTGTTCGAACGCCCATTGAGCATCGAACGCCTTGAAGACCGAAGGCAGAAGCAAACAGAGCTGAAGGCTACCCAAGGTAACCTTCAGCTCTGAAAAGATTTTACCGGACACTAGTGACGCTCCTGGGTGGGAATGTCGCCAGGGACGCCGGAAAAGGTTTACTCATTCACATGGACGCATCCTTTGTAGTGGCTGAAAACTGCCCTGTGGCGAGGGATCTTGCTCCCGCTGGGGCGCGGAGCGGCCCCAAAACCGGACAACCGGGTGTGTCAGGCTGATTGAGTTGACTGCTTTGGGGCGGCTGCGCAGCCCAGCGGGAGCAAGCTCCCTCGCCACAGGGGGGGCGACAGGCAACACACCCCTGAACCATGGCCAAACCAGTCAAGCAACTTGAAAGCTTTGACCATTGCCGCCACAGCCCTTCGGCGCGAGTATTTGCCTGCTATCCACGGTTCCCCCAACCAATAAAAAACACAGAGGGATGCTGGTCATGCGCGATTATTCGTCCGCCACTTCGCAATTCGATTACCTGCAAACCGTCAACGCCGCGCTGCACGGCTCGCTCGAGGCGCTCAATGCCTGTGTCGAGTGTTGCGACCGGCATGCGTTGCCGGGGCGCATCGCCTTGTTCTGGGAGGGCCGTGACGGCAGCGATGCGACTTGGACTTACCGTGACCTGCAGGACAACGCCGCGCGGTTCGCCAATTTCCTCCGCGCCCAAGGCGTCGGCAAGGGCGACAAAGTGGCCGGCCTGCTGCCGCGCACCGCGGAACTCTTGATCGTTGTACTCGCCACCTGGCGTATCGGAGCGGTGTATCAACCGCTGTTCACCGCATTCGGGCCAAAGGCCATCGAGCACCGCGTCGGCAGCTCGGGCGCACGGATCGTCGTGACCGACGCCGTCAACCGTCCCAAGCTCAATGAAGTCGCCGGTTGCCCCACCATCGTCACGGTCGGTGGTGAAAAGGGCCAGGGCATCGTGCGCGGCGACTACAGTTTCTGGGCCGAAGTGGCGAACCACTCCAGCCAGTGCGAACCGCTGATGCTCACCGGCGAAGACCCGTTCCTGCTGATGTTCACCTCCGGCACCACAGGGCCTGCCAAGGCGCTGTCGGTGCCACTCAAGGCCATCGTTGCGTTCCAGAGCTACACCCGTGACGCGGTGGACCTGCGACCTGAAGACGCCTTCTGGAACGTCGCCGACCCCGGTTGGGCCTACGGCATTTATTTCGGCGTGACCGGGCCGCTGGCCATGGGACATCCGATTACTTTCTACGATGGCCCGTTCACCCTGGAAAGCACCTGCCGGGTCATCAACAAATACGGCATCACCAACCTGACCGGCTCGCCCACTGCCTATCGGCTGTTGATCGCCGGGGGCGAGCAGTTTGCCCGCTCGATCAAGGGCAAGCTGCGCATCGTCAGCAGCGCTGGTGAGCCGTTGAACCCGGAGGTGATCCGTTGGTTCGCCGATAATCTGAACGTGGTGATCCACGACCATTATGGCCAGACCGAACTAGGCATGGTGCTGTGCAACCACCATGGGCTGGAACATCCGGTACATCTGGGGGCGGCCGGTTTTGCCTCGCCGGGCCATCGGATCGTGGTGCTGGATGAAAACCAGCGCGAGCTGGGCGTGGGCCAGCCGGGCATTCTCGCGGTGGACCGCAGCCAGTCGCCCATGTGCTGGTTCGCCGGTTACGAAGGTGCGCCGACCAAGGCCTTCGTTGGCGACTACTACTTGAGCGGCGACACCGTGGAGCTTAACCCCGACGGCAGCATCAGCTTCGTCGGCCGTAGCGATGACGTGATCACTACCTCCGGCTACCGGGTCGGTCCGTTCGACGTGGAAAGTGCGCTGATCGAACACCCGGCCGTGGTGGAAGCGGCGGTGATCGGCAAGCCCGATCCGGAACGCACCGAGCTGGTGAAGGCCTTCGTGGTGCTCAGCACCCAATATCGCGCCTCACCGGAGCTGGCCGAGGAATTGCGCCTGCATGTGCGCAAGCGCCTGGCGGCCCATGCGTATCCCCGTGAAATCGAATTTGTCAGCGACTTGCCGAAAACCCCAAGCGGCAAGTTGCAGCGCTTTATCTTGCGCAACCAGGAAATCGCCAAGGCTCAAGAGGCCGCGGCGCAGAACGTTTCAGCTTGAACCCAAGGAAACCATGATGCAGATCGACAACAAGATTTTCCTCGTCAGCGGCGGCGCGTCCGGCCTCGGCGCGGCCACCGCTGAAATGCTGGTCAAGGCCGGCGCCAAGGTGATGCTGGTGGACCTCAACGCCGACGCCGTGGCCGCCCAGGCGCAAAAACTGGGCTGCCAGAGCGTGGTGGCCGATATCAGCAACGAAGCGGCGGCTGAAGCGGCGGTCCAGGCCACGGTCGATGCGTTCGGTGGTCTGAATGGCCTGGTGAATTGCGCCGGTATCGTGCGCGGCGAGAAGATCCTCGGCAAGAACGGCCCCCACGGGCTGGACAGCTTCAGCCAGGTGATCAACGTCAACCTGATCGGCAGCTTCAACTTGCTGCGCCTGGCGGCTGCGGCCATTGCCGAAACCGAGGCAGACGCCGATGGCGAACGTGGCGTGATCATCAACACCGCTTCGGTAGCGGCCTTCGACGGCCAGATCGGCCAGGCCGCCTACGCGGCCTCCAAAGGCGCCATCGCCAGCCTGACGTTGCCAGCCGCCCGTGAACTGGCGCGCTTCGGTATCCGGGTGATGACCATTGCCCCGGGGATTTTCGAAACCCCGATGATGGCCGGCATGACACCCGAGGTGCGGGATTCCCTGGCCGCTGGCGTGCCGTTTCCGCCACGCCTTGGGAAACCGTCCGAGTACGCGGCGCTGGCCAGGCATATCATTGAGAACAGCATGCTCAACGGCGAGGTGATCCGTCTCGACGGTGCCTTGCGTATGGCAGCCAAATAAGTAAGGAGGATTCATGATGTCCAACGATCCTATTGTCATCGTCAGTGCCGTCCGTACCCCCATGGGCGGTTTCCAGGGCGAACTGAAAAGCCTCACCGCCCCGCAACTCGGTGCCGCCGCCATCAAGGCCGCCGTGGAGCGGGCCGGTATCGCGCCGGGTGCGGTTGAAGAAGTGCTGTTCGGTTGCGTGCTCGCCGCCGGCCAGGGCCAGGCACCGGCACGTCAGGCCGCACTGGGCGCCGGGCTCGACAAGTCGACCCGCTGCACCACGCTCAACAAGATGTGCGGTTCGGGCATGGAAGCGACGATCCTGGCCCACGACATGCTCATCGCCGGCAGCGCCGAGGTGGTGGTGGCCGGCGGCATGGAGAGCATGTCCAACGCGCCGTACCTGCTCGATCGCGCCCGCGGCGGTTATCGCATGGGCCATGGCCGGGTGCTTGACCACATGTTCCTCGATGGCCTGGAAGACGCCTACGACAAAGGTCGGCTGATGGGCACTTTCGCCGAAGATTGCGCCGAGGCCAATGGTTTGAGTCGCGAGGCCCAGGATGCCTTCGCCATTGCGTCCACCACCCGCGCCCAGCAGGCGATCAAGGACGGCAGTTTCGATGCCGAGATCGTGCCGTTGCAGGTCATGGTCGGCAAGGAACAAGTGACCATTCGCCACGACGAGCAGCCGCCGAAAGCGCGGATCGACAAGATCGCCTCGCTCAAACCGGCGTTCCGCGAGGGCGGCACGGTGACGGCGGCCAACGCCAGTTCCATTTCCGATGGTGCCGCAGCCCTGGTGCTGATGCGCCAGAGCCAGGCTGCCCAGCGTGGCCTCAAGCCCCTGGCGGTGATCCACGGTCACGCGGCGTTTGCCGATACTCCGAGCCTGTTTCCCACCGCACCGATTGGCGCCGTGAAGAAGCTGATGCAGAAAACCAGTTGGTCGCTGGATCAAGTCGACCTGTTCGAAGTCAACGAAGCCTTTGCCGTGGTCGGGCTGGTGACCATGGACAAGCTGGAGATTGCCCATGACAAGGTCAACGTCCACGGCGGCGCCTGTGCGCTGGGCCACCCGATTGGCGCGTCTGGCGCACGGATCCTGGTGACCCTGCTGTCAGCCCTGCGCCAGAAGGGTCTCAAGCGCGGCGTCGCGGCGATCTGCATTGGTGGCGGCGAAGCCACGGCCATGGCCGTCGAATGCCTGTATTAAGGAATTACCATGCTTGCGACTGAAGAACAGACTCAAATCCGCGACATGGCCCGGCAGTTCGCCGAGGAACGCTTGAAACCGTTCGCCGCCGAATGGGACCGCGAGCACCGTTTTCCCCGGGAAG
Source organism: Pseudomonas sp. NFACC46-3 (assembly GCF_900114515.1). Lineage (NCBI taxonomy): Bacteria > Pseudomonadati > Pseudomonadota > Gammaproteobacteria > Pseudomonadales > Pseudomonadaceae > Pseudomonas > Pseudomonas sp. NFACC46-3. Next base: position 5,438 of record NZ_FOTH01000007.1, read on the forward strand.
CCATCGATGAAATGGCCGAGCTGGGCTTCTTCGGCATGCTGGTGCCGGAGCAGTGGGGCGGTTGCGACACCGGTTACCTGGCGTATGCCATGACCCTGGAAGAAATCGCCGCCGGCGACGGCGCGTGCTCGACCATCATGAGTGTGCACAATTCGGTGGGCTGCGTGCCGATCCTCAAGTTCGGCAACGATGAGCAGAAGGCGAAATTCCTCACGCCCCTGGCCAGTGGCGCGATGCTTGGTGCCTTCGCCCTGACCGAGCCCCAGGCCGGTTCGGACGCCAGCAGCCTCAAGACGCGGGCGCGGCTGGAGGGGGATCATTACGTGCTCAACGGTTGCAAGCAGTTCATCACCTCCGGGCAGAACGCCGGGGTGGTGATTGTGTTTGCGGTGACCGATCCGAGCGCAGGCAAGCGTGGCATCAGTGCGTTCATCGTGCCGACCGATTCGCCGGGCTACAGCGTCGCGCGGGTCGAAGACAAACTCGGCCAGCATGCCTCCGACACTTGCCAGATCCTCTTCGAGGATTTGAAGGTGCCGGTGGGCAATCGCCTGGGGGAGGAGGGCGAGGGCTACAAGATCGCCTTGGCGAACCTGGAAGGCGGGCGCGTGGGCATCGCGGCGCAAGCGGTGGGCATGGCCCGCGCGGCGTTCGAAGCGGCCCGGGACTATGCCCGGGAACGCTCCAGTTTCGGCAAGCCGATCATCGAACACCAGGCCGTGGCGTTCCGCCTGGCCGACATGGCGACCCAGATCGCCGTGGCCCGGCAAATGGTGCACTACGCCGCTGCCCTGCGAGACAGCGGCCAGCCAGCGCTGGTGGAGGCCTCCATGGCCAAGCTGTTCGCCTCGGAAATGGCTGAAAAAGTCTGCTCCATGGCATTGCAAACCCTGGGCGGCTACGGTTACCTGAACGACTTCCCGCTGGAGCGCATCTACCGCGACGTGCGGGTCTGCCAGATCTACGAAGGCACCAGCGACATTCAGCGCATGGTCATTTCGCGCAATCTTTGAACAGGAGTCCTGCATGAGCTACGAAACGATTTTATTGGAGATCAAGGACCGCGTCGGCCTGATCACCCTCAACCGTCCCCAGGCCTTGAACGCCTTGAACGCGCAGATCGTCAGCGAACTGAACCAGGCGCTGGATAGCCTGGAGGCTGATCCGAAGATTGGCTGCATCGTGCTGACCGGCTCGAAAAAAGCCTTTGCCGCCGGTGCCGATATCAAGGAAATGGCCGAGCTGACCTACCCGCAGATCTACCTGGACGACCTGTTCAGCGACAGCGACCGCGTGGCCAACCGTCGCAAGCCGATCATCGCGGCGGTGAACGGTTTTGCCTTGGGCGGTGGCTGTGAGCTGGCGTTGATGTGCGACTTCATCCTGGCCGGCGACAACGCCAAGTTCGGCCAGCCGGAAGTCAACCTCGGCGTGCTGCCAGGCATGGGCGGCACCCAGCGCCTGACCCGGGCGGTGGGCAAGGCCAAGGCCATGGAAATGTGCCTGACCGGGCGCTTCATCGATGCCGTGGAGGCAGAGCGTTGCGGTATCGTGGCGCGGATCGTACCGGCCGATGAGCTGCTGGATGACGCACTGAAAACCGCCGCGTTGATCGCCTCCAAGTCGGTGCCCATCAGCATGATGGTCAAGGAAAGCGTCAACCGTGCGTTTGAAGTCAGCCTGTCCGAAGGCGTGCGTTTTGAGCGGCGTGTATTCCACGCCGCGTTTGCGACGCAAGATCAGAAAGAAGGCATGGCGGCATTCGTGGCCAAGCGCGCGGCGGAGTTCCAGGACAAGTAAGGCGGCCACCCCATAACCCGTGGCGAGGGAGCTTGCTCCCGCTCGGCTGCGCAGCAGTCGCAAACCGGATCATGTGGTTCGGCTGAAAAAATGCAGAGGCCTGCTTCGCAGACCAGCGGGAGCAAGCTCCCTCGCCACATTGGGTTTGTGTAGAGCCGAAATTGGAGCTCGACCAAAGTCCCTGTGGGAGCCGGGCTGCTCGCGATGGCGTCAGCCCAGACACCCCATAACCCGTGGCGAGGGAGCTTGCTCCCGCTCGGCTGCGTAGCAGTCGCAAACCGGATCATGTGGTTCGGCTGAAAAAATGCAGAGGCCTGCTTCGCAGACCAGCGGGAGCAAGCTCCCTCGCCACATTGGGTTTGTGTGGAGCCGAAATTGGAGCTCGACCAAAGTCCCTGTGGGAGCGAGCCTGCTCGCGATGCTTTCCCAGCCATCACACCAGGTAGTGTTTCAACTCCCGAGCGATGACCATCCGCTGTATCTCGCTCGACCCTTCATAAATCTGGGTAATCCGCGCATCGCGGTAGTAGCGTTCCACCGGATAATCCTCGAGATACCCATAACCACCATGAATCTGTATGGCCGAGGAGCAGACTTTCTCGGCCATTTCCGAGGCAAACAGCTTGGCCTGGGAGGCTTCTGACAGGCAAGGTTGGCCCGCGCTGCGCAGGCGGGCGGCGTGGAGGATGAGCAGGCGGGTGGCGTTGATGCGGGTGTGCATGTCGGCCAGCAGGTTGGCGATGCTCTGGTGCTCGATGATCGGCTTGTCGAACTGGACGCGATCACGCGCGTAAGCCAGCGCCGCTTCGAACGCCGCGCGGGCGATGCCCAAGGCTTGCGCCGCGATGCCGATGCGGCCGCCTTCCAGGTTGGACAGGGCGATGGCCAGGCCTTTACCGCGAGCCCCCAGCAGGTTGGCTTCGGGGATGGTGCAATTGCTCAAGGTGACCGCGCAGGTGTCCGAGGCGCGGATGCCCATTTTGTGTTCGGTGCGATCAACGATGAAGCCCGGCGTATCGGTGGGCACCAGGAACGCTGAAATGCCTTTCTTGCCCAGTTCCGGGTCCGTCACGGCAAACACGATCGCCAGTTTCGCTCGCTTGCCATTGCTGACGAACTGCTTGGCGCCGTTGATGACCCATTGGCCATCGCGCAATTCGGCCCGGGTGCGCAGGTTGTGGGCTTCGGAGCCGGCCTGGGGCTCGGTCAGGCAGAAGCAGCCAATGGCCTGGCCACTGGCGAGGTCGGCCAACCATGTCTGTTTTTGTTCGTCGGTGCCGAAATTCAGCACCGGCCCGCAACCCACCGAATTGTGGATGCTCATCAGTGCGCCGGTAGCACCGTCGCCTGCGGAGATTTCCTCCACGGCCAGGGCATAGGCGACGTAATCGACGTAGGTACCGCCCCATTCTTCCGGCACTACCATTCCCAGCAGGCCCAGCTCACCCATCTTCGCCACTAGGCCGTCGTCAATCCAGCCGGCCTTTTCCCACGCCTGGGCATGGGGGGCGATTTCACCACGGGCGAAGTCCCGGGCCATGTCGCGGATCATCACTTGTTCTTCGGTCAGTTCGAGGTCATGCATGGCTCAGTTCCCGTGGTCGTCGAAGCCCTCGAAGAAACTCGTCACATGGTCGGCGTCCAGCGCCTCCAGGGTCGGCGGGTTCCAACGCGGGTTCTTGTCTTTGTCGATCAGCAAGGCGCGTACACCTTCGATCAGGTCACCGCGTTCGAACCATTGCTGATCCAGATGCAGTTCCAGGGCAAAACAGTCTTCCAGGCTCAAATGCCGACCGCGCCGCAGCATTTCCAGGGTCACGGCCATGGCCAGGGGAGAGCGGCTGTCCAGCAGGTCAGCGGTCTTTATTGCCCATTCATGGCTGTTGGCGACGGTGACCTGGCGCAACTGCTCGACCATGCTCGGCACGTCGGGCAGGCCAAAGAAATGATCGATGGCTGGCCGCAGATCGGCCAGGGGCGGGGCAGGCAGCTGTTGCACACCGAGTTTGGCCAGCAGGCTCTGCAGGTCCTTGAGTGGCGTATCACCCCACTCCAGGCGATCGAGGCGCGCATCGAGCTGTTCAAGCTTGCGACTGTCCAGATACCAGTCGGCCAGCCCGCAATACAAGGCGTCGGCCGCGCGGATCTGCGCGCCGCTGACGCCCAGGTAGATCCCCAGTTCGCCAGGAATGCGCGGCAGGAAGTAGCTGCCGCCTACGTCCGGGAAATACCCGATGCCGACTTCCGGCATGCCCAGGCGGCTGCGCTCGGTCACCACCCGCAGGTCGGCACCTTGTGCCAGCCCCATGCCGCCGCCCAGCACGAAGCCATCCATCAAGGCGACGATTGGTTTACGGTAGTGATGAATCGTCAGGTCGAGGGCGTATTCCTCGACGAAGAAATCTTCATGCAGGGTGTCACCCTGCTTGTGGCTGTCGTACAACGAACGGATATCGCCGCCGGCGCAAAACGCCTTCTCGCCCGCGCCCCGCAGCACCACGGCGCGGATCTGTGGGTCCAGGGCCCAGGTATCGAGTTGTTGCTGCAAGCTGCGCACCATGCCCAGGGTGAGGGCATTGAGGCCGGCGGGGCGGTTCAGGGTCAAATGGCCAATGTGATTGCGAACGTCGACCAGCACCTCATAGGCCGCGGTGTCGAGGGTTCCCGCAGCGTGTGATGAAACCTGAGCTGTCATCGCTAACTCCCTGCTTTTATTCTTCTTTATGAATTGTGTCGCGCGTACCTATTCAGGATCGTAACAGTGCAAATTTGCATTGCACAACCGGGATACGTGCAGGTCCTTTCTGCATATTTATAGCAGCCGCAGGCTCAGCCGCGACTAGAGAGAACCTCCGCGATGCTGCGGCGCTTGGCATTTCGCTCGCTGGCGTGGATCAACTGCTCAAGATCTTCCGGCGTGACGTCAAAGAATGCTTCCATTTCCGCCAAGGCCAGTTTCAGGTCTTCGGCTGTGATCGCCTGGCGGTCGACGGGAGGGTGGTCAGCCGGTATGACGGCCACCGGTTCGCTGGCACGCTTGGGATAGCGCACCCGCGTCAGGTTGTTATAGGCCAGCGCAAAGGCCAGCAACCCGGAACCGGCCAGCATCGCCGCACCAACGGCTTGCCAGTCCAAGGCAATGATAGACGGGGCGGCCAGCACCAGCGTCGCCGCCAGGGCGCCTGCCGGCGGATGCAAGCAACGCAGCCAGCACATCAACACCAGCGCCATGCCCGCCGCCAGGCAGGCGCTACCCAGCGTACGGCCCAGTACATGGGCCACCAGCAGCGCGACGACCGACGCACACAGGTAACCGCCGACAATCGACCAGGGCTGGGCGAGGGCGCCCGATGACACCGCAAACAACAGCACCGCCGAGGCGCCGAGGGGGCCGATCAGGTGTTGCGCCACCTCGAGGCCGAATACCTGGCCACAAAGCCAGACACTGAACATCGTCCCCAGCGCCATGCCGATGGCGGCGCGGCTCCACTCGGTGGGACGGGTATTGATAGCGGCGGGGAACCAGCGAGAAAGCATTAAGCGAAAATCCAAAAAACGAACAAAAAAAGGGGCTTACGGGAGAGTCCCAGAAAGCCCTTTAAGTGTTCCAACAGTTGGGGGAGGAACGGTGCACAGTGTGCCGCTCACAACTCTTGCTTACAAATTCATATTAATGCTGGTTGAGTGCATTAATTTTGAGGTAACGCCCACAGGTCACGCGCTTCTCGAAGCCGGGAACCACGTTTGCTGGGCGATAGGCAGGTTGCGCGACTGCCCGCGACCCATCGGGAAATAGGTGAAACCCTTGTCGGCCATGCGCTCCGGATCGAAAAGGTTACGACCGTCAAAAATCACCGGGGCCTTGAGCCGTTGTTGGATCAGGTCGAAGTCCGGCGCCTTGAAGGGTTGCCATTCGGTACAGATGACCAATGCGTCGGCCCCCGGCAACACCGATTCCGGCGTGCCCATCAGCATGAGTCGGGGCTCGTCGGGGTAGAGCAATTGCGTCTGCTGCATCGCCTCTGGGTCAAAGGCTCGGACACTGGCTCCCGCGGCCCAGAGCGACTCCAGCAGGGTACGGCTCGGAGCATCGCGCATGTCGTCGGTGTTGGGCTTGAAGGCCAGGCCCCAGAGGGCGAAGGTCTTGCCGCGCAGGTCGCCCTGGTAGAACGCGTTGATCCGCTCGAACAGCTTGTGTTTCTGCCGCCCGTTGATGGCTTCCACCGCTTGCAGCAGGTCGCTGGAGCAATGAGCCTGCTCGGCCGTGTGGATCAGGGCACGCATGTCCTTGGGAAAGCACGAACCGCCGTAGCCGCATCCCGGGTAGATGAAGTGATAGCCGATGCGCGAGTCGGCGCCGATGCCCAGGCGCACGGACTCGATGTCGGCCCCCAGGTGTTCGGCCAGTTCGGCGATCTGGTTGATAAAACTGATCTTGGTCGCCAGCATGCCGTTGGCGGCATATTTGGTCAGCTCGGCGCTGCGCAGGTCCATGAACAAGACCCGATCGTGGTTGCGGTTGAACGGGGCGTACAGGTCGCGCATGGTTTCGCGCACTTCATCGCGCTCGCAGCCGATCACGATGCGATCCGGACGACGGCAATCGGCGACCGCCGAGCCTTCCTTGAGGAATTCGGGGTTGGAAACAATATCGAACTGCAGCAGGCGACTGGCCTTGAGCAGGCATTTGTCGATGTGCCCCCGCAGAACGTCGCCGGTGCCCACCGGCACGGTGGACTTCTCCACCACAATGAGCGGTTGCTCGCGGTAGCGGGCGACGGCCTCGCCGACGGCCAGGACCTGGCTCAGATCGGCACTGCCATCTTCCCGGGAAGGCGTGCCCACGGCGATAAACAGCACCTGGCCGTGCTGCACGGCGAGCTGTTCGTCGCAGGTGAAATGCAAGCGGCCAGCTTCCAGGCCTTCACGCACCAGCGCGGCCAGGCCAGGTTCGTAAATGCTCACCTGGCCTTGGCGCAAGCTGTCGACCTTGCGCTCGTCGATGTCCATGCACACCACGTCATGGCCCACTTCGGCCAACACGGCAGCTTGCACCAAGCCTACGTAACCACTTCCGAATACGCTGATTTTCATGGCGAACTCCCTGGAACTTTCCGAGCGGGCGACATGCACAACCAGCGTTCGCCGCAGTGCGCTTGGTCCAGAATAAATCGGGGATATTGCAGTTCACTTACAGCCTGCCACCGCAGTCGTTTTCAGCGGAAGAAAGTAGGCGCCCCATCCGCTTGCCAGCAGCACCAAGTTCGCACCATCGCGCAGTAGCAGGCGCCCCGTGGCCCATCCCAGCTGCCTGGCGCTGACGCGGCCGCGGGCCATGTCCCAGCGAGCAAAACCATGCAGATGCCGCAGGACATCGAAGCTCATCAGCGCCGATGCGGCCAAAAAATAGACAATCCGCTGCCAATAAGGGACACCCAACGCCTGGAGTAGATCGGTGGTGACGTGCTGATGAGCCACTTCTTCGGCGCAGTGCCAGCGCCACAGGCGTGTTTGCGGGGAGGTGCTGGTAGACAGCAGCCCACCACTGCGCAAGGCGATCCGCGAGGTGACGGCCGTCACATGCTCGAACGCCGCGGCCAGGGACAGCTGCGCATGGAGTGACAGTTTGGCACGCAGGGCATCGAGGTCCTTTTCGATCTCGCGTTCGTATTTCTTGACGTCAAAACCCTGCCTTTCCAGTTGTTGGTTGTAGAGACGATGGGCTCGCTGGTGGGCGCGTTCCTCGGCCACGAAGTCGCGCGACTGGTTAGCCAGTGGCGAGTTTGGCGGCAACTGCAAAGCGGATGATTGCACCACTGAAATCACAAATTGTTCGCCGGCAGGGAGCAGCACCGAAAAGGCATCGAACAGGTAGGTCCTGATCGGTGTGTCGTTCCAGAAGGGCTCGCAGTTGTTTTTCATGGCTTATTTCCAGAGTCGGGGACCGAGTCGCATCCATGTCGCAACGAACGCGGGCAGCCCTGTCGTGCCACCGGGATTGTCTTTGGCGAGTACCCTCGATTGCGCGTAGGCGTGGAACCAACGGGTTGCCGGCGCATGATGGTGGGTGCGATGCAGCGAACGATGCAGGATCAGCCAGGAGAGGATCTTTGGCAGGCGCACGTCCGTGGTGATCTCACAGGGCGCGCGTCGCGGGCCTTGGGCCGAGATCCGTACGCCATAGTGCTCGGCCTGCGTCAGCCAGAAATCCATCCAGGCAAACAGGCAATAAGGGAGCAGATAGATGCAGACGACCAGTCGAGGCGCCTCATAGAGACCGAACGCCAGCGCAGCCGCAAAAACGCCGATCACGGCGTTGTTCCAGCGCCAGCGCCAGACCGCGTTCGGCGGCAGGTAGCGGCGGGAGATCCTGTTGGTGGAAATCGCCACCCAGAGTTGCTCCGCGGCACCCAGCAGGCTGATCCAGCGGGTCGGCCAGGTCTGTTCGTACATCAAGCCTTCGGGATCATCGGCCTGGCAGGTCTTGCGGTGGTGTTCGAGGTGGAAGTAGCGGTAGCCCACGAAGTTTGCCGCAAAAATGCCCGCCGCGAACACACCCACCGCCTCATTGAGAGGTGTGCCCACAAGGAACTGGCGATGCACGCCTTGATGCTTGATCTCCTGGACACCGATCATCAGGATCGCCTGCAGCACGATCAGCGGTGCGACAGCCAGCCATGTGAATGCCTCCTGCGTCGCCAGCCAGCCGATCGCGGCGGTATTGAGGACGCACAGCAGCATGAATAGGTAGCTGGGAAGATTGCTGCTCGATGAAGGAAAAGCCACTGCACGGGCAACGGCTAGAGCCCGGGAGGTACTCACAGGCACACGAAGACCAGTTTTTTCATGCGTTGCAACCAGGGCAACGGAACTCTCTTCCAGATGAACGAAAGGCCCGACAGCGGCACTTTGCCTTGGAGCAGCACGCCGACATCCAGCGAAGGCTCATGGGGGAAGTAGTTGTCTTTGATGGCGACAATCTTGCGAAAGCCTTTCTTGAAGTAGTACCGCAGCTGTGGGTCCAACGGCACTCCCTGGCGTTTACTCAGGATGTAGTGCGCCTCTGTGAAGCCGGGGTTTTTCGAGCGCCAATCCCTTAGGCCCGGGACAGGAGATCCCAGGTAGATGACCGACCAGCCTTGTTTCAGCGCGTAGGGCCAGAAGAACTCGAAAATCGCATTGGCCGCTTTCGGGTCGACGCTGCTCAGGCTAATGCCAAACAACGCATCCGTTCTGGCCGATTCGTCACCGTGCTGCTTCCTCGCGCAATCTGCCCAGGTCGGACACTGGCGAATATGGTCGTGCCGGGTCGGTTTCATGAACAGCGATGCCCGCGCGGTGCCGCTGCGTGTGCAAAACGCACCGACACTCAGGGCCGGGAATGCGGCGATTCGGGAGGCCAGCATGGCGGCATCGGCCCGCTGGTCGTCCGTCCATTTCCGTTGTTCGAGCTCAAGCAGCGAGGGGATGTCTGCACACGACAGGAACCGGACACAGATCTCTCCTTCACGGGACCTGTCGCTGTTCTGCGCGTCATGCCTGTGTTCCCTATGATTTGGCGTTGTAGCCGGCGCTTCGGGCGTTCTGTTTTTCAGGAATGCTTGCATCAGGCAGATAGCTCACCGATCGAGGGACGGGATCAATCGGTGCCCACGGTATGTCACCGGTGTGAATATCTGATGACGAAATGAATGGGCGGCTCAATTCATATCGAGTCGATACCCGGGCGGTAACTGTGCGACGAATTCGCCGACCACTTCCCGGGTCAGGCTGACGATGTCTTCTACCCGTTCCATTCCCGCGCCGGTCCGCCAACTGGCGACGATGTCCATGACCGATGGCAGCGGCACGCCGTCCACCAAGGTCAATGTGCCTTGGGCCAGTTCGCCGACGACCAGCGCCGCGGGCATGGCGCCAATGCCAAAGCCGTCGCGAACCAGGCGGGTAATGGCCGAGGCCGAGTTCACGCAGTTGATGCGGGGCGAGACGATGTTGGCCGAATGCAACAGGTTGAGAATGTCCTGGTGGGGGCGAGAGTTGCGCGAGAAGGTCACTATGCGTTCCTGGGACAAGTCCTCCAGCGACGCATAGGGCCGGTCATAGGCGGAGCCGGTGCGCACCACCCAGTGCATCGGGTAACGGGTCAGCAGCGCGTTGCGTACACTGTCCAGGCGCAGGATGTCGGTCTGGAAAATGATGTCCTGGTAGCCTTTTTTCAGTTGCGAGCACAGGTTGCTCGCGGTGTCGGCCGACAGTTCGATTTCCAGGGCCGGGTAACATTCCATCAGGCGCGTCACCAAGGGGCTGAGCCAGGTGTGGATCACCGTATCCATCGCACCGATGCGGATTCGGCCACGCACCTGGCGTGGATCCTTGATCACGGCTTTCATGCTTTGCATGGTGTCCATGATGCGCTCGGCGTATTCCAGCACGCGCTGGCCTTCGGAGGTCAGCGATACACCTTTGGAATCGCGCACGAACAGGCGCACGCCCATTTCGTCCTCCAGGGCGGCGATCCGACTGGAGATGGACGCCTGGGTGGTGAACAGCTTTTCCGCGGTGAGGCGAAAGCTCTTCAGGCGGGCGACCCAGACGAAGGTTTCGAGAAACTTGATGTTCACTTGGGGCGATTCCTTGAAACAGTCATGCAAGACTCCTGAAAGCGCACGGGCGGCCTGATCAAAGATCTTCCAGGTAGCGGATAACATCCTGGAGCGCGCCTGAATCCGGGACGTTATCGAGAACCGCTTCAGGCTGGCACCATGGGTACTCCAGTCGCGATACCCAGGCCATGATCATCGGCAGATCGGTTGCCGGCAGCGTCTTCATGTGTTCGATGGTGATGGTCAGTCGCTCGACCAGGCTCGACGCCGGATCGAACTGCCAGTCATACAGGCCACAACCGACGCGTGCCTCGCCACTGTTCTTGTCGGACATTGCCACCAGCCACTTGCACTGGAACGCCTCGGCGTTTGCCGGCGGCGGGGCGGCCAGGCAGAACGTGTAGACGTTTTCGAAGGTCTGGCCAAAGCGACTGACCAACACGTCGCCAATGGCGGTACGGCCTTCGACGTGGTCGGGAAACGTGATGGAACCGGTGCGCACGTTCATGTGCAGCGTAGCAGTCGGCGTAAAAGCCTGATCCAGCAGGTGCGGGCGATTGCCGTCCTTGGCGCTGATGTACTGTTGAATCGATTGCTGAGCGGTGTTCATCGTGTGTCCCTTCAAGTTGAAAACGGCCTCGTCCGAGGTTTACAAATCACTGTTCCATAAGTCCGTCACCAGCATGCAGCCAGGGGCGTGGGTGATGCACAACGGTGGACGTGAGGCCTGGACCACCGATTGAGGCGTTACGCCGCAGGCCCAGAATACCGGGATCTCGTCCGCTTCCACCGGCACGGCATCGCCGTAATCCGGCGAGTCCAGGGATTGAATGCCGATCAGTGACGGATCGCCGATGTGTACCGGGGCGCCGTGAACGTTGGGCATGCGCCCGGTAATCTGGATCGCCTGGATCGCCGCGGCGGCTTTCATCGGCCGCATGGTCACCACCATCTTGCCAGACAGGCGGGCGGTGGGGCGTGTGTCGATGTTGGTCTGGAACATCGCGACATTGCGCCCCAACGCAATGTGCCGCAAACGGATGCCGGCCTCCAGCAGGGGTTGTTCGAACGAGAACGAGCAACCGAGGGCGAAGGCCACCAGGTCGTCCTGCCACAGGTGTTCGATGTCCAGCGGCGCTTCGCTCAACTCGCCGTGGCGGTAGACCCGGTATTGAGGTACCTCGTGGCGGATATCGATGGCGGCGCCCAGGTTACGGAAGAACGGATCGCCTGGCTCGGTCACGTCAAGCACCGGGCAAGCCTGGCGATTGAGGGTGCAGTAGCGCAGGAATTCATTGGCCCAGTCGCCGGGCAGGATCACGATATTGGCTTGCACGCGGCCCTGGCCCAGGCCGCTGGTATGGCCCTGGTACTGACCGGCGGCGATGTTTTGGCGCAGGGCCAGGGGTGTGCATTGCTGCAGTTGTTCGAAGGACATCATTACGGGGCTCTCCAAGCGTTCGTTCGCTACTTTGAGAACACCGTGGCGATGACGTCCAACAAGGAATATTGCTACCCCGTGACAACTAAAAGTTATTCAAGAGGTGGTTGGCCGTTCAGCCCGGGAGCCGCCACCATGCGTTGCGGCCCGACATCAACGGCGTATTGGCTGACTACCTGGCGACTCATCTGGACGATGTTCTCGACCAGTTCCAGGCCGACACCCGCCCGCCACGAGGCGACGACGTCGAGTTGGGGCAGGGCGGTGCCGGGTTCGAGCTGGATCAATTCGCCGCTGGCCAGGGGCTTGGCCACCAGCGCGGCGGGCAGGGCGCCGATGCCGAATCCGTCGCGAATCAATCGGGTCATGGCCGACACCGAGTTGACGCAACTGACCCGTGGCGCATTCACGCCATGGGCGTACAACAGGTTGAGTACATCCTGATGCGGCCGCGAATGCTTGACGAAGGTGATGATGCGCTCGCCGGCCATTTCCACCAGTGACGCGTAGGGGCGGGCATAGATCGACTGGCTGGCGGCGATCCAGTGCATGGGGTAGTGACCCAATTCCAGGTTGCGCACGCTTTCGTGGCGGACCAGATCGGTCTGGAACACGATGTCCAGGTAGCCTTTTTGCAATTGGTCACAGAGATTGCGCGCGGCATCGGCGGTGATTTCGATTTCCACGGCGGGGAAGGCTTGCATCAGCATCGACATCAACGGGCTGAGCCAGGTGTGGATCACCGTATCCATCACGCCGATGCGCACCAGGCCTTGCTGCGCAATGGTGGTGTCCAGTGACTGCTTCAACGCCCGCTGCACTTCGAGCATCTGCTCGGCGTAGTCGAGCACCTTGAGGCCTTCGGGGGTCAGCGAAACCCCGCGCGAATCCCGTACGAACAGGCGCAGGCCCAACTCCTCTTCCAGCGAAGCGATTCGGCTGGAGATCGCCGCCTGGGTGCTGAACATCTTCTCGGCGGTGAGGCTGAAACTCTGTAGCCGGGCGACCCAGACAAAGGTTTCGAGGAATTTGAGGTTCATGAGGGCTCTCTGGGTGCGGGTGGTTCTTATGTTGCAATTGTTTTGCAATTGTCACTCCAGATCGGGCCGTTGGGGCATCAAATTTTCTTATGTCCCATCTGGTGTTTTTCCCGTTTGACGCTGTGCCGATCCGCCACCAAGAATCCGCTCCACGACGCAGCCACTGCGTCCGCATCCCCAACGACAACGCCTTCACAAAAAAATAACGAGGCGTGTCCGTCATCTTCGCTTGCTGCCGCAGGAACCTCCCATGGAAAAGACCATGACTGACTGCGTAACCACCGGGACAGGGCGCACGGGCCCGTTCAGTTGGTACGGCCCCCTGTCGAAAAATGAAAAACGTACATTCTGGAGCTGCAAGATCGGCTATGCCCTGGACGGCATGGATACACAGATGCTGAGCTTCGTCATCCCGACCCTGATCGCGACCTGGGGGATTTCCAAGGGCGACGCCGGCTTGATTGGCACCTGCACGCTGCTGGCCTCGGCGGCCGGCGGTTGGATCGCCGGGATCCTGTCCGACCGAATCGGCCGGGTACGGACCCTGCAATTGACGGTCCTGTGGTTCGCATTCTTCACCTTCCTGTGTGGGCTGGCGCAGAATTACGAGCAATTACTGGTGGCCCGGACCTTGATGGGCTTTGGCTTCGGCGGTGAATGGACCGCAGGGGCGGTATTGATCGGCGAGGTGATCCGCTCCAAGGACCGTGGCAAAGCGGTGGGCATGGTGCAGGCCGGATGGGCGCTGGGCTGGGGGTTGACGGCGCTGTTGTATGCCGGGCTGTTCAGTTTCCTGCCGCCGGAAGACGCCTGGCGGGCGTTGTTCCTGATTGGCCTGGTGCCGGCGCTGTTTGTGCTGGTGATCCGTCGACTGGTCAAGGAGTCGGACACCTTCGAACATGCGGTGCGGCAGCGCCAGGCCAAGCCGGAACTGGGCTCTCGCTGGGCCTTCTTCGAGATCTTTTCCCCCCGGATGCTCAGCACGACGTTGCGCGCCTCGCTGTTGACCACCGGTGCGCTGGGCGGCTACTACGCCATCACCACGTGGTTGCCGACGTACCTGAAAACCGAGCGCGGCCTGAGTGTGCTCGGTACGGGCGGCTACCTGGCGATGGTCATCGTCGGTTCCTACATCGGCTACGTGACCAGTGCGCTGCTGACCGATGCCATCGGCCGCAAGAAGAACTTCATCCTGTTCGCCGTCGGGTCCATGGCCATCGTCCTGGCCTACACCCAATTGCCAATCGATAACACCTGGATGCTCTGGTTGGGCTTTCCACTGGGTTTCTTCGCCTCGGGCATCTTCGCCGGCATGGGCGCATTCCTGACCGAGCTGTTTCCCACCCGCATGCGCGGGTCGGGGCAGGGCTTCTGCTACAACGCCGGGCGTTCCATCGCGGCGCTATTCCCATTGTTCATCGGCGCGTTGAGCAACACCTTGCCCATCGGCACCGGGATCGGCGTGTTTGCGGCCGGCGCCTATGGTGTGGTGATCCTGGCGGCGTTGAGCCTGCCGGAAACCCGCGGCAGGCAGCTCGAGTCCTGACCACCCGTGACGTCCGCGCACAGCGCGGACGCCGCTACACCCCTTAAAACAACAACCATCGGACGCGATTGCAACGCCCCCGAGAGGGTTCGCTCGCGTCCTAAAAAAAGGAGCATGCCATGGGGCATTTCACATCCACCTGGTTTTATACCCCCGCCGGTACGTTGCTGGGCCTGAGCCTGATCGGCGTGCCGAACGCCCAGGCCGACTTCATCGCCGACAGCAAAGGCAGCCTGGAGGCCCGCAACTTCTACTTCAACCGCGACTTCCGCCACGAAGGGGCACGGGACAAGGCTGAAGAATGGGCGCAGGGCTTTCTGCTGCGGATGGAGTCGGGATACACCGCCGGGACCGTGGGTTTCGGCCTCGATGCCTTGGGCATGGCCGGTTTCAAACTGGATTCCGGGGGCGGTACGGCGGGCACCAACCTGCTGCCAGCGGATCGGTCCGGCGGCTCGCAAGACCGCTATGGCGAACTGGGCCTGACCGCCAAAGTCCGTGTGTCCAACAGCACCTTGAAGTTGGGAACGTTGCAGATCAAGGACCCTGCGGTAAGTTCCAACGACACGCGCCTGTTGCCGGGAACCTTCAAGGGCGGCTTGTTGAGCGTGCAGGAAATCGATCGTTTGAAGCTGACCGCCGGGCAACTCACGCAGATCAATTTTGTCGACTCCACCGATTACCAGGACATGACCGCCAACCGCATCGGCGGCAGCAGCGACAAGTTCCAGTTCGCCGGAGCCGACTATCAGTTCCTGCCGAACCTCACGGCGCAATACCGCTATAGCCTGTTGGAAGACATCTACCAGCAGAACTACCTCGGCTTCGTCCACACCGTGGACCTGGGCGCAGGCCAGTCGTTCAAGAGCGACGTGCGCTATTCGCGCAGCACCGAAGACGGCAGTTTTCGCGAACTCGACAACCAGGCTTTCGGCGCCATGTTCACCTACAGCCTGGCGGGGCATGCGTTGGGCCTGGGCTACCAGCGCATGAGCGGCGACGATCCGTTCCCGTACATCGGACGCAGCGATCCCTACCTGGTCAACTTTGTGCAGATCGGCGACTTCGCCAACATCGACGAGCGTTCCTGGCAAGCGCGCTATGACTATAACTTTGCGGCTATTGGCGTACCCGGGTTGACCTTCATGACTCGCTACATCACCGGCGACAACGTCCAGCGCAGCGCACCGGGCGAAGGCAAGGAATGGGAGCGCAACATGGATATCGCCTATGTGGTACAGGATGGAACCTTGAAGGGCCTCGGCTTGAAATGGCGCAACGCAACGGTGCGCTCGAATTTTGGCAACGACCTGGATGAGAACCGGTTGATCGTCAGCTACACGATGGCGCTTTGGTAAAGAGATCGCTGGTAAAACCGATCCTGTGGCACAAGAACTGGCTCCCTCGCCACAGGGTCATCACTCCTTGGATAAAAGGAGCATTGCACTCGATCAATGGCGCCGTTGCCTGTATACAGGTGCGCTTCGAAAGGGATTTTCAAGGCAAAACAAGGGAGCTGTCGCTGTGATTTACCTGATACGCCATGCCACGCCGCTGATCGATTACAAGCCCTGCAATGCGCATTCAGCCAAGTTGCTGCTGGATGAATACAATCAGACCTCGTCCATCGATGAGGGTGAAATTGCCGCATTTCTGAGCCAACCGGATTTGTCCCAAGCGCTTTTGGCGACCGAAGCCAACATCATTTCCTCGCCCGTCAACAGAGCCTACGCGACGGCATGCCGGCTATTCGAAGCCACACGTATCCAACAGGATGCTCGACTACGTGAATACGACCTGCGGTTAAGCAGCATTCCTGTCTTGAAAATGGGCGTGAGGCATTGGTTCGCCTTGCACAGGATCCTGTGGTTGCTGGGGATTTCACTTGGGGCCGCCAGCTGGAAAGCCGAACACCAGCGGGCGCTCGGTGTCGCCGATGAGCTTTACAACAGTTGCGGCGAACCGGGGAAGACCACGATCGTGGTGTCTCACGGCATGTTTCTCAGAACCGTCAGGAAAACCCTGCAAAAGCGCGGATTGCAGGCGCGCAGGGTGTATCGCTCGGGGTGTTTTACCGTCGAGTCGCTAACGCCATGACGAGGATTGCTCGGCCACCAGCAGTAACGACTGCGGCACCGGGCTTTGTGGATGCTGAGGTTCCTGCAGGAGCACCAATCGGAAACCGGCCATGTCCAGGGCATTGAGCCAACTGGACAAGGTGCGGAAGTACCACGGCATACGTTGCCATTGGCCTTTGAACCCATCGAAGGTTTCTTCTCGCCAACCGTCCTGATAATCGCCCGCCGCCACGGTCCATGGATGCAGCGTCTGAACCACCAGCGCGCCACCTGGGCTGAGCAGGGCATTCATCGCAGCGAGCAATGGGATGATGTCCTGGTGCAGCAGGGCGAAGTTGGCGCAGATCAGGTCGTAGCCGCTGCCAACGTCCACCTTCTCCTGCACCAGTGCGTCATAGCTTGCCAGATGCACCGGCGAGGAACCCGCCGCCCGGGCCGCTTCGACCAGCGTCGCGTCGCCATCCACACCGACCGCTTCGATGCCCCTGTCAGCCAGCGCCCGCAACAGCCAGCCTTCGCCGCAGCCCAGATCGAGCACGCGCTCGGGCTGGCGGCTCTGCACCACCAGTAGCATGGCCTGGTCCGTGACCGTCAGCCGGCTTTCGATGGCCCCCGTGCGGATGGCTTCGATCCAGGATTGGGCATTGTGGTGCCAGCTTTGAAGGAGGGTGGTTTCCGAGGACGACATTGATCCAGCTCCGCAATGGATTGGGTAAGCATAGGCCAATCGCTGGCGCAGCGAAGCCAGTGGTCAAAGCGGGCGGTCAAGAAACAACAGGCGTGCGGCCAGCGCTGCCATGACCCCGGCAAAACCATACGTGCCCAGGCGCCTTGAAATCCCGCCGCTTGCCAGCTTCGCCCTGAGCTGAGCGGCGCAAACACCCAACAGCGTATGAAAGACGAGTGCAATCAGCGCCAGCAACGCGCCCAGGAAGATCAACTGCACACTGACGCCTCCAGCCTTGACGTTGACGAACTGGGGCAGGAACACCATGAAGAACAGCAGCGCCTTGGGATTCAAGAGGCTGTTGAGGGCGCCCCGGCAGAAGATTTTCCACAGCGAAGCCACCTGGAGCTGGCTATCCTGAGTCGCTGCTGGCGTTCTCAGTGCTTGCCAGGCAAGCCACAGCAGATAACCAGCCCCGGCCAGGCGCAGGATGTCGAACGCCGGCGCCCAGCTCATCACCAGCGCACCAATGCCCGCGCTGACCATCATCGTCATCAGCACGTCCGAAAAGGAAATGCCAAGGGCGGCGGCAATACCGGCACGCCAGCCGTGGGCCAGCGCATGACTGGTGACAAAGGCCATGTTGGGCCCTGGGACGATCAGCAGAAGCACAACAGCAACCACGAACAGGTAGAGATTGGCGGTATCCGGCATGGGGATCACTCCGTGGGGTGAGCCACGACAGTAAGCGAATGACGAGGAGGGCGTCAGTTACAGTCCGGGCCAATCTGATAGCAACAGTCGTTTCTCGCGATGCATCAAGGCAATCGCTAAACTGCTGGCCCGAATTTCAGCAAGGAAGTGGGTGGATGCGTTCGCTCGTCAGCAGTGTGCTTCTTTCCATGACGCTGGTATCCCCGGTCATGGCCGAGCCAAGGGCGTTTTCGGTGAATGATCGCAGCGGCCAATACCTGGTCGACGTGTTGTTCCCGGAGCCGCCGGAAGACCCGCATCAACTGGCGCACGCCTTTATCACCATTCGCGACAACACCACCCACCAAGCCCTGCAGCAATTGCAGACGCCCGCCGGCAATGTGCCCGTGGACCGCAACGGCAAGGTCGATAACTGGTTACTCGGCCCCCAGAGCCTGTTGTACTTCGATGACTTCAACTTCGATGGCCGCCTGGACTTGGCGATTCGTAACGGCAACGATCCCGATGCGAGTTACAAACCGGCGTTCGATGTCTACCTGCAAGACCCGCAGAAAACCCAATGGGTCCTCAATCCTGCGCTGACGGGTTTGGCAAAGGAGGACAGCAAAGGCATGTTCTCCGTCAGCCCGCTGGACGGTGTCCTGCTTTCGCAAACCGACCGCGACTGCTGCTGGACTCGCGCCACCCACTGGAAAATGCGCGGCGACGAGTTGGTCCTGCTTCACTCAGACACCGAGGAGCAAATCCAGCCGACCGAGGAGGGCGAAAATACCAGCATGCCCAGCGGCTACACGCGACGCACCACCGGTGAATTGAAAGATGGCCAGTGGCTCGAACAATCGAGCCTGGAAGGTCCGGAAAAGGAGGATCCAGTGATTCTTGCCGGAACCCTCGACGCCAGGACCCCGGTAGAGCTCTGGTACCAGGTACAGGGAACCGTGATCATTGGCGAGGTGCGCTACACCCAGGCTGGCACAGGCGAAGCGATCAAGCTGCTGGGAACCCGGGAAGACGCCGACGACGATCTCATCAGCCTCCACGAATACGCCGATGACGGTCGTCAAACCGGTACCTGGCGGATCTCCCGGGAAACAGTCGAACCCTACAATCACACCGGCACCTGGGTCAGCGGCATTCAGGGCGACGACAGCAAGTTGGCGATCCTGCTGCACGATGAAGAACGGGAATTGGATGGCGACAAAATCGACGACGTCGACGCTGACCAGCGCAGCGGCCATTACCAGATGCGCCAGGACGCCCTGGGGCGCGACGCCGACCTGGACTTGAAGATCCTGCCGGACCGCGACGCCAACGGAAAAGAAATCGCGGAATTGAGCGTGACCTTGAAGGGCGGCGTGACCGAGCATCACATCGTACCGATGGAAAGCGAAAACCTGATCATCGTGCGCGAGCCGCAAGTCTCCGAGAAAAACGCTCCGTATCACATTCAATTGGTGAAAGGCTTCGCGGTCATTGGGAACAACGCTGGGCCGGATTCGCAGGAGGGGCTGGGGGTGTATTTGAAGCAGTGAACGCAGCCTCCGTTAGGACGCACCGAAACCGCACTTGCCTCCACCTGTACCCAGCTTATTCATCGAGACCCAGCACAATCACCCGCAGGACGTCTGCTGAAAATAGTCATTGTATTGCTTCGAAATCGAATGTTATTGTTTTAACACGATAGAAATTAATGTCATCGCGGTAACATTTTGCGTTCGGGAGCTCTGAAACCATGGAAAAGAACAGCTTCCTGCAGTTGCTGGAGCGAGAGTTCTCCAACCTGACCCCGACTGGCAAGCGGATCGCCAGTTATCTGTTGGGTAACCCAGAACAGCTTCCGTTCGAGTCGGCCGATAGCATCGCGCAGCAGACCTCCACCACTGGGATTTCCGTAGGGCGTTTTTTTCGATCCCTTGGTTACCAGAACATCGATGAAATCAAACAGAGCCTGCGCGTTGAAACACCCACGTCGTGGCTTATCACTGATCGCATCGGCGCCTTTCGTGCCGAAAGCAATCAGCAAGATGCTCTTGATCGTTCCCTGAGTCGTGAGATCGAGGCCATTCGGTATGTCTACGGTCTAGCGCGCAGCGACGCCTTCGCCGATATCGTGCAACGTATCTACGAAGCCGATGCAGTGTTCATCCTCGGTATTCAGTCCACTCGAGGGATTCTCACAGCGTTCCATAGCCATCTTGAGTACATCCGGCCCAAGGTCTACTACGTCGATGGTCTGTCCGGCATCTACGCAGAAACCCTGAACTCCGGCTTTGCCAATCCCTACGCAATCATTGCGGATTTCCGCGCTTATTCCAGCGTGACTCAGACTTTCTGCGACGCGGCCATAGATAACAACCTCCCATTGGCCCTGATCACCGACCTGCAATGCCCCTGGGCCAGGGACTACCCACTTGACCTCTTGCAACTGAAAACCGATGTCGGGCAGTTCTGGGATTCGCCTGCGCCATTGGCCTGCCTGTTAAATCTCATCGTGTCGGCCGTCGCTGAGAAATACGGGGATCGGCTCGATGAGCGCTTGGCCAAGAACCGTCAATTGCAAAAAGCTTTCGGTCAGTTCGAAGGCTGATCCTCATCGTCCCACCGAATCCCAACTGGAGTATTGGCGTGAACAACAGCCCCCTTGTAGAGATCGATGCCCAGCGCTACCAGCTGCAAATCGATTTGATCTACGCCGGTGCAGACAACCTGGCAGGAAGAGTGATTTATCCAAATGCGCGTTGCCTGTTACATCACCAGGCTGCCGACTGTTTGTCCAAGGCCAGTCAGCTCGCGCGTCAGGCCGGCCTTACCCTTCGCATCTATGACGCCTATCGGCCGCCTTACGCTCAGTACCTGTTGTGGGACGCACTGCCAAACAACGACTACGTGCGTGACCCACATTTGGGCTCCCATCACAGCCGTGGTGTGGCGGTGGATCTGACACTGGTCGGTGCTGATGGCGAACCGCTGGATATGGGCACTGAATTCGACGCAATGGAAGAGAAATCCCACCAGTTCCATCCCGGCTTGCCAGTAGACGTGCAACGCAATCGATTGCTGCTGGTGGGGATCATGCTCGCCGCCGGCTTCCAGGCGATTGCTACCGAGTGGTGGCATTACGAACTTCCGAATGCCGACGATTACCCCTTGCTGGAAGACGTTTAAAACCACTGATTCACCAACAGATAGCACCGCGCAGCCCACGCTCAGTGCGGCTGATAACAATAACAAGACAGCGTTACTTACGTTTCACCTGCAACTGCCCGGTTATAGCTTTTATAAAAAACCTGACGTACTTCCCTCTATCGAATGATCAAGGAAACCGGCATGAACCCAATGAACACCGTGACCAGCAAAACCTTTCCCGGCGCCGGCAAGCTATTGCTGAGCATTTTGTGCAGTGCATTGAGCCTTGGCGCCTGGCAGGCCGCGACAGCGGCTGTACCACAAGACACCCTGGTCATCGGCAAACCCGCTGACCCCCAGACCCTCGACCCGGCCGTGACCTTCGATAACAACGACTGGACCATTACCTACCCGTCGTACCAGCGCCTGGTCGGCTACAAGGTCGAAGGCGACAAAAGCAGCACCGAAGTTCAGGGTGACCTGGCCGAGAGTTGGACCGTTTCTCCGGACAATCTGGTCTGGGAATTCAAAATCAAACCTGGTAACAAATTTGACGACGGCGCCCCTGTAGATGCCGCCGCGGTGAAGTTTTCCTTTGATCGCTTGATGACGCTCAAGCAGGGACCTTCCGGTGCATTTCCGGAGGACATGGTGGTCGCGGTCGTCGACCCGCAGACTATCCGGTTCACCCTGAAGACGCCTTTCTCGCCGTTCCTGTTTACCCTGGCCCACAATGGCGCGTCGATCATCAACCCCGCTGTGGTCAATAAAAGCGCGGACGTCAATGCCTGGCTGTCGAGCCACACCGCAGGCTCCGGTCCCTTCCGCTTGAGCAACTGGCAAAAAGGCCAGTCGTTGACCATGGAGCCCAACACCTACTTCGCCGGCCCCAAACCTGCGCTGAAAACCGTGGTCATCAAAATCATCGGTGAGCCCTCCGTGCGTCGTCTGCAATTGGAGCGGGGTGACCTGGACATCATCGAAGACATGCCCGAAGACCAGCTCGGCGTTCTTGCCAGCAAGCCCGGCGTGGCGGTGAAGGAGTTCCCGTCGCTACGGGTCACCTATCTCTACCTGAACAACAAAAAAGGCCCACTGACCAGCGTCGATGCACGTCGCGCGATCACCGAAGCGGTGGACTACAACGGCATCGTCAAAGGCATTCTCAGGGACAAGGCCAAGCTCCTGAACGGGCCAATCCCGGACGGCATGTGGGCGTATGACAGCTCGTTGCCGCCGATGAAGCAGGACATGGCAGCCGCCAAGGAAAGCCTCGCGAAAACGTCGCAGAAAATCACCAACCTCAGCTACATGTATTCGGACAAGGATCCTAACTGGGAACCGATCGGCCTGACCCTGCAAGCTGCATTGGCGCCACTGGGCATCAACCTCAAGCTGGAAAAGCTAGCCAACGCCACGCTGCGTGAGCGCGTCGGCCAGGCGGACTACGACATCGCGGTCGGTGCCTGGAGCCCGGACTTTGCCGACCCGTACATGTTCATGAACTTCTGGTTCGACTCCAAGATGCAGGGCCTGCAGGGCAACCGCTCGTTCTATAGCAACCCGCAAGTCGACAAATTGATTCGAGAAGCCGCCGCTAATAGCGACACCACGAAGCGCGTCGAGCTGTACCAGAGCGCGCAGAAAATGGTGCTCAAGGACAGCGTCTACGCCTACCTCTACCAGAAGAGCTACACCTTGCCGATGCGTGATTCGGTCAAGGGTTACGTGTTCAACCCCATGCTCGAACAGGTGTTCAACTTGGGCAGTATGAGCAAGTAAACCGACTCCCTCGCGCTGGCCATTCGTGGCTGGCGCGGCTTCTGATTTTCGTCGCGGGTGTTACCGAGGTGCCAAAATGGCCTTCCTGACTTTGTTGCGCAAGCGCCTGCTCGGCCTGTTGCTGGTCGTGTTCGGCGTTTCGCTGATTACCTTTGCAATTTCGCATCTGATCCCGGGTGATCCTGCTCGATTGATCGCTGGCGACCGGGCCAGTGATGCATTGGTGGCCGGTATACGTCATCAACTGGGATTGGATCTGCCGCTGTATCAACAATACGGTCGTTACCTGATGGACCTGGTGCAGGGAGACCTGGGAACCTCGATACGCACCAGCCGTCCCGTTCTGGAAGACCTGCAGACGTTCTTCCCGGCGACACTGGAGCTGGCGCTGGTAGCGCTGGTGCTTGCGATCCTGGCCGGCGTGCCGCTTGGCGTGCTGTCAGCGGTTTATCACAATCGGGCGATTGACCAGATCGCCCGCACGCTTGCAGTCACCGGAATTTCAACGCCGGCCTTTTGGCTCGGCCTGGGCGCAATCGTTCTGTTCTACGGGCATCTGGGCTGGTTGCCGGGAGGAGGGCGGCTGTCCGAAGGGCTTGCTCCGCCGCCGACAATCAGTGGTTTTTATCTGCTCGACTCGCTGCTCGCCGGTGAGGGCGCGCTGTTTCTCGATGCCGTCGAGCATCTGATTCTGCCGGCGGCGACCCTGGGATTCGTGACCTTGGGCGTCGTCGCCCGGCAGATTCGTTCAGCCATGCTTGATCAACTCGGCGAAGACTATATCCGCACCGCCCGCGCCTACGGCTTGTCGCGATGGACTGTGATCCTGCGCCACGCACTGCCTAACGCGCTCATTCCTTCGGTGACAGTCCTGGGGCTGACCCTCGGAGATTTGCTGTATGGCGCGGTGCTGACCGAAACGGTCTTCGCCTGGCCCGGCATGGGCGCCTATGTCGTCAAGTCGATCCAGTCGCTGGACTTCCCGGCGGTGATGGGCTTCGCCATTCTGGTTTCGTTCATCTATGTGCTGCTGAACATGGCCATCGACATTGTGTACCGCGTGATCGACCCACGCATCGGCGAGGTAAGTTGAAATGTCCGCTACCCTGATGGCCACGCGCCGCCCGCGCTGGAACGAAAAAATCGCCTATCTGACCTACCGCGTCCGCCGCAGTCCGCTGACCATGGCGGGCCTGGCGATCACCTGTGTCGTCTTGCTGTGCATGATCTTCGCCCCTTGGCTCGCCAGTCACGACCCCAACGCGCTGAACTTGGCCGAACGCCTGACGCCGCCATCCAGCACCCATTGGTTCGGCACCGACGAAGTCGGCCGCGACCTGTTCAGCCGCGTGCTGTTCGGTAGCCAGCAGTCGGTGGGTGTCGGTCTGTTCGTGGCTTTTGCATCCTGTTTTATCGGCGGGTTGCTGGGGTGCTTTTCCGGGGTCATCGGTGGTCGTTTCGACGCATTGATCATGCGCCTGATGGACATCATGCTGTCGGTGCCCTCGCTGGTGCTGATCATGGCCTTGGCGGCTGCGTTGGGGGCGAGCCTGTTCAACGCGATGCTGGCGATTACGCTTGTACGAATTCCGTCCTATGTCCGGCTAGCCCGCGGCCAAGCCTTGAGCATCCGCGAGATGGGTTATGTCAAGGCCGCCCAAACCTTCGGGGCAGGGCGCTGGCACCTGGTGCACTGGCACGTGGCGCGCAACGCAATGCCGCCATTGCTGGTGCAACTGAGCCTGGATATCGGCAGCGCGATCCTCATGGCTTCGGCCCTGGGCTTTATCGGCCTGGGAGCGCAGCAACCTACGGCCGAGTGGGGTGCGATGGTCGCCACCGGGCGCAACTACATCCTCGATAACTGGTGGTATTCGACCTTTCCAGGCCTGGCGATTCTGATCACGGCCACCGGGTTCAACTTGCTGGGCGATGGCGTACGCGATCTGCTCGATCCACGGCAACAGGGGAAGTGACCATGCAGACGTCGAGTCCAGTATTGTCCATCGACAACCTGAGCCTGGAATTCCCGGCTTACAAAAACAACGTCAAAGCGCTGAACGGCGTGTCGCTGCATGTCAATCCCGGGGAAATCGTCGGCGTCGTCGGCGAGTCCGGATCGGGCAAGTCGGTCACGGCCATGCTCAGCATGCGGTTGTTGCCCGAGCGCAGCTATCGCATCACCGCCGGCAGCTTGAGCATGCTCGGTCGTGACATGCTGGCAGCGCCTGAAAAAGAGTTACTGACGATTCGTGGGCGCGATGCCGCGATGATTTTCCAGGAGCCGATGACCGCCTTGAACCCGACCCGGCGCATCGGTAGGCAAATGCTCGATGTGATCATTCATCACCAGAAGATCAGCGTCGCCCAAGCCCGTCTCAAGGCGATCGCACTGTTGCGCGACATGCACATCGCCAGTCCGGAACAGGTATTGGAGAGCTATCCTTTCGAGCTGTCTGGCGGCATGCGCCAGCGGGTGATGATCGCGCTGGCGTTCTCCTGCGAACCCCAATTGCTGATTGCCGACGAGCCGACAACGGCCCTCGACGTGACCGTGCAACGCCAGGTGCTGTTGCTGTTGCGAGAAAAAGCCAGGCAGCGGGGCACGGCCATCTTGCTCATCACCCATGACATGGCATTGGTTTCGCAGTTCTGCGACCGGGTCTACGTCATGTACACAGGGGCAGTGGTCGAGGAGGGTCGCACGGCCGATGTCATGGGAAATCCACAACATCCCTATACGCAAGGTTTGCTCAATGGTCTGCCGGAAATGGTCGAGCCGGGCCAGCCGCTGCTGACCATTCCCGGTCAGGTGCCGAACCTGGCCTCTTTGCCCGTGGGCTGTACTTTTCAGGAGCGGTGTACATACGCCATGCCGGTTTGTAGCAAGCGCCCGAATCTCAACACTATCAACGGTAATGACCAACGTAAAAGCGCGTGCTGGTTACCGGTCAAGGAGCTTTCGTGATGAACAGTGCCGTCTTTCAACCCATCACCCAAATGGCTCCCACGATTCTTCAACTTGACGATGTTCACGTTCGTTTCCCCGTGAGCAATGACTGGTTGGGGCGACCGCGTGGATATGCCCACGCCTTGAACGGCATTGATCTTCAGGTGCGGGCAGGCGAGACCCTGGGGGTTGTCGGCGAGTCAGGTTGCGGCAAGAGCACCTTGGCCCAGCTGTTGATGGGCCTGCTGCCGCCCAGCAGCGGGGAGATGAATTGGGCCAATCGCAGCGGCGAAGGTCGCAGGAACGTTCAGATTGTTTTCCAGGATCCACAGTCGTCCCTTGATCCGCGTCTGCCTATCTGGAGAATCATCACCGAGCCGTTATACGCCCGAGGCCATGTCAGCCATGCGCAGATGCGCGATGTAGCCGCCAGGGTCGCGGCCCAAGTCGGCATCCGCCCGGAATATCTGGACCGCTTCGCGCATCAGTTTTCCGGTGGGCAGCGTCAACGCATCGCCATCGCCCGAGCCCTTTCGTCAGACCCGGATATCATTGTCCTGGACGAGCCCACATCGGCGCTGGACATCTCGGTTCAGGCGCAGATTCTCAACCTGCTGGCAGAGCTGCAAAGTGCCCGCAATCTGACTTACATCCTGATTTCTCACAACGTATCCGTGGTGCGTCATATGGCTAATCGGGTAGCGGTGATGTACTTGGGGCAAATCGTTGAACTGGGTAGCGTGGCTCAAGTGCTCGATCAGCCACGTCACCCCTATACCCGTTTGTTGCTCGAGGCGGTACCACGACTGGGCGTGCCACTGCACGACGAGCAAGTCGCGGCGCCGACCGAATTACCAGGGAACCGCCGACTACCGAGCGGCTGCTTCTTCCGCGAACGGTGCAGTCTATGCACCACTGGCTGCGAGAAGCCTCAGGCCTTGCTGGGCGATGAGCTGCAGCGTGTGCGATGTCATTTACAGGATTGAGTCACTGAGCACCGGACTTATCAATGGCCTGTAGCAGGGTCTCCATGATAATCATCTAGACTGCTCCTTCATCCTCCTGCCCGGGACTGGCAGCCTATGCGGATATGTTTTTTTTACGGGGCTGATCGCATCGAACTGGGCTCTCGATCCAGCTTTGCTGACGGTCCGTCCATGCAGCAAGGGGGGAGCGGGGCGACCAGGATCGAAATGCGTGAACCGTGGCAGGCCGACAGTTTTATTCACCGACATTTTGCCGGAGCCGATCAGATACACCGTTTGCGCGCGCTGTTATCCGCCCAGGAGTCTCTGGTCCATCTGCTGGATGATCGCGAAGTTCACCGCCAGGTAGCCAGCAAATTATGGCGCGGGGAGCTGTGTGCTTACGTTTTTCCATACCAACGGCCGATGCCGGTTCGCGTACCGGCCTCGGTCGCTGTAGAAGAGGTCGTTGCGCCGGTGTCCGCCGCAGCCCGCAGGCGTCTGCCAGTAAAAGCCTCTTCCGAATCTGCCAGTCGACCTGAGCCGGTGGTACTGACATTCGTGGAGATCGAGTTGTTGGATATGCAGGGGCAGCCCGTTGCCGGGGAATCCTATGTCATTGCATTACCAAACGGGACCCAGCACAGCGGTGTGCTTGACGCGTTCGGACGGGCGAGGGTGGATGGCCTTGATCCGGGCAACTGTCAGGTGACGTTTCCGGAATTGGATCAGCGTGCGGTGGAGCGCTGGAAGGGCTCATGAATTGGACTTGAGACGGATATGCTGCCACGCGGCGTCCAAATTCTGGGGCATGCCGGCGCGTTTGCGCAGCCCGGTGGCCTTGGGCGTGATCCAGGGTTTTGGTGGGGCTGGCAACGGAAATGGCATCACTGTTTCGGGAATATTGCCTATTTTCAGTTTAGCGACGGCCTCGGCAATTTCCTTCAGTGTGACGCGCATGCTGCTGGTGCTGTTGCTCACATCTTCGTTTGCGCAAGCCTGGCACCGACGGTCGAGCTCAGCGGTAAGTTGCTCACCAGCCTGACCGATCCTGACCACTTCGTCGCACCAGGGCGCTGTCTGATTCAAGCTTCGATTCAGGTTGAACGCTTGTGTCGCATGGTTGAGTCTGACGACGATCTGGTTGCAATGGGCAGTGAGGTCTTCTGCGAGATCCGGCCCATATTCCGTCAGGTTCTGGTTCATCGTGTCCATCGCGCTGCTCCATGTATCCTTGTCGCACTCATAGGTTTCCAGGGCATTCCAGACATCAAGGACATCGCGCTCGTGGCTCAGAAAAGCAGTGACAAAAGCCGGGTCGTGACGGGGATAGCCTTTTTGGTCCTTGTAAAATTTGGCGTGCAGAGCCATGACCTTTGCCAGGCGGTCCCGGCAGACGTATTCGATGTGCGTTTGCTCAAATCCGGCATTCCATAACGGGGCATACGCACCAAGGGTGTCACGCGACGCTTTCAGCGCCTCCATGTCCGCTTGGTAAGTAGCCAGGATGACCGCATGCACGCCGAGCCGGGGAAGTTCGTGGACGCTGCGGGTGGCCGGGGCATTCCCGCTTTGTGCGGCCTGCAGCTGAGTGATGTGCTCGCGTGACTGCAGCACGTGTCTGGTCAGCTCCAGGCTCCAGCAGGCAAAGGCATCCATCGCCAACGCCGAAAACGGCGCCTGGGGCGTCGTGGAGTAATACAAGAACTCGATGGCCGAGCGGGTTTGATTCTCCGACACGGGGTAAGCGGTGTAGCGTTTCACTTTGTCGCGCAATGTTGGCACCGTCAGGGTCTTGAACCACTCGTCTCCACGCTGCCATTTCAGGAACTCGATCGTTAGGTCGAGGCTGTGGGTCATCTCCAGAAACACGCCTCGCAACATTGCCAGGTGCCGCATGCGGGCGAACACAAGCTCCTTGCGGTTCAGGCCGAGGACAAGAATGTTCTTGCCACCCCTGTCGCTCGTGGGCTGCATTTGTTGGTTAAGGTCGTCGAGAGGAGCGGGGACGGCTTCTCCCGTCTCTGAATCGAAGCTGATGTGTTCGCGCGGATTCTCGGTGACAGGATTGATCAACACCGGCCTTTCGGCATTGCTCGGGTTGTTCCATGCGTCGTGTCGCGGTGGACCCAAACGACCCCATTCGTTAATGGCTGCCCAGAACTCGTCCTCGGTGTCGAAGTCTTCCAGGCGCGGCGGTGGGGTCGTCAGGTTGTCCGGTATCACGTCGAAGTAGTTTTTCTTGTAGGTCTCATTGCACTCCTTGCATGACCACAAGTGGTTGCTCCAGTCATAAACGTATTGAAAATAGCCGAGGTTATCGAGTGCCTGGCCGCCCACAGGGACGAAACCGTCGTGGCGTTTTTTCGGTCGAAAGTGCTCGACATCCCCGCCTGCGGTGCTCATGAAGCGCGCCTCGCAAAAGGCACACTTGCCATATTGGTCCACCTTCAGCAGCGCCTTGGCGTGAGGCGGCTTGTACTGATCGTCGTCGATGACGATCTTCACCGCGCCTTTTGGAACACTTTTTGTTTTGGCGGTGTTGGTGCCTTTGGTGCAGAGGACCACCATGGCGCCAGCCTGGACAGCTTCCTGGATGCCTTTTTGCATCTCAGCATGCGAGCGCTGTAGCGCGGGAGGGGCCGTTGGCGTTTTGTGAACCTGGATCATAGGGAGGCCTCTCCATGGTAGCCGTGGAGCGTCGCGCGTACGGCATTGCTCAGCAACTCATCGTCGTCAGGCAACCCGGCCTGCATCTTGAAAGCACCGATGGCCACCCGGGTCGCGTCATTCATCTGGCCATCGCATTCGCCGCTGAAGTAGCCGAGACCACGCAAGCGTTGTTGCACGCCCTTGAGGGTGCTGATCGGGTCGAGCGCGCGAAGCCTCAATGGATAGTCGCGGGAGAAGCCGTCAAAGGTTACGCGTACGGTGATGTCATCGGCGGTTGGCTCGAGCGGCCAGACAATATCGCCGTTCGCTTCAGCCGTGCCACGCCCCAGCAGCGTGTCACCACGCAGTACTTCAAAGTGGCGCGCCAGGCCTTGTCCGGCGAGCGCATAAGGACGAAACCGAAGCAAGGCAGGCGTGTTCAGCACGCGGAAAGTGTGCCTTCGCCCGGTGGCGTTCTGTTCGAAGGTCGCTTTCGTGCGCGGGGGAACGAACAATAAATCCCCCGACGCGAGCGTCGTCCCGTCCGGGTGTTGCTGGCGCAGGTTGGCATTGCGTGGGTGATCCCAGAGTGTCGAGCGCGCGTGTCCATAAGCGTAGGCCACGCTGTCGACGCTTTCGGCGGCTCCCAATGCCAGGACGATGCCGTCACCGCCAGGGTCCGATCTGGCATTCATACTGTCTATCCTTGTATGTCGCACTAAGGTCGTGTGTAGGAAATCGCACCCATTCAGCAGGCGATTTAAACCTTAGTACGTTATTTGCCTTTTTGGGAACACGGAGAACTTGGCGACAGTTAGTTGAGGGATATCGATGGCGTCACGGTACAGCATTGAATTGAGAGGATGAGATTGGCTTCAAATCCAGCCATCAATGGGGGCCGTGGGAATACCTGAGAGTACACATAATGTATATTATGTTAAACGGCCTATGGATAAGTGTTTACTCTTTTGCCACCCTTCGTGGAAAGCGGACAAAATTTTCGAACGCACCATGACCTAGCCTTCCTCACGAGAAGCCGCGAGACTCGACTGGCTTCTCATTTGCTAAGCCTCAAGAAACGCTGGCCACCTCATCACATTGCCCCTGCGCAGGTCGCGACATGGACGAGCCGAAACTTTGTCTACAGCCGCAGACCCTAAAAGCGTGGCCAGTGCTAACCCTATAGCGAATGCCCTTTGCGTAGACGAAAGATGGCTATGTAGTATCATTCGCCAAACTTCACTCACACCATCAAGGGATTGTTGAAATGATCTGGGTCATTCTGATTGCCGTCGTAGTCATCGCAGTTTGGTGGGCTCACGCCCAGGAAAAGGCAAAGACAGAAGCACGAGAGGCCTACCAGCGCTCACTGGCGAATCTCAAAGCCGACCCTCGCAACGCAGATTTACGCCAGCAGACCTTGGCACTAGGGCGCGCATATTCAAACCTTATGCGCGACAAGAAAGGCCAAACGGTCTTTGACGAAGTCGCATTGATGAACGACATCAATGCCGCATGTGCTAATGCCAGTCAGCGCTCCCTGGATGTCCATGTAGCAGCGCCGCCTGTGAACGACATCGAAGCGCGTCTACAAAAGCTGTTGTCTCTTAAGGAGCGCAATCTCATTGACGAGGACGAATACAGCAGTCGTCGCAGAGAGATCCTTGAGTCGATCTGAGTCAGGATTTGTTATTGCACTGCATTGAGGACGGGTGGCGATTGGATTTCAGAATCCTGGCCGCCTATCTCGTGCCGATCAGCTTCGGTCTGACTCACTAGACGCCATTCTTCAGGCCCTATGCAGCATTCCCGAGGGCGGCGAAAGGTTGCCGGCGTCCAATCGCGATGCTGTATGAAATTCCGGAAAACCACATGAATGCAGAGCATCACACCGGCAACGACGCTAAAGCCGTCGCTTCAGGACTAGCATCGGGAATTATAGAAAAGATATGGGACTTCAACTGGTGCTTGAAAGCAGTCTACGTGGGCCTGTTTGCTGATATCTCATTGATTGTCTTAACGGGCCACGACCTAGCCAGTTCCTCCTTTGATACCGAAACCGTCCTCACCAACGCCGGCAAAGTACTGTGTGCGTCACTCGTATTCATGTGCTTCGTTTCACTAGTTGTACCGGCCATCGTCCACGTTCTTAATGTCTTGGCGCAGCCTACCCCGGAGCACCATCCGCTCCCACCGGACTGCGTGCGGCCGAGGGACTTGAAAAGGCTGGCGCTTGAAGAGAAAAGTGATTTCTTGCTCAAACTCTGCGTCCAGCACAGTTTGGACGTCAGGGAGGGTCAAGTTAAAAAAAACGATGCAAGAACTCTGCTCACAGGGCTGACGATACTGGTCGCGAGTGACTACATTTTGGGCTACCTGCATCACACCCCATCAATCATGAGGCTGCTCCAATCGCACCTGACCTGGGGGGTAGTTGTGGTATCTCTGCTTGCTCTGTACTACGGGATTGTCTGGACGTATGAACAAGAAGTGAAGGATCGATGGATTTGGTATCCGCCCCTCGCTGAGCAACAACGCCAAGCGCAGAAGGAAACTGAAGATCGCCAGCATGACGCTCATAGAAAGTATCAGGAGCCGCAGCGTGCCTTGCACCAGCCTGATGATTGACCCACATTGTAACTTTGACTATCCCGTATAGTCGTTACACTAGCCGACTGGCGCTTTGCCATATCCGCACCGCCGGTTTTGGGCTCAGCACCCTTGTTTGAGTTTGGCGACGTCAGCAGTCACTGGATCGACTTAAAAGACTGAAAAATCCATTCACGATGCCAGGCAAGATAGTACTCATGCCGCTTCTCGATTTGGGACAGCCGCTGGCGTACGTCAAGATTGAGACGTTGGGCGTCCTCAACGCTCAGCATCGGACTGATGACCAGCTCCCCCGACGCCCCGAAAGTAATCAATCCTTGATCGAAGGCAACGTCTAAGTGAGGAGCAAGCAGCAAGCCATTGAAAGGATCTAGCCGCTCTTCATCATTGGCTCTACTCCAAGGCTTAATATGGGACGCCCATGAATCTCGCAGTTATGATAAAGGTAGAGCTTCATGATGCAGTCTAGGATTTCGGCTCCGGAATAGACGTCAAGTACAATGGGGACCATGATTTACGCCCCAGTAAGTTTCGACAGAACATGGGCGTCTCCGAAGAAATGGTGCGTGAGTTCTACAATGGACTTAAATCAAACAAATAGAACTGGAATCTCCTATTCAATACTCGTTTGAGTGTTGGCGTTACCCTCCTCCCGACTATGCTATTACCGTTATCCACCCCGCGACGGCGGTGGCCACAGCCCCATTTAGGGGTACCAAGAGGAGTCACAAGACAAGATGCCAGACGCCCTCATGCAATATTAGGTTTGCTAATCCCGCATCATGAAATTTAACTTTTCTTATCGCGAAAAAATCCGAGACTGGGGCGTCAACAATCAATAGAGACTTATGAAATGTCGGGTGAAAAATCAATAGCAAAGCTACTCCATGGCATGAGCCCTTTGCTGAATGAGGGTAACTATGTCTTCTGCACTGTCAAAAACAGCAACATCTTGGAGGGGCAGGAAGTGCTGGGGAGCTTTCGGGAGAAGGAAGGCCTGACGGTCATCCTCGAGCAATCCGCAGCTCTGGCGCTGGGTCTTGAATTCGAATATGTCGCCGCCTGGATCACCCTGACCGTCCATTCGGCGCTGGATGCCGTTGGCTTGACGGCTGCTTTTGCAACTGCACTGGGAAATGCTGGCATCAGCTGTAATGTCATCGCGGCTTACTACCACGACCACATTTTTGTGGGCAAAGGTGATGCCCAGAAAGCAATCGAGGTGCTGCAGGCGCTCGCGCGATCTGGATCTGCTGACTAGAAAGCACCTCGAGGCATTTGAACCGGTCCTTCGAGAGCTGAGATGGGCATAATTCCATCGCTTTGGTTAGAATGGCTCCAATGCGATTCGGATATCTATTGAATGACAACAGTTGTATGGGATACGAAAATACTGGCTGCGGATACCTGCCATCGAGTCGCAAGAAACACTTACGGCGAGGATGCAGACAAGATCTTCGTCTCTTCCAAAAAGGTTCTTTTTGAGGGCTCTGAGCTCATCGCCGCAGCCGGTTCCGGCAATGTTTCCATGCTTTCGGATTGGTGGAAATACATCTGTGAGTCGCCGTGCTCCGCTGACGAACTAAAGGAAAAGATGAGAAAGCAAATATCGGGGAATTTGGGGACGCACGCTTTTTTAATCCTGACAGTTGATAAATGCTTTAAGATCGAAGCATCATCAAAAAAAGCAACTTCCTCAGACGTAACTGATATACCCGCGGCTATAGGCTCGGGGGGCGATTCAGCCTTACCACTACTCATCCAGAAATTTGGCGTATTCACTGCGATTGCTCGTGCAGCCAGGATGGACAGGGAAAACACCAATGCCAAAATCACCTGGATCAGCCGCGAGCCTGGTTCAACCACCAAGTATGCTAGTTTTCTGCAAATCGCATGGGCCAGGTGTCAAGAGACGTGGCTGCGGCTCTCCACCTCTAGGTACATCTGGAAGAGATAGCTGATGATAGGCTGTAAAAAAGGGCAGCCCACTCTCATGGGCCGCCCTTAAACACCCGATCTAGCTGCTCCTTATTTCATCAATCCAGCGAATCAACTGGCGACAGCATTCACGAAAAGCTTCGGATGCAGCCAACGCTGCGAGCGAGGAGACAATTTTTTTCAGCCAGTCAGGTGCGCCACGGCGAGTGCTCATAGTCGTAATCCTATGCATGAGCTAATAGACGTGGGTGTTTCAGCCGATATTAATTGCGCACCCATGATAGGTACGGCCGAGGCTCGGCCACGGAAATGGCCGGCGTCAAGCTTGATAACGCTCTTGTCAGTGGCTCATCTTCATCGACGGCCATTGCTAAGAACTCGCATCAGACACCCGATCCTCGAATGCACTGCGCTTCTTCTGCTCTCACATCACGATAGATGGAGAGTTCTTTGGGCTCTCGACTTCGCACGGGGCATACATCGAGAGCGCTATTTTTTGGCTACAAACCCAGCACAGCCGAGGCGTGCCGAATCTAGCGGCTACCGTAAGACGCGGTTAAGGCGCCCCCGGTGGTTTCTTCCTGATAAGCCGATAAGGCCATCGGTCCGTCTACGCGATTCAGGTGCGTGACGCGTCTGTGCTCTGCAACTGATATGAGCGCCTCAGCTGCAACAGGCCCTGACGCCTTGAGCGTGTAGGCACAAGCCGATCCTCGGCAACGCACTACATCATTCTGGGGCGTTGCACTCAACGTGCAGCGCTCCGATTTTTCTGCCCTAACCTAAAGTTCCTTTAGGTAGGGGCACCTAGTAATTTTAGGCCTGGCCATCTCTAATCGCTTGGTACAGCCTGGCCGGCGTCATCGCTAAGCGAAAAGTCTCTCGCTGGCTGATGAGCTATGTTTGGTCTGAAACAGCCCGTTGTTTTGAACATGGAAATCCAGGTTCGCGATGAGCATACAGGCTAGCGAGTGGTGTTTGCCACTGTCTTCGCTTTCCTGAGAGATCAGGCATGCGATGTACTTAGGCTTCGAAATCGAACACTACAAACCGGTCAGCTATTTCCTTCATCGGTCGCCAATGCCCAAGTGACGAGATGCTTTACGTTCACCGGGAACGTTCCTTCGAAGGTGCGGAGCAGTTAAGTGTAAAAGTTGTGCAGAGGGAAGATCGTCAACCCACTCACTCTTTGGTCGATTTGGGTATCGCAATACGGCTACTGGTCTTGACCTCGCGCAACGCCAGGCTCGACTGAATGGATGCAATACCCACCTGGCGCCTGAGCACCTGCTCGATGAAGTCACTGTAGCTATCAAGATCCTCTGCCAACACTTGCAACACGTAATCGGCATCCCCGGTGATCTTGTGACAAGACAACACTTCAGGCAATTGCGCAATCACCGCCTCGAAGGCGTCGGGAGCGTGATCGGCATGGGTGGAGAAACGGATGTGCACGAACGCCATGATATCCAACCCCAGCATGCGTCGATCAAGGTTGGCCTGATAGCCCTTGATCACGCCCGCTTCCTCCATTCTCTTACGCCGGCGCCAGCAAGGCGTGAGGCTTAACGACAGGCGCTCACTGAGCTCGGCGTTGGAAATGCTCGCATCCTCTTGCAGCAATGTGAGTATCGCCAGGTCCGTCTCGTCGAGGCTGATCCGTTTGGATGATTTTTTCTGCATTTCGCAAATCCTGAGTAAAAACGCCCGAAAAAAATAGCAAGCCACGAATATAAAGCAAAGAAAGCGCATCCAGTCCAGAACAGAATATTTGCACTGGCCCACATTAACGGATGCGCAGATGTTTACAGTTTTCAGTGATTCCCACCGTTTGCACCACGGCACCGAATTGAAAGACGGCGTGCTCAAGCCGTCGTTCGAACAGCCCAGCCGGGCCGATACCGTACATGATCGAATCAAGCAGGTAGGCCTTGGCCAGATCGTCGAACCACGGACATTTGACCGGTCGTGTTACGTCAATGCGCACAGCGAGCGCTACGTCAGCTTTCTTGAAAGCGCATGGTCAGAATGGTGTGCGACCGGGCGTACCCACGATGCCTTGCCGCTGGTATGGCCGGTGCGCGATTTGTCCAACGATCAAGTCCCGACTTTCATCGACGGAAAGCTCGGTTTCTTCGCCATGGATGCCGGTTCCCCAATTACCGCGACCACATGGCAAGCCGTAAAGACCAGCGCAGACATCGCCCTCACAGGCCTGGCGCTGATCGATGAAGGCCACGACAGTGCCTTCGCCCTGTGCCGTCCGCCCGGCCATCACGCAGCGCGCGAATACATGGGTGGCTATTGCTATCTCAATAACGCCGCCATTGCCGCACAGCAGGCCATCACTCAAGGCGCGAAACGCGTCGCGGTACTCGACGTCGACTTCCATCATGGCAACGGCACCCAAAACATCTTCTATGAACGCAGTGACGTCATGTTCGTGTCGCTGCACGGCGAACCCACGGTGTCTTATCCGTACTACTCAGGCTTCAGTCACGAAGTCGGCGCCGGCCATGGCGAAGGTTACAACCTCAATTACCCGTTGCCGAAAAACACCACCTGGGAAAGCTATCGCAATGCCCTGCTCCACTCCTGCAAGAAACTCCAGCAATTCGCCCCTGAAGTGCTGGTTATTTCACTCGGCGTCGACACGTTCAAGGACGACCCCATCAGCCACTTCCAGCTGGAAAGCGAAGATTTCATCGGCATCGGCGAGCTGATAGCGAGTGTGGGCTGCCGCACTCTGTTTGTGATGGAAGGCGGCTACATGGTCGATGAAATCGGAATCAATGCAGTCAATGTGCTGCATGGTTTCGAGAGCAAACGCAGCTGAGTCATCCCCTGCCCCGCAACGTTGTTACTACTGAACCGGAGAATAAAAACATGACTCTTTTCTTAGACGTCGATCATGCCGCACGCCTGTTCGCCACAGTGGGCATCCGTCGCGCAATCCGCGAAATGGCGGATTACATCGAAGCTGATTATTCACGTTGGGCGCAGTTCGATAAGTCGCCTCGCACCGCCAATCACTCGGCCAAGGGTGTGATCGAGTTGATGCCGACCGACGATGGCCAGCAGTACTCGTTCAAATACGTCAATGGTCATCCGGACAACGGTCAAAGTAACTTGCTCACGGTCATGGCCTTCGGTGTCTTGGCCGATGTTCGCAGCGGCTATCCAACCCTGCTCAGTGAACTGACGCTGACCACCGCTGTGCGCACTGCGGCGACCTCCGCCTTGGTCGCGAAGTCCTTGGCGCGCCCGGATGCACGCATCATGGCCATCATCGGCAATGGCGCCCAAAGCGAATTTCAAGCCCTCGCCTTCCACGAAATGCTATCGATCAAGGAGTTGCGCATATTCGATATCGATCGCGACGCGTCGCTTAAGTTGAAGCGCAACCTGGCCGCGTTCCCGGATCTTGAAGTCATCCTGGCCGGCTCTGTACAAGAAGCGGTCAAAGGCGCAGACATCGTCACCACGGTCACCGCCGATAAAGCCTATGCAACGATTCTGACGCCCGAGATGATCGAGCCCGGCATGCATGTCAATGCCGTAGGGGGCGACTGTCCGGGGAAAACCGAGCTGCACGCCGAGATCTTGCGCAATGCCCGGGTCATTGTTGAATTTGAACCTCAGACCCGAATTGAAGGTGATATCCAGCAATTGGAAGCCGACTTTCCGGTCGTCGAGTTTTTCCGGATTGTCCAGGGCGAAATCAAGGGCCGCGAGAACGACGCGCAGGTCACGGTGTTCGATTCGGTGGGTTTTGCCCTCGAAGACTTTTCGTCACTGCGCTACGTACTAGACCTGGCCCAGGAGCATGCAATCGGTGAGCACATCCATCTGGTGCCGAAGCCTGCCAACATAAAAGACCTCTACCAAATCCTGGACCAGCAGCCAGCAATCGTCCCCTCACGCTTGCGCACAGTGAGCTGAAAACCATAGGTGATGCCCCTGAGCAAAGTGCCAAGGGGCCACTCACCACTGTGTGTACGCGACAAATCTCGCTATTCACAACCAACCACCGTCAGTAGCCGTTGCATCTCTAACAAATACGCAAGACACCACCTTTCTGCCAAAACTCAAAAACATAAAATCAAGAGGTTTTGTAATGAAATCGACTCCGTCAGGGCTGATTGAACAGCCCGCGCTGCAGCGCACCCTCAGCAATCGTCACATTCAGTTAATGGCCATGGGAGGAGCCATCGGTACCGGTCTGTTCATGGGGTCCGGGAAGATCATCGCCCTCTCGGGCACGTCGATCATCCTCATCTATATGATCATCGGTCTATTCGTTTATTTCGTCATGCGTGCCATGGGCGAAATGCTGCTCTCCAACTTGAACTTCAAAACCTTCGCAGATTTTGCCGGTGCCTACCTCGGCCCGCGCGCAGCGTTTTTTCTTGGCTGGTCGTATTGGCTGAGCTGGAGCGTTGCGGTGATAGGCGACTGCGTCGTGGTCGGCGGATTTTTTCAGTATTGGTTCCCCGATGTACCCGCCTGGATACCGGCCATCGGTATGCTGATGACCCTGTTCGCCTTGAATGTGCTGACGGTCAGGCTGTTTGGTGAAGTGGAGTTCTGGTTCGCGATCATCAAGATCATTGCCGTCATCACCCTTATTGGCGTCAGCATGGTGCTGATTGCCAGCTCCTTTGTATCACCCAGCGGTGTTACTGCATCTCTGAACCACCTGCTGGATAAACAAGCAGCCTTTCCCAACGGCCTGTTCGGTTTCTTTGCCGGTTTCCAGATGGCAATCTTCTCATTTGCCGGCACCGAACTGATCGGCACCGCCGCCGCCGAAACCCGCAACCCCGAAAGGACCCTACCGAAAGCCATCAACTCGATTCCGCTGCGAATTATCCTGTTTTATGTGCTGGCATTGGCCTGCATTATTGCAGTGACTTCGTGGCAACAGGTTTCGCCCAACAAGAGCCCTTTCGTCGAGCTGTTCCTGGTTGCAGGTTTTCCCGCGGCAGCCGGTATCGTCAACTTTGTGGTGCTGACGTCTGCCGCTTCCTCGGCCAACAGTGGTGTTTTTTCGTCTAGCCGCATGCTGTTCGGCTTGGCCAATCAGGACAATGCCCCGGGGATTTTCCGACGTCTGTCGAGCAATAGCGTACCTCTGCTGAGTCTGGCCTTCACCACACTGTTAATGCTCGTGGGCGTGCTGTTGCTTTTCATCGTTCCTGAAGTGATGACCGCTTTCACCATTGTTTCCACTGTATCGGCAATCCTGGTGATTTTTACTTGGTCGACCATCCTTGCATCGTATATTGCCTATCGCAAAAAACGACCTGAGCTGCATGCGAAATCGGCCTACAAAATGCCTGGCGGCGTGCCAATGGCCTGGTTTTCCCTGGCGTTTCTGGCCTTTGTTCTTTGTCTGCTGGCATTGAGACCTGACACCCGTATTGCGTTGATGGTTATGCCGGGGTGGTTCATATGGCTGGCAATTGCTTACCAGCTGACCTGTTCCAAAAAGCCGAAAGCCGCTGCCGGATCTGCAAGCCAATACAGCTGATACGCTAAAGCAATAGCTGGTTAACAGTCTCAGGCGGGCATCAGGACCGCCTGATCACCTACGAGGCTCGATTCAATCAACAGCGTGTAGGGTGCGCAAAGTTAACTTAACCTCGGATGACCCAGCGCTCCGCGAACTTGAACACCATCTCGTTCATCTGCTCGGCGAGCGTTGAAGGCATTTCTCCAGGAATGATAATCGCAGGTTTATCGGAGATATTCGGAAGGAACATTGCCGCCAGCGTTGGCGTGATGGTCATGACAGCGACAGCAGCACCATGCCGGCCTATGTCATAGGCAAATCCGGCATGGTCGGTCCCTCCTGCGAGTGGAAAGCACGGCCAATCCCCAGTGTCCAACCTGCAATGTGGTGAATGCACCAAGGCAACGTGCAGATTTTGAAAGCGGTCTAACAGCGTAGAGTCAAACGCTTGCTGGCCAAAAAAATAGGGTGAGGTAAGGCTCTCCAAGGCCTTTGCCGCTGCTGCAGAGTTGTCCTCAGCGAGTTCTCGCCTGATTTGATCAAGCGCTGCTGGCGTACGAAAATAAGCAGTCCCGGCAAATTCTTTCAGTGCCTTCAAATAGTCAGGGAGACTCATCAAAGCGCTAGCCAAGGTCTGCGCGACAGGTTGCCCAATTTTTAAGGCATTGTCTTCAACAAAGGTAAGGAAGTCACGAGCCCTTCCAAAAGCTCCCTCGTACTCACAAAATTTTCGTTCAAGTTCATTTGTAGGAGGTACAGCTGGATCTTCGTAGTAATATTTCTCCAGGCAAATTTGCTCCGGCTTAGGGTGAATCCGCTTTCCTCCAGCTTTGCCGTCAACCGTTAAATTTCCATTTGAATCAGTCCATGCTCGAAGATAAACCCTGGGTACATAGTGCTGCCGAATGGTTAGCTGCACGTAAAACTCCTATTCAACATTCATAAAAACATTCGTACGAGCGGAACTACCGCATACGGCTCTGCCTAGGACTTCGCCGGACGCTTACGCTTGGTATCGCTTATTCTGAAGCTATGCTTTCGTTGGCATCAATCGAATCAGCAATGCCTGCATGAACCTGAGCAACCGGATGCACGCTTCCGCTGATCCAGTCGTCTTGGATTAACCCTTCTTTAAATCTGGCCTGAGTCAGAACAGAATCATTCGACATTCGAAGCGCTCTCAACCTCGCGGGTGCATAAGCCTCCCATTCCGTGATGTTTTTGATAGGTTGCAACGAAGGGTGTTTTTCTTTTTCATCCTTACGCCAGCCAGGCAAGTCGACGGCATCGCATTGACCATCCGATTTATCGCAGGCTTTTGCTACTGCACACATGGTTCGGTCACCATCTGGCGATTTAAATCCCCTCTGTGACTCGATGGTCGACCAGCCGACCTTTGCTATCGCAGCTCTCTGCGCTTTCTGTAGCGGTAAGATAAAGGTCTCAGTGATCAGCCGAGCGTCCTTATCTTCAATCCGATAGATGAAGTTTCTGAACTTGCCCTTGGTGAGCCAGAATTTATCTGCACTTCTGTTAGTGAACTCACTCAAGGCTTCGTTGCCCTGAGTCATCCGACCAGAGCAGACCTCCGAGAGTTTTTCTGGCAACGGATTTGGGTAAACGAGTTCCCTCACTGCCGAGGGCTTGGTGTTTAAAGCTGTAGTGAAGGCCCACGCCAGATCGGAGTACATGTCCTGCGTTTCGCTAGTGGCCATCTTGCCCGCAGGAATGGGGTCTTGGACTTTAAGTACATTCCGGAAAAATCCCACGCCCGCGGTCGCGAGTACTTTCTTTGGAGTCATCACATCTCCTACCGCTGTGGCTGGGACAAGCCCCCACATAACGACTCCAGAAAACCCAAAGTCATTACCACCGAATGACGTCAACAGCTCATCCGGCTGGCGGAGCTGCCCTTGGCACTTGTCGTACTTAAACTCGCCATAATAGGGGCTGGAGCGCAGCCCCTTTTCCTGTGGGCGGAATGATTTTGAAAGCCCTGGCTTGGTATGCCCATCACATAGCAAAGCGATGGCAGCGTTGAGCTGTGATTTGTTCAGGACAGTCTTGGTGCTTTTATCTTCAACAAGCTCTGTTCGCCGCGGCCGTTTCTCTTCCCTGACTGTTTGATCGATCACTATGTTTCCACCGTCTCGGTTCCAGCCTCGTTGCACCCTGCCGTCATCAAGATTCACAGGAGGATTGATTTGTGCCCTGAAAAAACCATCATATGCTTCGGCACCCGAGCAAGAAAACGATGCGTATCTTACGACCAGGTGATCATCTGAAACTGCTTTTCGCAGGGCATAGAGCGACTGCCAGGAGAGCAGAGATCTATGACAGGCTGTATCCCACCAGTTCGCCGATTCAGTGAACCTGCGGTTGGACTTGTTCCCTGCCAAGAACCAGGACAGGCCTTCCACACTTGTCGTATTCGGCATTCCAGAACCTGGTGCGGGGAGCTTACTGGTAACAGCTGCATGGTCTGGATTCCCCTCTCCAGATGCAAAAGAGTCGCCTACAGCCAGTATCAACTTGGTGGCTATCCTCTGGTCTTTTAGCTCTTCTACTGGCGAATTCCCTACTGACACTGAAATCGTGAATGGCGTCCCCTCTCTCACCTGCGAAACCGTAACTACCGCTGTGCATGGTGCCGCAGTGCCAACGGAAGACCCGTTGATACTCCAGTGGCATGCTTGAGCACTTGCAGCCCCCTTGTAGCTCAAAAGAATGTTATGTGTTGGGCTGAAAAGGCCTTTATTGTTGTATACACCAGTTGCTTCATCCCACCATGTTTCATCGATAGGGAGCAAATTTCTGAGGGACACTGAGTTCTGCGTTGAAAGAAAATCCTCCGCCGTCATGTCGGGCTTCCAAGCTTGCTTTAACTTTTGAAAGTCAGCGGCGTTTTTGAACTGCTGAAAGCCATTTTCGACCGACCAGGTAATTTCGCCCGCCGCCGCCACAATTGGTGCGGACAGCAACGCAGTAACCGCGATGAACCTTCGCATTAGCACCCCTCTCCTACAGCTATCTATAAGCTCTGGATTAGCTATAGCAGGTTCCTCCACTTTGCGGGCGATCCGTATGGGTTGAGTCGGGCTTAAGTCCGAAAGAGCGGCAGCCAAAGTAGCTTTAGCTCTGCAGTGCCCAACGAGCCGCTTATCGAGTCTCACACGAGAGCTTCGCTCTCCAGTCGACCGATAAGGTCGAAGACGGCCTTAGTTTCCCCCTCGTTCTCATGATATCCAGTGCATTCTAAACCGAACTTCACCATTGATAGCTTAGGGCCATCAGTCGATAATCACGCCTTCTAAAAAAGCACATAAGGATTTGCTGTGAAGAAGCTCTACTTGGCTCTACCGTTCTGCGCGCTGGTGCTACAAGGCTGTGGTGTGACCATGACCCGCTATGAACCCAATTTTCAGAACGTTCAGCAGCTCAAGCAAAATGCACCCATGCAGCCCTTGCGCGAAACGCAGGTGAATGCGGATTCAGGTCAAGGGTCGCTGATGGTGCGCCTGAACCCGATTTCGTCGCCCGAGGGCAGCGTTCCACTGCACATCCAGGCCGCGATCAACGATGAGCTCCGCCAGGCGGGTCTGTTGGACCCTCGTGCTGACCGGCAGCTACAGGTTCAATTGGTCAAGAGCCAGCTCACCGCAGGCATGAGCAGCGGCCATGGCGAAGTGGCTGCGCGCTTCACACTGCGTAAAGGTGATCAGGTTTTATACGAAACCACTAAAGATGTGCAGCGTGATTGGGACAGCAGTTTCTTCGGTCCGATCGCCATCCCGGCGGCCGCGAACAACTACAACCCTATGGTTCAAGACCTGCTCAAGAGCTTGTACAGCGACCCACAGTTCACTCAAGCGTTGAAGTAAATCAAAAAAAGAGCCGCGATTGCGGCTCTTTTTCTAGCGGTGTCAGCCCCGTGGAATGCGGGTGTCGACAGCGGAGTATTTTATGCGGTTGTTGTCGACCCAGTTCTTCAACAGCGCGTTGACCTGGCGGTTGAAGGTGTCGGTGATGGCAGCCTTGGGCGTATTACCTGCCAGGGGCAGGAACCAGATGCCCATCCAGGTGTTGATCGCATCATGATTGCTGGCCTTGCCCAACGGCTGGCCCTGCTCGTCCAGGGTTTCCAGACTCATGGTGTACTGGTCGGTGGCCAACGCAGGAATGATCGTGAACGTAAAGCCACTGAGGAACGCCAGGACCATTTGCCCACCGCCTGGCGCATG
Organism: Pseudomonas sp. NFACC46-3; assembly: GCF_900114515.1. Taxonomy (NCBI): domain Bacteria; kingdom Pseudomonadati; phylum Pseudomonadota; class Gammaproteobacteria; order Pseudomonadales; family Pseudomonadaceae; genus Pseudomonas; species Pseudomonas sp. NFACC46-3. The sequence continues at coordinate 49,106 of NZ_FOTH01000007.1, forward strand.
GTTATAGACCTTCAATCGAAGACTGTAATCGCCTGGTTGCTTCTGGAATTCGTCAAAGACCACGCGCCCAAAAAGCCCTGATTCATCGAAGGTTCGCTTCAGATCGGGCTTGAGCATGTCGCGAGCCTGCGGTACCTCGGTGGCCTTGGCATTGTCGGGATCGCCCTGATAGAAATCGAAATCGACATAGACGTTCGGCTTGTTCGAGTAGCTGGCCATTGAAGGCAGATTCACGGGGGCCACTTCATCTTTGGTGAAACTGGCGCATCCACTCAGGCTCAAGGCCAAGGCGAGGCCTATGGCTTTTGCAAATTGCATATCGACTTCCTTGCGTAGTTTTACTAATGCCGCTCATAGAGAGGGGAACGAATTCTAGCGGGATCCGCTTAAAAGCAAAAGGCCATCATGTGATGGCCTACACTCATTTGTTTCGTCCTTGAACAAGCTGGCTGAACCCAGGCATGTCCAGCATGGAAGACGCTTCGGAATTACTTTACGCGCTCCCAGACAATGTGAACCTTCGCCCCATCCGGGCGCCGAAAATCTTCTACCATCCGATTGCCATCGACCTTCAACTGCAGGTCGTCCCGGGTGCGCACAGCGCCCACCCAGTTCGGGAACGTAGACCCTTCGACAGTGTTGCCTGTGAACTCACCGTTCCGGTCGACGGTATATCGCCCGAAAAAACCGATGCTCCCCGCCATTGCTGCCCGGTTTTCTTCATCCGTGCCTTCGCCACGAACGTTGGATCGAAACGCCGGCACACGTGGATCCGTGAGTACTTCGACAAATGTCAGCTCTGGCGTGAAGACGAGCCAACCATGGGGATCGGGGCCATAAGCATCCGATCTACTGCCCTGGCTCTCAACGGTTGCACTGACCATGCGCCATGTCCCGACCAAGGCGTTTTCCTTGCCCGCAAACGCTGTGGAGAACGCCGAGAAAGCAACAACCGCTACGATCGCCAGTACCGTGTTTTTCAGACTCATCCGCTTCACCTTTCCTCGCCGCAACGACGCGGCAGACAATAGAGTGGGTTTCATGCTGGTGGGTACGGTGTTCATGCCCTGGCCGAGATGGTCGCCAAACGTAACTCCCGCAACGTGGCATTATCCGCCCTCCGCCCCAGTTGCCAGCCCAAGTAACCCCACAGCAGTGCACAACAGGCGCCGATTATCGCGGCCAGACCGGCCCCCTGCCCTAGCAGGTCGAGCAGACTCTTGGCCCAGCCGCTCATGGCGTCACCCGCGCGATAAACCACGGTGTCGATGAAGTTCTTGGCCTTGTATTTACTCTCGGCATCCAGCGACGCGAACAGCATTTCCCTACCTGGCCGGACGAACGCGTACTCACCGATTCGTCGCACGATCATCACCGCCGCCAGCAGAGCGAACCCCGGCGCCAACGCCAGGCCGAGGAAGCCGATGCACATGAGCAGCGGCACGACGGCCAACAAAGCACGCACCCCCAACTTCGGCGCTATGCGGCCGGTGATGAACAGCTGGGACAGTAACGCGCCCGCCTGCACGATGATGTCGATGGTGCCGAAGATGCGTACCTGCGCCTGGCGATCCGGATAATGCTCGGCCACCAGGCGCGCCTGCTCGAAATAGAGAAAGGTACTGACCGTCGCCAACAGCACCACGAAGCCGGCGATCCCCAGCAAGTAAGGTGACCTGAGCACCGTCGTCAACCCGCTGAACGGATTACCGTGCAATGGCTGTTGGGGGCTCTGCGTCGGCGCGGCACCGGGACGACCAGCCCCGCCCGTTTCGCGCCACCCCATCAACGCCCGTTTCAACACCAGCGTGGCACCGAGCAACAAGGCCGCCAGAAACATCAATCCCGAGGCGCCGAGGGGGTCGATGAGCAGCGCGCTCAGGGCCGGCCCCAACAAACCGCCGACGCTGGCGCCCGCGGCGATGAAGGCGAACAGACGCTTGGCCTGCTCGCTGTCGAATACATCTGCCATCAGGCTCCAGGCCACTGACACGACGAACAAGTTATAAACCGAGATCCAGACGTAAAAGACCCGGGCCAGCCAGACACTGTCTGGCTGGAACTGGAACAACTCGACGAACATCAGCAGGTTGAAACCGAAGAAGCCGTACACCCAGTCGATCAGGCACAGGCGCGGCACTCGGGAACTGAGCCAGGCGAACAACGGCACGGCAGCCAGCATGACCAGGAAGGTCGAGGTAAACAGCCATTGCAGATTCTCCACCCCTGCCGCGATACCCATCGACTCACGGATCGGGCGCAGCATGAAGTAACCGGTGAAGAGGCAAAGGAACAGCAGGAATCCGCACAACGCTGGACGTAACTCGCCGTCGCGGGCGTTCAGGGCGAGACTCAGGCGGTGCAAATAGGAAGGCGTGCTCATAGGGACTCCGGGGAGACGGCAAAGGCAAAGGTCAAGCGCGGGACGGACGCCCGCGCCCAGGGTTGCATCAGCGATAGGTCACGCCGGTCAGGCGCTCGGAGACAGCCCAGAGTCGCTCGGCATCCGCCTGCGTGTTGGCGGCGGGCGGCGTCTTGGCGAAGCCCAACGGACCGCGTCGTTCATCGTCACCGGTCGGGCCGTAATAAGCCCCGCCTACGGCTTGGGCAGCCGTGGCGGCATATAACGTGGGCAACGCCCCTTGTGCTGCCGAGTGGTACGCATCGCGGTCCTTTGCCCAGCGCCGACCGAACTCGCTGTCCAGGCCTGGCCCCCGCGCGACCAACTCGGTGACCGCAACGCCGGGATGCGCCGCCATGCTGCGAATTCCCCAGTTTTCGGCGTCACTGCGCCGCTGCAAGGCAAAGGCCCAGTGCAGGATGGCCAGTTTCGATTGTGCGTAAGCCGCGTAGGGGTCGTACTTCTGCTCGCTCTGCAGATCATCGAGATTCATCGCGCCGCGCGCCGCGGCAATGCTTGACAGGCTCACCACACGGGCATCCTCGCTTTGACGCAAGAGCGGCACCAGCAGGCCGGTCAGCGCGAAGTGCCCCAGGTAATTGGTGGCCAGTTGAAGTTCAAAGCCATCAACAGACGTACCTCGCTCGGGAGGCGCCATGACGGCGGCATTGTTGATCAACACGTCGAGGCGCGGCAGTCGCTGATTGAGCCGCTGGGCCAGGCCGCGCACCGATGAAAGATCAGCCAGGTCCACGTTCTCGAACTGCACCTTGGCGTCGGGCACGGACTCGCGGATACGCGCAATGGCCTGTGCGCCACGCTCCGGGTTGCGCGCGGCGATGATGACCTCGGCGCCGGCACGCGCCAAGGCCAGCGCATCCTCGTAGCCCATGCCGCTGGTGCCACCGGTGATCAGGACAATCCGGCCTTTCTGGGACGGTATGTCGCTGGTCGACCAGTCTGGTTTCGGTGTAATGCGATCGGAAGCTTCGATACTCACCGTACTGAGCAGCGCGACGCCCGCGACGAGGGTTCTCGCCATTCTCGCAAGCCGATTCATGGTGCTCGTGCGGCCAATGGCGGGGGGTGTTCTATTCCACATGGTGATGGTCCCTGTCTGAAGAAATGAACCGGCATCGCCGGACGGTCACTGTTTCGAGCACGCCTCAGCCAACTGCAGAAAGCTGATGTGTTTCTTTACCCCCTGGGTGTTCAAGTAGGTCATTTTGGCTTGTACGACCTCGCATACCGGCGATGTCGCCTCCTCGATATGAATGACCCTGGCGATGTCCAGCGGCATGCCATATTCGTAGGCTGGGAACTGCGTTTGCTCTTTGGCGAGCAGCGGCGAGCCGCTCAAGGAGATGACTGCCAGCAGGCCGGCAATCGACAGGTTTCGAATGTTCATAGTGGGCTCCACGACACTGTCCTCGTTGGGATGGTCGTGGCACTTTAGGCGGGGGCGACTGACGTCAAGGTGACTGCTGGCTGACGGGAAGATGTCAAACGCGGGCGGACTTTACTCCCAGGGACGACGACTAACGCACGGTCTGGTTCATCAAGGAAAATCCGAAGGTATTGAGCCCGTTTTCGCTGTGGGCAAACACGCGTCCACCGTGCATGGACGCCACCGCACGCACGATGGAAAGGCCCAGCCCATGGTGCGCATCGCTTCGCGCCCTGGCGGTGTCGGCGCGATAGAAACGCTCGAACAAACGCTCCAGGTGCGAATTGTCGATGGGCTCTCCGGCATTGGAAACGCTCACCTCGACCTGCATGCCGTGGCTGGCCAGCGTCACCGTGATGGTGCTTGTCGGCACCGCGTAGCGCGCCGCGTTCTGTATCAAATTGGCCAGGGAGCGGTGAAAGAGGCGGCGGTCGATGCATACACGCATGTCGCCTTGGATCACCACGCTCAGCTGTTTGTCATGCAAGACCGGCTCCAGATACTCCACCGTCTTCGCCGCCTCTTCATAAAGCGAGACGTCACTGAGCTCGGTTGCTCGTTGCCCGCTCTCGGCCCCGGCCAGGAACAGCATGTCATTGACGATGGTGCCCATCCGCTCCAGCTCTTCGAGGTTCGACTGCAACAAGTCCTGAAGCTCGCTCACCTCACGCCCGTGGGCCAATGCCACCTGGGTCTGTCCGATCAGGTTGGTCAGGGGCGTTCGCAGCTCATGGGCCACATTGGCATTGAACCCTTCGAGCTGGCACCAGGCCGCTTCCTGGCGCGCCAAGGCGCCGTTGAATGACACCGCCAGTTCCTGCAATTCGCCAGGTAGCGCTTCGGTGTCCAGTCGCTGCTTCGAATCCCCCGGCGGCAGGCTGTTGGCTTGACGGCTCAAGCGCCTCACCGGTCCCAGGCCAAAACGCGCGATCCAGTAACCGAGCAGCGCAACCAGCCCGATGCCCAACGCCGAGGTCAGGATCAATATCTTGGTGAAGTGGTCCAGGGTCTTCCTGAACGGCGTCGAGTCCAGCCCCACGATAAAACGCAGTTCCGGACGGTTGCCCATGGCGGGAATGGTCTTGAGCAACACCATCATGGGGCGCTCTCGGTCAGGTAGATCCAGGGTAAAAAGCCCATCGGAGCGCTTCGACCAATCCTGGCCATCCGGCATCGCCCCGCCGTAACTGAAGGCCGGGTTGTCTACCAGGATCCAATAGCGCACTCGTTCATCCGCGGGCGTCAGGCCGTCGAGCTTCTGGCGCAAACCGACCCAGAATGCTGGCGAATCGTATTTGGCTAGCACCGGGTCGAGCACGGAATGGCGCAGCACCAGCTCGTTTTGCATCTGCTCATCGAGCGATTGCTTCAAGGAACAGCGCAACAGCGTCGCACTGATCGACATGATCAGCAGGACAGCGAGGGCGAACATCAGGGCGAGCCGCTTGGCGATCGATCGTTTCATCAAGGCGTACCCGTTTGCCTGCCATCTGCCTCTCGGCTTTCCAGTACATACCCCATGCCGCGGACGGTATGCAGCAGCTTGCGCGGATACGGGGCATCTACCTTGGCGCGGACGCGCTTGATCGCAACCTCGACCACGTTGGCGTCACTGTCGAAATTCATGTCCCAGACCTGCTCGGCAATCATCAACTTGGAAAGGATCTCGCCTTGATGCCGCGCCAACAGGCTCAACAGACAGAACTCCTTGGCCGTCAGGTCCAGCCGCAGCCCGCCCCGGGTCACCTTGCGCGCTTGCAGGTCGACCTCCAGGTCGTCGATGCGCAAATGCGTCAGGTCGGCCGAGTCACCTGCGTGACGACGGATCAAGGCCTGGACACGTGCGACGAGTTCGGCAAATGAAAAAGGTTTGCCCAGGTAATCATCGGCGCCTTCGCGCAGCCCGCGAATGCGATCATCCACCGTCCCCCTGGCCGACAACATGATGACCGGGGTTTTCTTGTGCAGGCGCAGGCCTTGCAATACGTCGTAGCCGTCTTTGCCCGGCAACATCACATCCAGGATCACCACGTCGTAGTCCCATTCCAGTGCGTAATGCAGGCCATCGATACCATTCGTGGCAACGTCGACAATGTAGCCAAGCTCGGTCAAGCCACGATGGACGTAGGAGGAGGTTTTTTCTTCGTCCTCGACAATGAGCAAACGCATCGGGTAACGCCTCTCTTAAAACGGTGCCACAAATTAGGAGACCCAATAGCCGATCCCGATGTTTGGCTGGGTGCTGATGCTTCAAGCCCCCAGCAAGATCGCCTGGATGTACATTTTCCCCAGTCTAGGCTGCGAAGGTGTCCGCAGGCTGACCGCTTCCTGACATTCTTGTCAGAAAGGTTGCAAAGGCCGAGTCCGTCACTCTCATAGTGTTATTCGATTTTGGAATGACAGTTATAGCTAACGAAACTACGTAGACGACCTTCCGTCACCTATCTTGACGTCAGGTATCCGTCCCATTCCGGGCGATGCTCGGAACGTTATCTAACGGGCTCCAGACACACGTCAATCCGCAGGATGAGGATCTGCTCGTACGTTCAGTTCGATTGAAGACCGCAATACCGATAAGGAGATCCCCCTGTGGTGGATGTGCAGCAAGTGTTGGACTCGAATTCCCCTGGCATCCCCTATGGCGACGACTATGCGTGCGACGCCACCTTCTTTACCACGGCCGACTGACGCCCGAACACGAGCCAAAGGAAGCCGTTCATGGCAATCACCCAAAACAACCGTTTGGTGCAGGTCGACAGCCCCCTCGGCGGCGATGTCTTGTTGCTGCAAAGCATGGAGGGCAGCGAAGAGCTGGGGCGATTGTTTCACTACGAATTGGACCTGACCTCCGAAGACCGGACAATCACGTTCGACCAATTGCTGGGCAAGCCGATGGGCCTGACCCTGGAGCTGTATGACGGCGGCAAGCGCTATTTCCACGGCATTGTCTGCAGTTGCCGGCAATTGACCGGCCACGGTCAGTTCGCCGGTTACCGCGTCAGCTTGCGCCCGTGGTTCTGGCTGCTCACGCGCACCTCCGACTGCCGGATTTTCCAGAACAAGACGGTGCCGGACATCATCAAGCAGGTGTTCCGCGACCTCGGCTTCTCCGATTTCGAGGACAGCCTGAGCGGCAGCTACCGCGAATGGGAATATTGCGTGCAGTACCGCGAAACCAGCTTCGACTTCGTCAGCCGGTTGATGGAGCAGGAAGGCATCTATTATTACTTTCGCCATGACAAGTCACGGCATGTCCTGGTACTGGCCGACGCCTATGGCGCTCACTCCACGGCGGCAGACTATGAATCGGTGCCCTTCTATCCGCCCGATCGGCAAATGCGCGAGCGCGATCATTTCTACGACTGGCAACTGGCACGGGAAGTCCAACCCGGCTCGCTGGCGCTGAACGACTATGACTTCCTGCGCCCACGCGCCAGCCTCGAGGTGCGCTCCAGTGTGCCGCGTACCCACACCAACGCCGACTACCCGCTCTACGACTACCCCGGTGAATACGTCCAGAGCAACGATGGCGATCATTATGCGCGTACTCGCATCGAAGCCATCCACAGTCAGTTCGAGCGTGTGCAGTTGCGCGGACGCGCCCGCGGCATCGGTTGCGGTCATGTGTTCACGCTGACGGGATATGACCGTGCAGACCAGAACCGCGAGTATCTCGTGGTGGCCGCCCGTTATCAGATTCGTCAGGACGCCTATGAAAGCGGACAGTCGGACGTCGCCGAACAGTTCGTCAGCGAACTGGACTGCATGGATGCCAACCAGGCCTTCCGAACTCTGCCCCTCACGCCGATTCCCATCGTCCGTGGACCGCAGACCGCCGTGGTGGTGGGGCCCAGTGGCGAGGAAATCTGGACCGACCAATATGGCCGGGTCAAAGTGCATTTCCATTGGGATCGCCATGACCAGTCCAATGAAAACAGCTCCTGCTGGATTCGTGTTTCCCAGGCCTGGGCCGGCAAGAACTGGGGATCCGTGCAGCTCCCGCGGATCGGCCAGGAAGTGATCGTCAGTTTCCTCGAGGGCGATCCGGATCGGCCGATCATCACCGGCCGCGTCTACAACGCCGAACAGACCGTGCCCTACGGGTTGCCGGCCAATGCCACCCAGAGCGGGGTGAAAAGCCGTTCAAGCAAGGGCGGCTCACCGGCCAACTTCAATGAAATCCGCATGGAGGACAAGAAAGGCGCCGAGCAGCTGTTTATCCACGCCGAGAAAAACCAGGACATCGAGGTCGAGAACGACGAGACCCACTGGGTTGGCCATGACCGCCGCAAGACCATCGACAACGACGAAACCGTGCACGTCAAACACGACCGCACCGAAACCGTCGATAACAACGAAACCATCACCATCGGTGTGGATCGCACGGAAAAGGTCGGCAATAACGAAACCATTTCCATTGGCGTGAACCGTACCGAGAAGGTGGGCAGCGACGAGAAAATCACCATTGGCGCCAATCGCACCGAGAACGTGGGCAGTAACGAGACCATCACCATCGGTGCGGACCGCACCGAAAAAGTCGGCGCCAACGAAAAAATCAGCATCGCCAGCAACCGCACCGAGGACGTGGGCGGTAACGAGACCATCGGCATCAGCGGCAACCGTAACGAAACGGTCCAGGGCAACGAAGGCATCGAGATCAGCGGCAACCAGAGCACCCAGATTGGCCAGAACGAATCCCGCGACGTCGCCCAGAACCGCACCACCAACATCAAGCAGAACGACAGCCTGGACGTTGGCAAGCACTTCTCCCTGACCGCCGGCGACTCCATCAGCCTGACGACGGGCGACGCCAGCATCACCATGAAGAAGGACGGCACGATCATGATCAGCGGCAAGAACATCACCATCGACGGCTCCGGTGCCATCAAGATCAAGGCCAGCAAAAACGTGGTCGTCAAAGGCCAGAAGATTCTGCAGAACTAGCCATGGAGTAGGCGCTATGACCGTTGAATACCACCTCCCCGCCTCCTCCTCCACGCCAGCGCGCGTGGAGGGCGTCGTGATTGGCGTGCTTCTGGATGTGCCCAAGGCGGACGCCCCAGTGGTGGCCTTCCCCGGTTGCCCCGCTGATACAGGCCTCGCTGCGCGCACGACCACACCGCTCACTCGCGAGGACATCGGCGCCCAGGTCGCGCTGATGTTCGAGGCCGGCGACGTGGCCCGACCGCTGGTGATCGGCCGCATCCAGCGCCTGCCGCAAACCGCCGCGCCTGCCGTCGCCCAGCTGGACGGCGAGCGCTTGGAATTCACCGCAGAACGGGAAATCGTCCTGCGCTGCGGCAAGGCGAGCATTACCCTCACGCGCGAAGGCAAGGTGTTGATCCGAGGGGCCTACCTCTCGAGCCGATCGTCTGGTGTGAACCGCATCAAGGGCGGCTCGGTACAGATCAACTGAGGCAGTGACGCCATGGAATTGGTAAACAAGACCCGCCTGGTCGGCGGCTATACGACTTCAACCGATAAAACGGGCCGTGAATGGCTGGTCGTGGTGGCGAAAGGGACCTACGGCATTCCAGATCACCCTGGACATCCGCCGCGCCTGCTTGAACAACAGGTTCCGCTGATCATGGCCGATGTATTCCCAGGGGAGCCCTGCGAATCAGCCGCGTTATACGAAAACGATTTTGCGCTGCACAAGCCCCGCTGCGATGTTCTGCTTAATGGCCACTGCCACGCCCCCAACGGTGAGCCGGCAACAGAGGTGAACGTAGCGCTGAAAGTGGGGGCTCTCGTCAAGGCATTCAAAGTGATTGGGGCACGAAACTATGAGGATAGCGCCCTCTCCCACTCAATAAGCAGACCTGTTCCATTCACCACAATGCCGATTACCTACGCGCAGGCTTTCGGCGGCGTGGATCGCACGCATGCAGACCCGGCCAAACACAAATGGTACCCATGGAACCCGGTTGGAGTCGGATTTTACCCCGCAGCGAGCAGTGTCCAGACCAATGGCTTGCCGCTCCCAAATACCGAAGAACTGGACAGGCCGGTCACCGCTCCCCACGAACATTACAAGCCAATGGCATTTGGCCCGATTGGTCGGGCATGGCGGCAGCGTATCCAATGGGCCGGCACTTATGATCAGACGTGGCTTGATCATCAATTTCCATTTCTTCCCGAAGATTTTGACGTGCGCTACTTCCAATGCGCACCCGAGGACCAGCAAATCGATTTTCCCCGTGGGGGCGAAGAAGTCGCGCTGCTTAACCTGAGTGATAAAGGCCGCTCGGCATTCAGGCTTCCGGCAAATCTGAAACTCGCGATGCTTGTCGTTTTCCACGACGACAGCACACGGGAAGCAGCCGCTGTGGTCGACACCATCATTCTTGAACCAGACGCGAATCGCCTGACGCTGACATGGCGAGCTTCTTCACCCCTCGGGCGCAACATCAGGGAGGTGTCCAAGGTCATCGTCGGGCAAACCGCCGCTCAGTTCGAACAGGCCAAGGCCAACGAAGAACGCATGCGCGCGAAACAACACTTCAAGTCATTGGCTCAACTCATCGCGTGGACAAAGGACGCCTATCCTCCCGCGGAAGAGGAAACATGACCTCCATGCAGGGGCACGCCCTCTTCATTACCAGCATGGGCATGGCCTGCCCCGTGGGCTTATGCGTCGCCAGCGCCTGTGCTGCCAAGCGCGCCGGGCTGTCAGCACTCCAGGAGCTTCCGTTTTTTGACAACGCGTGCGAACCGATCATCGGCGCGGCGGTGCCCAGCCTTGACCTGGCTTTGCCGGCAGCAGCGCGCATGTCCGAGCTCATGCAGCATGCACTGGTCGAGTTGATACAGGGTGCGCCGAAGCTGGATTGGACAGAAGTGCCATTTCTCCTGTGCCTGGCTGAACCGGAGCGCCCCGGAATCAATATCAGGGAAATAGCCCAGGCCGTCATACAGGACGTATCTTCCAAGTTGGGCATACGGTTCCATCCAACGCATTCCAGGGTCATCCCCTCCGGCCATGTTGCCGGCATGCATGCCCTTCATGAAGCCAGTCGATTAATGCAGGAAACACGGGTCCCCGCCTGTGTGGTGGCGGGTGTTGACTCGCTGCTCAGCGCCTTGACGCTGCAGTGGTTGGACGAGCATCGCCGGCTGAAAACGGCCACTCACAATGACGGCTTGTTTCCTGGTGAAGGGGCTGCGGCCATCCTGATTCAGGCCTATCGGCAGCCTGGCACCTGCTTGAAAATCTCAGGCCTGGGCTTTGGGCAAGAAGAGGCGCCTCTTTTGTCGAGCAAACCCCTGCGAGCAGGCGGGCTGACCGACGCTGCTCGTACGGCACTCGCCCAGGCCAAACTGGGTCTGCATGAAATTGATCTGCGTCTGTCCGATGTCACGGGAGAGCAATACGGGTTCAAGGAACTTCCGCTGATGGAGGCCCGGCTTTTTCGGACAGTGCGAAAAGAGGATCAGCCACTGTGGCATTGGGCAGAGGCCATGGGTGACACCGGGGCCATTGCTGGAATCGTCCAATTGATACTCGCCGACCAGGCCTTTCGCAAAGGCTATGCACCGGGAACCACCGCGATCTGTCTGAGCAGTGCCCTGGCCGGTGCACGCGCGGCGGCTGTCGTGCGCGACCTTAGCCAGCCAGAGGGGGACCTATGAGCTGCGACGTTTACGCAAACGGCGATGAGATTGCATGCAAAGCGGGTGGCGGCAAGGTCATCGCGGCGTTCCCGGATGTCTGCCTGACACCACCGCCACCTCCGGGGGGACCCATCCCGGTGCCCTATCCGGACACTTCGTTTTCCAAGGACATGAAGAAAGGCAGCAAGACCGTCAAGATCGAAAACAAGGAGATCATGTTAAAAAATCGCTCCTTCTATAAAACCTCCCCGCTGGGCGATGAAGCCGCCACAAGAAGTCAGGGGGCCGGTGTCATCACTCACGTCATCACCGGCAAGACCTATTTTGTTTCATGGTCAATGGATGTTCTTTTCGAAGGCCAGAACGTAGACCGACATACCGATCTCACCACATCGAATCATGCCAGCCCCGCAGCGAATGCGGCCGTGCCCATGGTCAACACCGCCAAATACAGTCCGGTGCAACAAGACGCCAAGGTACCGGGCAAACACAAATGTGAATGTTGCGGCGGCGCGGCGCACTCCAAGGCTCAAGCGAACGGGGAGTACATGACGGAAGACCAGTTCTACGGCACCGCAGAAAATCCCAAGAATGCAGCCGTCCTCGCCAAAGTCCGGGCCAATCCCAAGTGCAGGCACCTGTTGCCACCCGCCGGAAAGCAACCGAGCGGCTGTAATAAGTACTACGTAACGAGCAAACGAGAGAAAGCCAACATTGAAAATGATTGGGCGATTAACCGGCCAGGCTATATGCGTTGGAAAGAAGTGGGCCAAGGAGAGCCGGTGGCGCATAGAGTCCCCAAGGCGGCCGGAGGTTGTCCGTCCGGGCAAGGGAATCTCGCCCCTACTGGCAAGAAGTGTGAGAAGCTCGAAGGAGAGCTGAGCGCACTTCAAGAGACACGCATCAATAGTTTTCCAAGGCCCGAATGATGAAAGCCTCTATTTACAAGCACACCCAAAGACCCGCTTTCCTTCAAGACAGCTTCTATTGGAAAGGACGCGGATATCACTACAGCGGTAGCGCTCCGGCAGAAGTATTGTCACCTGACGGATGGATGAGCCATGACCCGTGGATTGCACTTGCTGCGATTCTGGAGCATGCCAAGCGTGGAAATTACAGCCATGTATCCCAACTGCGCAAATGGATAGTGGACCCCGATTGCGATCCGACGCTGGTATCGGCCTGCCTCGGTCTGACCGCTGATGCAGGCCTCGACACTGACCTGGATTTCCTGGCCGAACTCATACTCGAAGGCCCCACTTACCTTCGCATCGAGGCGTGCCTGGCAGCCCAGTGGTCTGGTGTGCTGTGGTTGATACCTTTCATGGTCGAGGCATGGCGTACGTTTGCGCGTCGGGCCGACCGTGCCGCCGTGGAAGCCAATTTAACCAATCTTCTTGACCCCATAGAAAACGAACCCGAGTTTTTTGACAGTGGCCTGAACGAAGTCGACTACAAAGCGGCTGTCGATTCACGACTTAGCCAACTGCAGGACGCTTATGGCAGCGATCGCTGCTCAATTTCCGGGGGGATGCCCGTCGACATGAACAAACAAGTCTGGGTCATGAGAAAGTTCCTGGTTCCTTCAGGCACTGACGAATGGATCGATTGGAGCAACTTTCTCATCTGGAGGCGTAAATTCGAAGTGTATTCCGGCGTCGACTGTTCCAGCTTCTACGGAAAAAACGGCGAGTTTCAACCGCTGAATGCGGCCGCTGTCCTGGACCGATACATGGCCTCTCCCCTGCACTTCGAAGTCGGTAAACGTTACTTCTTTGGAAACCTGGTGCCGTAACAAGACAGAGACGTCATGGTCCCCATCTCATCAATGATCGAGCAACATGCCGAAGAAGCTTGCTTCCTCATCCTCCTGCACGATCATGCCGTGCGCGCGCCCCACTATGACCTTGATGACCTCGGCAAACTGGACGAACGCATCGACGCTCATCTCGATGGCCTGCGTATTGCCGGCTCAACAAGCCTGGAGATTCTGCTGACCCAGTTGGGCCCGCACAGCGTCGGAGAGATGTTCGCCTGTGTGCTGCTGGCCTTCGAGACGGCCAATGCGAAGGTGCTGTCGCGGCTCAGCGAGCACTTGAGAAGTGCCACGGAAACTGAACGAGGTTACCTGATGGCCCTGGGGTGGCTCGACTGGGAGCGGATATCGCCCTGGATCGAGCGCATGCTCGCCTCCCCCGAGCCCTTGTTTCACCGCCTCGGCCTGGCGGCCTGCGGCATGCATCGCCAGAATCCCGGCCCTATCCTGTTGACCGAACTGTCCCACGCCGACCCCAGCGTGCTGGCACGTGCCGCCCGCACGGCTGGCGAGCTGCGCCGGCGTGACCTGCTGCCGGCGATTCGTGCACACCGCCAGCATGAAGACGCCGCCACGCGCTTCTGGGCCAACTGGGCCACCACCCAAATGGGCGACCAGCAAGCCTTGGAGGCTCTGCGCTCATTCGCCGAGCAACCGGGCGAGTTCCAGTACCGCGCGCTCTGCGTACTGCTGGCCTGGCAAGAACGCGAACCCAGCATCGCCTGGATACGGCAATGGGTACAGGATCCCCGGGATCGGCGCATCGGCCTCCAGGCCCTCGGACTGCTGGGCGATCCGGTCTGCGTGCCCTGGTTGATCCAGCAGATGAGCGACCTGCCCTATGCCCGCGTCGCCGGCGAGGCCTTCAGCATGATCACCGGCGCGGACCTGGCGTTGCTCGATCTGGAATTGCAGGCCCTGCCGAATTTCGATGCGGGCCCGAACGACAACCCTGAAGATCCCAATGTCGCCATGGACCCCGATGAAAACCTGCCCTGGCCCGATTCACAGGCAATCGAAAGATGGTGGCAAGCCAATAGCGGACACTTCCAGGAGGGTACTCGTTATATGCTGGGATTGGCCCATAGTGAACACAGCTTTCAGCAAGCCCTTGTCCGCGGCCAGCAACGCCAACGCATCGCCGCCGCCTGCGGTCTCGCCCGCTTCCGGCCAGACGTGGCGCTTTTCCCTACCAACGCACCGGCCTGGCGGCAAAAGCGGTTGTTGGGGATGACGGCGGTGTTCGGGCGTTGATCAGGATGTTCATATAGCGCGCCGACGCCTGGCAATCACTTACCCCCCTTTGGAGGCACCATGCCAAACGCAACTGGACAGAACCCTGTGGCACTCATCAGTGGGGTTGGAAGTGAGATCGGAATCGGCATGGCGATCGCCCGCAGACTGGGTACTGCAGGCGTCAGACTGATCGTCACCGCCAGCAGTGCACGCATCAACGATCGAGTCGCAGAACTGCGCGCCGAAGGGTTCGAAGTCGAAGGACGGGCCCTCGATCTTACCGATGAAAACCAGGTACGTGAGTTTATGGCATGGGCGGAGTCCGTCTGGGGGCAGATCGATATTCTGGTCAACAACGCGGGCATGGCGATGCAAGGCAGCCCGGAGTTTTTTTCCGACGTGGCAAGCATGGATCTGCACACCTGGAACCTGACGCTGGCGCGAAACCTGACCACGGCCTTTCTTCTTACCCGGGCAGTTCTGCCCGGCATGCGGGCGCGTCGTTATGGGCGCATCGTCAACATCAGTTCCACGACCGGCACCCGCTGCAGCAACCCCGGTGAAGCGGCTTACAGCGCCGCGAAGGCCGCGATGGTCGGAATGAGCATGAGCCTGGCGCTGGAAGTCGCCCAGCAAGGGATCACGGTGAATAGCGTCGCTCCCGGCTGGATCACCACAGGATCGACCACTCCAGAGGAAGCCAAAGCGGCCGAATACACGCCGATGGGCCGGGCGGGACGTCCCGAAGAAGTGGCGGCACTGGTGGCTTTCCTGGCTTCTTCAGAGGCGAGCTACCTCACGGGGGAAGTTATCGTCGTGGATGGCGGAAACTGCCTGGTGGAGAACAAGGCCCCTTGATCTGAATCCGTGGCCAGCACCTTTCCCATGGATGAGGGAGCGAGCTTGCTCGCGATTGCGGTG
The DNA here is from genome assembly GCF_900114515.1 of Pseudomonas sp. NFACC46-3. Lineage (NCBI taxonomy): Bacteria > Pseudomonadati > Pseudomonadota > Gammaproteobacteria > Pseudomonadales > Pseudomonadaceae > Pseudomonas > Pseudomonas sp. NFACC46-3. Next base: position 64,541 of record NZ_FOTH01000007.1, read on the forward strand.
GTCCGGTCACTTGAACAACTCACTGCTCATGAAATCAATGAACACCCGCAGTTTCGGCGCCAGGTGTTTGCTTGAGGGCCAGAGCATACGGAAGGTGCTTTGATGCCGATTGAAGTCGTCGAGGACGGTGACCAGTTCACCGCTGGCGATGGCATCGCGCACGGTGAAGTCCGGCACGCAGGCAATCCCCAATGCATCGCGCACGACGTACAGCAACGCCTCGGTGGTGTTGCAGACCAGGGTGGCCGGCAGGTTGAGATCCGGCTGCCCCTCCCCGTTTATCGGCCAGACCTGCATCCTGCCAGTACTGGGAAACTTGTAGAGCAGGCAGGCATGGCGCAGCAGATCCGCCGGCACCTGCGGCGTGCCGTGTTCGGCGAGGTACCGGGGCGAACCGACCACGACGAGCTTGAACGTGCCCAACGGACGGGACATCAGCCGGGAGTCGTTCGGTTCTCCAGTCCGAACGACGACATCGAAACCTTCCTCGATGATGTCCACCAGCCTGTCGGAGAAATCCAGGTCCAGTTCGATACTGGGGTAGCGGCGCATGAAGGCCATCAGCGTCGGCATGACCAAATCTGCAACCAGCGGCAAACTCACCCGCAGTTTGCCCCGTGGCGCTTGGCGGGTTTGCGACAGTTCCAGTTCGGCCGCTTCGACTTCGCAGAGAATACGCCGGCAACGCTCGAGGAAAAGCGTCCCTTCCGCCGTCAGCGTGATACTGCGCGTGCTGCGATGAAACAGCCGCACACCCAGCCGTTCCTCGAGCCGGGCGACGCTTTTGCCCACTGCCGAAGACGAAATACCCAGCGCCCTGCCCGCCTCTGAAAAGCTGCGGGTTTCGGCCGCGCGAACAAAAAAATCAATCCCGCTCAGTGATTCCACGCCAGGCTCCAATTGCGGACATTTTTTCCGATGTGTTGCGCACTCTAGCATTCTTGTCTCGCCAAGGAGGGGCACTTACCGTGGTCGGCACTTATCAATCTGCGATTGACGCCGCTATCCGGCGGGTCAGAAGCGTTCCAGGCAGGTGACACATGACGATTGCCAATACCCATATCGACGCCGATGCCGAGGCTGTCCCGGACACCGCGCCGCTCCCTATCGGATCACTGTTTGCCCTCGCACTGGCGGCATTCGTGACCATCCTCACCGAAGCCTTGCCCGCCGGTCTTCTTACACAGATCAGCGAAGGGCTGGCGATCTCCGAAGCCCTCGCCGGCCAGTTGGTCACGGTCTACGCGATCGGTTCCTTGCTGGCGGCCATTCCATTGACCGCCGCGACCCAAGGCATGCGACGCAGATCGCTGTTGCTGATGGCCATCGCCGGTTTCGCCGTTGCCAATACCGTCACGACGTTTTCTACCCATTATGGTTTGACCATTGTCGCGCGCTTGCTGGGGGGCGTATCGGCCGGGCTGCTGTGGGCCTTGTTGGCCGGTTATGCCGCCCGCATGGTGCCCGAAAGCCAGAAAGGTCGAGCGATTGCAATCGCCATGGTGGGCGCGCCCTTGGCGTTATCCCTGGGCGTCCCGGCTGGCACGCTGCTCGGCAATCTGGTCGGCTGGCGAATGAGCTTCGCCCTCATGAGCCTGTTCGCCGTGGCCTTGATGGTCTGGGTACGACTCAAGGTGCCTGACTTTCCCGGGCAGGCCTCCAGCAAACGTCTTGCCCTGGGCCAGGTCTTCACCCTGCCCGGCGTTCGTTCGGTGTTGTTCGTGGTACTGGCTTTTGTCCTGGCGCACAACATTCTCTTTACCTATATCGCTCCGTTTCTGACGGCGGCAGGCCTGGGCGAGCGAACGGATCTGGTCCTGTTGGTCTTTGGCGTCGCATCGTTGCTGGGGATCTGGGTCGTCGGCGTGCTGATCGATCGCCATCTGCGGGCGTTGACGCTCGCAGGTACGGTGTTGTTCGCCCTTTCGGCCATGATGCTCGGGGCAATGAACGACAGGCCTGCGGCGGTGTATATCGCCGTGGCCGCCTGGGGAATCGCTTTCGGAGGGGCTGGGACGCTGTTCCAGACGGCCATCGCCAAGACTGCCGGAGACGCGGCGGATCTGGCCCAGTCAATGCTGGTCACGGCCTGGAACCTCGCCATTGCCGGCGGCGGGATCGTCGGCGGCATTCTGCTCGATCATCTGGGGGTGGTGGCGTTTGCGCCGGTCCTGGTCGTTCTCCTGCTGCTGACGTTGGCGGTGGTGGGGTCTGCCAGGCAGTACGGGTTTGCGAAGCGCGTTCAATGAACAGGGTGAATCAACGTCACTCAAGTCTCATGCTCTGCCGTCAGCGCCGGGGTGGCGTTTGCCCGGTATTTCGACAGGCTTACCCAGGCCAGCGGTATCGCACTCAGGCAGGCCGCCGCAAACAACCAGTGGGCCGCCGCCAGGGCATCTCCGCTCTGGCGGTAGATCAGGGTAATCAGCGCAGGCGTGGCACTGCCGAAGAGGGTCACCGATAAGGCGTAGGCCAGCGAGACACCCAAGGCCCTGACCTGCACCGGAAACAGCTCTGCCAAGGCCGCCGCAGCCGGCCCGGTGTAAAGCACCATCAACACTGCCAGCGCGCATTGGAAGATGATCAGTGTCTGGAGACTGGGACTGTTGTTCAGCCATACGAACCCTGGGTAGGCACAGAGCGCGACCCCCACGGCACCGATGAGCATCACGGTGTAGCGCCCGATACGGTCCGACAGCAGTGCCGTTAACGGACACAGCAGCGTGATGAGGCCGACCAGCACCAACCCCAGGTAGGCCTTGTTGCGCGGAAGCTCAAGCACCATCGATGCATAGGTCGGGATGAAATTGATCAATTGTGTCGCGACCGTCCAGAGCACGACGATCAACACCCCCATCACGAGGTTGGGCAGATAGGGGCGAAGGCTAGGCCCCTTCCCGGCCATCGCGTGCTTATCTTGATTATCGAGAAAGCGGCGCAGCGGCTCGCTTTCCTCGAGACTGCGGCGAATTTTCAAGCCTGCGACCACGACCAGCAGTCCGAAGACATAGGGCACGCGCCAACCCCACTCATCCAACTGGGCGGGCGTCAGCGCGCTCGACAACAGACTCGCACTTAAACCGCATAGCAGGAATGATCCGGCTTGCGCCACTTGTTGGCTGGACGCAAATAGCGCGCGGCGGTCCGCCGGTGCTGTCTCGACAAGATAGGCCAGCGCGCCACCGATCTCTCCTCCTGCTGCAACCCCCTGCAATATGCGCGCGACGACAACGCTCAGCGGTGCCCACCAACCGATGGTTTGGTAGGTCGGGCATACGGCGATGATCAGGGTCCCGGCGCCCATCAGCATGATGGACAGCGTCAGCGCGGCCTTGCGCCCCTGGCGATCGGCATAGCGCCCCATCAGCAGCGCGCCCAACGGTCGGGCCACGAAGCCGACGGCGAGCGCCAGGTAGGACGCGAGCAACGACATCAGTGGGTCGGAAGCCGGAAAGAACGCTGCGGCAATCTGCAAGGAGAAGATCGCAAACAGGGTGAAGTCGAACCATTCCAGTGCGGCGCCCACGCTCACCGCCAGCACCAGTTTCCTGCGTTCGCGCCCCTGGCTATCCAAGGCTGTGGCGCTCATTGCGCAGCCCCTGCGGGAATTGGCGGCAATGGCTCACAACGTGCCAGGCGGCGCAGGAACTGTTCACAGGCCTTGAGCTGGGCCAAGTCCACATACTCGTTCACTTTGTGCGCTTGCTTGATGCTCCCTGGGCCGCAGACGATCGTGGGGATCCCAGCGGCCTGAAACAGTCCGGCCTCGGTGCTGTACGCCACTCGCTGTCGGCCATGGGCCATTGAGCTAGCCTCGCGGACCCACTGCGCGAATGCCTGGTTGCCCTTCTCATCCAACCCCGGAGTATGCAACGTGTGGGAAAACTCGATGGACGCCGCCCAAGCGCGATCATCCGTCTCACTGTGCATGGCCTGCTTGGCGTCGTCCTTGATCTGTACCAGCAGTTGCTCGGCATCACATCCGGGCAGGTAGCGAATCTCGAAGTCAAAGCTGCATTGACCGGGAATGACATTGCCAGCGACACCGCCATTGACCCGGCAGACCTGGACAGTGGTGTACGGGACATCGAACCCGCTGTCCAACGGCCCCTGTGAAAGCCGCCTGGCCACGTGCTGAAGCTGCATCTGTACCCGCGCGGCATAGTCGATAGCGTTGACCCCCTCGTTCGGCAACGAGGAGTGCGCCACCTTGCCATGGACACAGCAATTGATTTCGTGACGCCCCTTGTGGCCGATCACCAACGCCATTGAAGTCGGCTCGCCGACAATGCAACCGGCGGGCTCCAGCTGCGCCTGGGTGATGAACGGGGCCAGATGTTTCGCCCCCATCGCACCCACTTCTTCGTCATAGGACAAGGCCAGGTGAAAGCTTTGTCGTGCAGAGGCCATCAGCTCGGGAACCATCGCCAGCACCACGGCGATGAACCCCTTCATGTCTGAACTGCCACGACCGTAGAGCCGGTCCTGATCCAGATAAGCGCTGAACGGGTCCTGCGCCCAAGCCTGGCCCGCTACCGGCACCACGTCAGTATGTCCGGACAGGATGATGCCCCCGGGGCGTGGCGGTCCAAGGCTGGCAAACAGGTTCGCCTTGCGCCCGGAGGCGTCCGGTAGAATCTGGGCCTGTACCCCGAAACCGTGCAGGTACCCGCTCACCCATTCGATAAGGTCCAGATTGGAGCGGTCGCTGACAGAAGGGAAACCGATCAAGGTTCGTGCGATTTCCAATGTGCGTGCCAGTACGCTGCGGTCGTCATTCGAGCAAGCGTCTGCCGCCCCCTGCGCAAAGGCCAAGGAAAGAGTCATGGGATGCTCCAGCAAACAGAAGTCTATTTTTGAAGGGCAACAGGCATAGGCCCTGAATGAACAACGCGCCTGTCTCGCGAAAACCAGACGTTGGACAACAACACCGCCACGCACACCACCGTAACCAGGACGGGAACCCAAGGGCTATGCCAGGTGGAGAGCACGAACTCGGCGGCCAAGGCAATGACCGGCACGCAAGGCGTGAGAATGGACACCCGCCCACCTCCCAGGTGCTCAATGGCAAATTGCAGGGTAAACACCGGAATCAGCACGCTGACAAACGCCAGCTTGATCAACTGGCCGAGCATGGCGGTATCCAGCGTGAGCAGTTGGTGCAGATTTTCCCGGCCCACCCACCCTGTGACGATCAATAGCAGGAAGAACCTGACGCACAGGATATCCATGGCGCTGTACTTGCTGTCGCGGTTCAGTCGAGCCGAGCAGAACACATAGATCCCGCCCGTGATCCCGGCGACACTCGCCAGGGCAATGCCCTCATGCAAGTTGACCAGGCTTACCTGGGCCGTGACCCCAAGCGCGAGACGCATAAGGACCAACGCCATCAGCGACAGCAGGATCAGCAGCGCGCCCAGCCAGCGGGAACGACTGACCGAGGAGCGCGCCACCAGCATTTCACAGACCACCACCACCAGCGGCATCCAGCCCTGATAGATGGCCGACTCCACCGACGCCTCGATGCGCTGCAATGCCATGAACATCAACCACCAACTGAACAACGTCAGCACATTGAGCAGCAGCACGCCTCGCCATTCCTCGCGCAGCAGGCGAAACGGGTCATGACCCCGCAAGGTATGCACCAGGAAAAATACCGCCCAGGCCATCAGGAAGGTAATGAATGTCAACGCCGCCCCACTGATGCGGGTGAACGCCACCATGACCCAGACGGCCGAGAGCGCCGTCGAGATGCAGTAGACCGCCATGCTGACGGCACCGAGTATTCCTGTCTTCATGCCTGCTCCTTGAGAAAAACCTGTGCTTGGCGCCCTACCTGATCGATCAAGCGGTTCCCGGCTCCAGCACTTCCACCTGGGTCGGTACGTAGTGCTGCAAAGCCTCGAAGTCGGCGCGAAGTACCTTTGGGTCTGCGTTATACAAAGTCAGGATGCCCGCGGTATCGGCCAGGGACCGGGAGTCCACCACCATTCCGGGGGCGACCCGCCAGTCGATGTTGTAGATACTGGAAATGGGGGGCTCGTTGAGCTGGCTGATCCGGCCTTTGCGCAAGGGCAACAAGGCGGACACCACGTTGTTCTTCTCGTTGGGCTTGATGTCATCGAGTGCTGCGGCGCCGGCTGTGAGGTAGAGATTGGCGTCGATCAGGTTGATGTCGCTGTTTTTCTCGTGGTACGGCACCCCGATGCCGCCAGGTACGCGTGCGGCAATTTCCAGGAACACCGGATAACCGCGCTTGCGGTCCACGAAGACCTCGTGGTGCGTCGAACCGTTGCGAAAGTTCAGGGCCGCAATCACGTCCCGATTGAATGCCTCCAGGGTCGCCTTGAGCGTGGGGTCGGCCACGGGAATCACGCTCAAGGGCTTGCCTTGGACGAAGTCAAAGTTGGTGCAACCCAGTTCCAGCACACCGCAGTAGCGGATTTGACCGTCGACCACAAACGAGTCGCATTGGAACATGTCGCCGTCAATGAACTCGTCCACCTCGTAATCAAAATGATACGGCGAGGCCAACACTTGTTCGCGGGCCTTGATGAATTCGGCCTCGCTGCGAATGATCGACACCTCGAAACTGCCCGCCGCATTCACCGGCTTCAGCACCAGGGGCAAACCCAATCGCGCCGTCAGATCGGCGTAGTAAGCCTGCGGCTCAGCCGATAGCCGTACGTGATCCAGTGGCACAAACTCGGGAATGCGTATCCCCTTCTGGCTGACCGCGTGTTTCATCAGCACTTTGTCGCGAAAGTTCGCCACGATCGCCTGTGTATCACCCTCTAATCCGAACTCCTCGCGCAACTGAGCCGCCAGCTCAACGTGGCACTCTTCCTGGCAGAAAATACGCAATGACGAAGTATTGCCCTGCACGGCTCGCAGCTCATCGCTGATGATGCTGCGACATTGGTCATGGTCCAGCAGCGGACGGATGTTGCGCTGCAGGTCGGCATCGACGCGCACAACCTGTGAGACATTACGCTCGAGCGCGGGCGGCAGGACGTCGGCATGATAGGCGATCAGCACTGTCCGGCAATCTCGACCCAGCGTCTGCAACGCCTTCTCGGAGGCAAAGTTAAGGTAATGGGGCGTCAGGAAAACGATGGTCTGGATCATAGTAGTGCCTCACTGGAAGTCGACGTTCATGCGATAGAGAAGGCGCGCATCGGCGCCCCCTTCACTTTTGGGTATTGGCGGACCTTTATGCAGCGTTGAGAGGTTGTCCCAGATGACGATGTCGCCTGGGCGGTAGGCATGCCGATAGCGCGGTGCGTGCTGGACAAGGAAGTCGACCAGGCTGTCGAGAATGCGATGGGACAGTGCAGGCGTCACCCCTTCTATTTGCATGGCCGTTGCAGCCGGTGCATACAGTGACGCCGTGCAAGCGAGCGGGTGTTTGTACACCAGGGGGTGGACCACGGTGTTTTCCAGTGCGCCAGCCTCCTGGGAATTGAGCTGTTGCACCGCGGCGTCGGCATTGCGCAGCGCGTCGCGATTGCCGAAACGGTGGTGAACCCGCAGGTTTTCCAGGTCGAGACCTTTCAGGTACGGCGGGCAACCTGGGCTTTCCAGCCACTGGCGAACCTGCTGCAGGCCTGCGACACAATCGATGAATTGGGTCTCGCCGTGTTGGTCGGGTACACGTACCGACAGCAGTGACGTGAACACCGTGTTCGCCGATTTGTACGACATGTCGGTGTGCCAATACCCTCCTCCTTCATGCACGCCCAAGGCCTGGCCGTCCCGATGCAGATTGGTCACAGTCAGCACTTCCCGATAATCCTCGAGGCAGTACTTGGCCAACACATGATGGACAGGCGAGCCCAGCCTGCGCATCAACTGCACATAAGGGGCGACGCTGACGTCCTGGTTGGCGATGACCAGTACCTTGGCCTGGGCGATGGCCTGCTTGAGCGCCGCTGCCGACTGCCCGAGCACGTCGCCAATGTCCAGGCGTAGCGGCTGGAACATCCTCACGCCCATGACCGCAGTCCTTCTCGCAGCGATATGGCGGCACTCATTTCCGCAGCTGCCGGCACCATCGTGTTGATCGACGCATAACCTGAGGCAGCACCCGCGAAATACAGGCCTGCGACAGGGCTTTTCCCATCCTGGTGACAGGTAAAGCCGGTTTGCTGGTTGAGCAGTTGCGGCCAGTCGGTGGCGGGGAGTTGTGCGGTGACGCCGATGGCCGAAACAAGGCATTGCTCCTTCGCCGACACATCCAAATGCAACTCATGCCCGTCGGATGCCTGGGCGGCGACCAACCGGCCCGCCTCTTGAGCCTTGCGACAGGAAGCCTGGAGCAGCGGATGGCCGTTGAGTGACGCCGGAAGGTCCATGACGACCTTGTCGCCATCCTGGTGAATGCTGTTGTAGGCATGTAGCCAGATATTGGCCCGGCCCGTGCTGCTGGCGCTGTTGAGCGGCCCTTGAAAGGAACTGGACGAAGTCTTGGCAATCATTTCCAGCGTGCGCTGGCTCAGGGACCTGAGAGCAAAGCGATCATCGGTCTCTTGGGGATATAGCCCCAGATAGGATTTGATCAGGATCGACACATTGCGGGCGAACGGCGCCAGGAGCAGTGCGATCTGGAACGCACTGTTACCACTGCCGAAGATGACCACATCTTGCTGCAGGAAACGATGGGCCTGGCCCCGCGCAACCATTTGATAGACGTCAAAGCAATTGAACCAATGGGCACTGGGCATTTCGAAGGGCGGCGCCTTCGGGCGAATCCCGGTTGCCAGGATAATCTGCTGTGCACGCAAGGAACGATGCTGGGAACCCGGGGCCAGGCTCACCTCGAACAGCCCCTGGACCTTGCTGACGGTGACCACCCGTTGCTGGATCTTGGTCAATTGCAAGGCTTCAAAGTTACTACGGATGTAGGCTGCGTATTCCTCACCGGTGGGGCTGACGCACAACTTGCGCATGAACCTTTGCAAGGGATAGGGCGCGCCTTCGATCTCCAGTTCATTGCAGTAGGACTGCAATGGATGATCGCCCATCATGCCCATGCACCCCCCGAATACATCGCTGATGACAGCGACTTTCAGGCCCAGATCAATCAGCCGGATACACTCGCTAAGCCCTGCGGGACCGCCGCCTACGACAATGACGTCGAACACATGCTGCTCCATTTCAAAAACCCTCCAGGCGGGCACAGGCTTGATCAACAATAGGTTTGGCTACCGAGAAAGAGAACCTCACATAGGTGGGGCATGACCCCTGGTAGAAGGGCGTCGCGGGCAATGGCATGACACCGCAACGAGCGGCCAGGTGTTGACTGAATTCAACGGGGGACAATAAAGGCGCCCGCCGTGAATAGTCGGCCATGATGTAATGGCCGCCCGCCGGTAACCGGACATCCAGCCCGGCGGCCATCAGCGCACCTGCCAGGCGATCACGTTTGTGCTTGTAGTGCTCACGCAAGCTGTCCAGTCGCCCGGCGGTCAACTCATCGAGCAAAACAGCAACGGCCGCCTGTATGGGGGTGGGTTGGCAATAGCTCAGGTAGAGGTGGTGGGCATAGGCTCGCTCCGTGAAGGTTGCCTGCGCGCATAACCAGCCGATTCGCACGCCCGTCATGGACAACAACTTTGAAGCGCTGCCTGCCACCATCATGGGAATCTGCTGGCTGGGGTAGCGCGCCGGTGTGTCAGCGTCGTACTGATAGTGACGATAGGCTTCGTCGACAATCACCATGAAATCATGGTTTTTTGCCAGCGCCACCAGGTGCTGCCAATCATCAGCGGACATGCACCACCCTGTCGGGTTATGGGGCGTATTGAGCAGCAGTATGCGAACACCCGCGCGCAACTGCTGTTCGAGCAGTGCCCAATCGGGGCCGATCGACTCCCCTACCGACAACGGCACTGCAACAAACTCCAATCCCAGCAACGTGGCCATTCCTGGGTAGTAGGGATAAAAGGGCTCAAAGAACGCGACCCGGCTGCCGTACTGCGTGGACGCTGCGTACAGGGCCAAGTACAAGGCCTCGGTACAGCCACTGGTTACCAGCACTTCGCTGTCGGGCGCATAGCCGGCACTGTGGGCCGCAATGCTTTCGCGCAAAATCATTTCGCCGCGTGGGTCGGCGTACTGCCAGCCCGCCCTGACCTGGCGGGCCAACGCCGCATTCATGGCATTGTCAAACAGGGGTTCAGGAAGCCCTTGCGAAAGGTTCAGCGCTCCTGAGGATGCTGCATATGCACTGGCATCCCTGAAGGGCGCCACTCGACCAATCAATGTCAAATCATCCATGACTTCCCGCCCCCTTGTATTGATTGGTCAGGCGTGAGTGGCTATTCGGTTGAGTCCTTGCCAGAAACGGGTCAACAAGTTCAGTACATCGGCAGCGCCCTCCAGAATATTGTTGCCGTTGTCAGTGTCCCGGGCCGCCTCCATGACCGCGTCACTGATCCATTGCACATGATCGGTTTCTACCAGCATGTGCAGATAGAAATAGGTGAAGTCTTCGTGTTTCCACCCGCTGTAGAGGCGGAAGCCTTCGTACAGGTTGGCGATCATCGGAAAGCCGAACTCTTCGATAACGTAATGAGCACCAATGGCATGCTCTGTCGAACCCTCGAGGAAAATTCGACGCAGGCCATCGACCAACTCACTGGCTTCGGGAATATATTCAACCTTCTTCCAGTCATCCAACGTGATGCCAACGCCGGCAAGTACACGCTCGAACATGATGAAGTGTGCCTCGCCTACCCCATCGCCCAGCTCGGACACGACCGTGCGCGCCAGCTTCATCCGAATCACTTCGCTGTCGGTGCGGTGCGAGGTACCCGCCAGGATCTGGGGGAACGTACGAATGTAATAAAAGTACTGCTGGAACACTTTCTTCAGCGTTGCCTTGGGCAGCGGGGCCTGTCGAAAGGTTTTATAGAACGCATTGGTGTTGATCCCCGAAGCCGTGATCATTCCTTTAATCGAATGAATGATTTGCTCACCCGTTAGACAGCCTTGTTCCATTTGCTGAGCCGGCATAGATCCCCCCAAATACGATAAGGTAGCTTGGATGGCCGCGACGGAATGTCGCTGCGCGTTTCAGATAGTAAACAAGCAATTCACGCAAACAAATTGATACTTTTAATCGAAGGCGTTCCGAACAATAGATTTATTTTTAAACATGAAAATCGTGATATTAATTCCATTTAGAATCAATTGATTATGAGTTGGTATTATTTTATCGCACAAAAATAGAGCATTATATTTTTTTTGCACCAGCAAGATGCATGTCGGGCGCTAAGCTCAAATTAAATCACCCCGATTTGGAAGTCTTCTATAGTGAACAATCAACCCATTGACATCGCATTCACCATCAAAGCCGAGCGAGCCGCCCGGGAATGGTCCATCGGCGAGCTCGCCCAGCTATCCGGTGTATCGAAGGCAATGATCAGCAAAATTGAAAACGCACAAGTCAGCCCGACGTCGACGATCCTGGGCCGGTTGTCGGGAGCTTTCGGCTTGCCCCTCTCCACCCTGTTGCATCGAGCCGAGGGACGCTCGGGACTTCTGTCAAGGGCGGCGGAGCAACCGCGTTGGGTCGACCCGGAAACTGGCTACGCGCGCCAGCAAGTCTCCCCGCGGGAGGGCTGGCCACTGGAGCTCATCAGTGTGCAACTGCCTCCGGGCGTGCGTATCAGCTACCCGGCCACGGCCTATGCGTTCCTTCATCAGCAGGTGTGGGCCACGCAAGGCACGCTGACGTTTACCAAGGGCACCACCACCTACATCCTGGAGCAAGGCGACTGCTTGCAATTGGGGTTGCCTGAAGAAGCCTGCACGTTCGAAAACGCCACATCGCAAGTGTGCGAATACGTCATAGCCCTGATTCGCAAGTAGCAACCGCCCCATCGGTGCCCGCCTGCACACCGACCGCACTATCCAGACGTTCATCCAGGGCGGCGAGCGCACGGCATTCGCGCAATATGCTTATGTAGACCGGGAGGTGAATCGTCGCGCAAGAAGCCGGAGTGTCCCGCTACGGTTTCTTGCGAAATGGGCGGGTGCCAGAGGTATCGATAAGCGCTGGCATTTCTTATATCTGGCCGAACCGACGCCTCTTAAACAAATTTTTAAGAAAAAAGGTGGACTTTTAAAAACCTGCTACATTCGAGTGTGAGATGGATTCTCACAGACATCAGGAAGGTACAGGGATGACCAATTTCGACGCTGCCGCAGGCATCAGCGTGACGGAGCTCAACACCTTGTTGGGCGAGTATTACCAGAATGCCCCCAGCACTAATGACCCATTCAAGGGCAGCCTGCCCAAAACCCTGCCAGACCTCGGAGCAGTGACGCTGACTTGGGATGTCGGTGCTGCGCCTAGCCTTGCTTTCGGCCCTCCCTCCCCGGCTATCTGGAATGCCGCGCTTGCGCCGAACGGCGAAACCAATGGTTCCCAGAGCATCCCTTTGCCCAGTTTGCCAATGGTCCAACTCACCTTGCCGATGCTGACGGCCAGCTACACGCTGGGTACTGCGCCCGCGGTAGGCGGTACCGCCCCGAGCGTAGTGGTCTACGCCACGCTCACCTTTACGCCGGGAACACTGGCACTCGACTTGGTGGCAGTGTCATTGGACGAGAGCAAATTCTCCGCGTGGGACATAGCCATATTCAACCTGATGCTGTTGCCGCAGATATTCACCTCTGCTAATCAGATGCTGGCCCTCGTGCACCTGCCCAACCTCGATTGGAACGGGGTGACACTCAACCCTGTACAGCTGCAACTCACTGCAAGCTATTTGCTCGGTGCGACGACGCTGACCACCAACACCAATGCGCTGGATATCGACGGAGTAACCTGGCCCACCGATCCGGTGTTCGTGATCGCCAGCAATACGCTGATCAACGCGGCAATGGCTGTTTTCTTGAAGCCTTACCAGGGGTATCCGTTCTCCGACAGCGGCGACTTCAAGAAACTGGCCGATTGGAGCTACAACGGCTCGATCTCCTCGCTCTCGGCCACAGTCAAGCAGGTGGCCCCCTTGACCATCAATGCCCAGTTGAGCGCTTCGCTCAACGCGCAGGCCACCCTCACTGCGGCAGGCATGGCCCTGGCGGCGGCAGGTTGTGCCCTCGGTGCGGCCCTGCTGTAACCCTCAAATTCCTTGCCGGAGCAACGCCCATGTCGAGCATGTTTGATTACGATGTTTCCATCAGTCCTTCGCCCGCCGAAATCGATCTGACCGTGGCAGTCGATGGCGTCGCTATCAGCGCGACGATAACGTCGGTACCGTCGCTGACGTTTAAATTGACGCCGACAGGAAACCTGGTCCAGAAGATTCTGTCCGCGGTTGCCTATCCCATTGCGACCCTCATCGCCGCAGAGGTCAAGGACAAACCCAAGGACGCGTTGCAAGGCAAAGTCGAGTCCATCGGCTCAGTGCCCAACTACGATACCAATGGTATCCGCATCGCCCCCAGCGCTCTGACCTTGGGTAGCGTCAACATCGGCGATAGCCCGATGTTGAAAATCGTCGCGACGCTGGCGATCACCAATCTCCCCTCTACCAGCGTCTGATCTGCCTACGAGAGCGCATCGCATGCCTACTATCGACGACTTCCTGCCGAAATTGACGGCTGCCTCCGGCACAGCTTCCTTGGCCGCTACCCTGCCCCAACAATTTTCGGTATCGGCTTGTGGCCCCTATCCGTTGGCCAGCCATGTGGACATTCCCAGCAATTCCAACGGTGGCGAATTACTGCTGGCATTGAACGACATCTCGGTGTCGCCAGTGACGTTGTTATCCATCGTTCCCGACCATGATCCCCGCCGTATCGTGGTGACCCTGGCGCCGATGCAACTGAACGGAACCTACGAACTGTTTGGCCTGGAAAGTGCGAAGGTGCAATTGGATACCGGTGGATTGATGGCGCCGCTGGCAAGCTTTGCCGTGGGTGCGAGTACTGTTGATGATACCGATCCACCGACTATCACCGAGAAACAGTATGACCAGCTGCAGCAAGCCAACGATCAGCGTACCCAGTTGAATCAGACTGCAAACGGCCGCTCCCTGCTGGATATGTTCAACCAACACAACGACGCCTACAACGCTGTCTTCACTACCAATGCACGTTTGCGCAAGCTCTGGATAGGCGATGGCGCCACCGAGCAGATGTCCGACTATACGTCCCAGGCGTTGGATACACCGGGCATGCCGGTCAATCCAGCGATCACGGACAAGTCCTTTGGTACGACGTCGCAGTCCTACAATGAGAACGCGTTAGCGCAACAACTCAATCTCTACGGCGCCTGTTATCACCCCTACCCCGAGGCCGCGACGGCCGCGCTGACTTTTCAGACGCAAGTTGCCAACGCCACCCAAAACACCCAGCAGAATGTGGTGCCTATGACCGCCCAGGCTGTCTATAGCGCTGTCGATAAAGCCTCGCCTGCGAATCAGGCAAACTTCCTGTTGCAGACCCAGGGCCTGGAAAGCGCGTTGTCACGGATCCTCGAAAATAGCCATGACGATACCGACCTGGATCTATGCGCCCAGCACGGTTTCATCATGGACGCCGAGACTCAGGCGCGTGTGCAGTCCATCTATGCCGAATCATTGCGTCTGCACGACCCCAAGCGCCGCTTGCCCCTGCATAGCGGCCCCTTCTCCAGTTCGCTCGCGCAAAGCCGCTTCGTCTTCGCCCTCAGCGAGCAGCCCGATGGCGCGCTGACGCTCAAACTGCAACGCAGCAATTTGAGCGTGCCGGCTCTAGACCTTGACAGCGCGCAGTGGCAGGGCCAGGCCGGTGAGGTCGGTCGCTCGCGCCTGGGCAGCGCCAACTTCATCCGAGGCATCCTCGAAGACCGCATTGCCAGCCAACTGACTCGCGTACTGCGAATGCTCGCCAGCCAGGAGGCATGATGTCGGCAAGCGACTCCATTGCTGTAGTCATCGCGCAACAGCCGACAGCATCGTCGGCATCAGTGTACGCGCGCATCAGTGAAGAACTGCTGGCCGAAGACCTCGTGCGTTTCCGGCAGGAAGTGGAGCTGGCGTTGGAACCGCAGGCGCCCTACCTCACCGACGTGGAACGGCAGATGTTTGCCGGCGGTAAAAAGATACGCCCCTTGGTCATGCTCCTGTCGGCGCGGCTCATCGCGCAGAATGGGCCTCTGCCCGACAAGGTCTACAAAGGCGCGGCATCGCTGGAGATGCTGCATGTGGCCACCTTGATCCACGACGACATCGTCGATGAGGCTCAGCTGCGACGCGGACTGCCATCGGTGTCGGCGGCTCGCGGCAGCAAGACCGCGCTGCTGATCGGCGATCTGCAATTCGTACAGGCGCTTCGCGGGTTCGCCACCGCCGTGGATACCGAGCGCGACATGACCTTGGTGCGGTTGGTGTTGGATACCGCGTTCGATATCTGCCGAGGCGAGTTGGACGAATTGGACCGGACCTTGCCCGAGGATCACGATGCACGCCTGGCGCGCTATTACCAGACCATTGACCGCAAGACCGCAGTCTTGTTTCGGTTGGCCTGCCAGGGGGGTATCGATCTGGCCGGTGGGCGTAGCCGTGATGCCCGCCGCGGTGGCTTCTTCGGGCGCGCCTTGGGTCGTGCGTTCCAGATCATGGACGACGTGCTCGATGTGGTGGAGTACGAAAGTTCGGCGGGCAAGCAGTCAGGTATCGACCTGTTACTGGGTCGACTGTCGCTGCCGCTGATCTATGCGATGGAGACGCTCGGCCCGACACATGCAATCAGCCAATCGCTGCGCGAAGGCACGCCATTGACGGGGCATCGTTTGGGCGATGCATTGGACGACTTGCGTGATTGTGGCTGTATCGACAAGGCCTACGCGGCTGCCCGGCGCGAAGCCTTGCAGGCGCTGTTCTATCTCGAGCCATTTCCTCCAGGCCGCTATCGCGACGCACTGGAGGAACTGGCACTACACGTCGTTGACCGCCCATTGAACGGCTGACCCTGCACCTGACGGAGCACCCATGAGCACCTTGATGAGTTTTTTTCTCGACACGCTGCAACCGTGCCTCAACGACCCGGACAATGCAAAGCTATGGCTGCCCAAGCAACTGGCGGAGATGCAAGGGGGGGATGGAAATCCGGTGCTGCCGGTGCATGCCGACGAGCAGGATCTGGGCTATCTGACCGGCGACAATGGCAACTATATCGCCCAGCGGTTCGCCAACGTATGGTCACTGATGAACGACGAAGACGCCGTGCCCGATCCCCAAAAACCGTATCCGTACCTGAGTCTGTCTGCAGTCCTGGTGGACGGTTTGCAAAACATCTTCGTTAATCCGTCGTCCTCCACACTCACGGGCCAAGGCTACTCCATCACCCTGCCATTGCTGTTCAATTACTATAACGGCCCCTCGGGGCAGACACATTTGCCGCCGCTGACGATGTCTGGCAACTATCGCATCGACCA
Source organism: Pseudomonas sp. NFACC46-3 (assembly GCF_900114515.1). Taxonomy (NCBI): domain Bacteria; kingdom Pseudomonadati; phylum Pseudomonadota; class Gammaproteobacteria; order Pseudomonadales; family Pseudomonadaceae; genus Pseudomonas; species Pseudomonas sp. NFACC46-3. The sequence continues at coordinate 80,973 of NZ_FOTH01000007.1, forward strand.
GTCGCTCCTGATCGGGGACGCTCCCGACACCTCGACCACTGACATCATCGGCACCGGTGCGTTCACTGTCGCGTTCAGTGAATGCATGTTGAACGCGCAGGTCAGCGTGACCATCGAAGGCAGCGCCGCAACCCGTTCCCTGGCCATCGGGGTGAGCGACCTGAAAATCACCAACGTCAAGGGCGGTTCCATCACGCTGAACTTCACGCAACTCACGCTGGATGGCGACCTGACGGGCAAAGATGAGCTGATTGAGTTGATCAGGCAGGCGCTCAGCGCTTCCCAAGGCCAGGCAGCCATGGTCGGCGCGTTAAGCAGCATGTTGAATTTGCCCTCCAACCTGCAAAGCGTCAACGACATGCTCGGCACACAGGCCGAGAACCTCATGTCCAGTGTGTTCGGCCCCCTCCCTGCCCAAGGCCTGCCCAATGACGACAGTGGCCAGGACGCGGCCTCGCCCGTGGACCTGTTCCTGTTCGATCGCACACGCGTGGCGCTGAACGAAGCGAACAGTAACTGGTATCTCCCGTGGCAACTCGCGTGCTCGTCGGATCCGGTGCTGGAGCCTTATTCCAATCCTCAGATCGACATACCCGATCAGACGTATGGGGGGCTGAAGTACACCAACATCCAGTTGACCAAACTGACGCTTTCGGGCGGTTCCAACGCTCAGGCACCGCTGTCGGCGGTTAAGCTCAGCACTCCGCGGATTGCCGCCACGCTCAATTTCGGCGCCCTGGCAGAGGGGCCGGTACGGCAGCTCGACCGCCCGGGCCCGACGGTCAGCCAGCCGGTTCCACCGGCACCGCCGCTCACCGTGAACGCCGGGTTCTCGCTGACCCAGCAGGGCCTCAAGCCAGTCCTACTGCAGGGCACCCTGACCGCGACTGTGGTCAACCTGCAAAGCTCGCTGACGATCACCCCGTCAGGCGCCGATGTGAATGCCTTGACGCTCACGATCAGCGATATCAGCGCAAACCTGGACAGTGCCCAGATAGATGTGTCGGTGACGCTGACGCCTCACGATGTCTCACTGGAGCAGATCATCGGCCGCTTGTTCCAGAAACCCGAAGTCCAGTCACAGATCGCCAAAGCGCTGAACAATGCGCTCAGCGCCCAGGCGCCGCAGCTATCGGAAGAGTTCAGCCAGATCGCGCGTAAAGCCATCCTCAACCAACTCAACAGTTAGGAGAACATCATGTCCGACAGTCAACTCGTCCAATTGCTGGAAAACATGCTATTGACGCCCACCTCCGACTTCTACCTGTCCTCGATTCTCTACAACCCAGACGGTAGCGCCCTGGACCCACTGACCATCGCCGAAGTGGACCTGGGCTCATTCACGATCGAAAAGATTCCGATCGACATCGTTATCAAGAAACTGCATATCCTCGGACTGAGCAACAGCCAGGTGAAGCTCGATAATGGAACCGACCCCGAGATCGTCGTCGACGGCAACACCGTGACCTTCCATGGCAAACAGCCCAATACACAGGATGGGTACCAACGCCCCCCCGCCGTACCCAACCAGATCCAGGCCAATGGCGAATTGCACGTCAACCTGAACCACGTCGACATGCCACCGGGTACTTTCAGCCTGACCATCAACCACGTCGATGACCTGACCGGGGTCTTCAGTGCTACCGAGGCGGTGGATGGACAGCTCGATACCGCAGTCGTCAACTTCAGCGCGTTGTCGGTCAATCCGGTCGTCGGCAATGGCAACATAACGATCGATATCGATCTGGCGACCGTCTTTAAAGCCACCATCAACCAACTGCTCAATGAGGACGCCAACCAGACGAAGCTCATCGCCGCGCTCAACGGCCAGCTCTCCAACCCCAATCTGCTCGCCAGCCTGTCGCAGGTCGCCACCACGGAAGCCCGCAAGGCCTTGGCCACTATCTGATTGAAAAAGGAGTTTCGACCATGTCCACCGATTTCATCGCGGGCCTTTCGCAATCGTTATTGAACAACGCCAGTGAATCCATTTTTCCCACCATCGCGCCCAAGCTGAGCGACACCGCAAACATCCCCGACGCGAACGCGAGTTTGACCTGGAGCGTATCTGCACCACCGACATTCAGTTTGGCCGCCAGCGGTAGCGGTCAAACTTTCATGGTCAGCATGCCGGTGGAGCTGTCCGTGACCGTGGCCGGCGGGGACCCCACCAGCAGCACAGTCGGTGCCAATGCCAGTGCACGGGCCACAGTAGATGGCAACGGTGTGGTGCGTCTATCAGTGACCGATATCAACTTTGTCACCGATGATCCGTTTGTGAACGAAATCCTGGACGCCTTGAAGAGTGATATCGCCAGCAGGGTGAACAGCCTGATATCCGCCATCGCCATACCGCTGGGGCCCGTCAACGGTATCACCTTTGCCGGATACGCCCTGTTGATCGATGGCGGCAACGCCTATGCGGCCGGCGGATTGTTCTCGCCGGTGGCGATCAGCCAAAAGCAACCGCCATCCAATGGCGGCTTCAACCTGGTACTCACCGAGCCGCTGATCCAACAGGTCGTCGCCAATCTGTGGTGGAGCACAGTACAGAAGACCTATTCGGCCAGCGGTGCCGTCGTGCATCTCAACAGTTACAGCGCTTCGGTCAACAACGGTAACCTGACGCTGACGCTCAACTTGAGCGGTAGCTACAGCTTGGGCCCGGCAGACTGGGATATTTCCATCAGCCCAGTCACCGCGACGCTGCAGGTGATAGTCGATGCGCAACGTAACATCCGTATAAACGGCGGCAGTGTTTCTCGCCCATCGGTCAACATCACGCCCTCCAATTTCTGGGCATGGATGGCGACGTTGGGCGGTGGTGTGATCTCCTCCATTACCCTGGCGATCCTCAACGATGTGGTAGGAGGCCAGATCCAGGAAACGATCCAAGGCCAGTTGGCCCAGACCCTGCTGCAAATACCGGATCTGAGCGGCAATTTCGAAGGTTTCACTCTGCAGGTGACGCCTGAGAACCTGAGCATCACAGGCGTGGGCAATCAGATCCTGCTGACAGGTACCGCCAGCGTCACCGCCAGTTGAACGATATCCCGGCGGAACCAGCGTTGACACCGCCGGGATACCGAAATCGCCTTCACATGGAGTGAACGTCCATGCCGGAAATCGCCGATTACATGTCATGGAATATTGAAAGCCTGTCCTCGAAGAAATGCGCCAAGGACGTCTTTCGCAACGTCAACGTCGCGGCCTGGATCGCCGTGCTGATCGACGAGATGCAGGCCAACGTCATCGGCGTCATGGAAGTAACGCTCGGCACGGGTGAGCAAGCGGTGCAAGTGCTGGTCCAGGCCATCAATGATCGCAAGAAGCTTGTAGGCTCAGGCAGCAAGTGGAAATACGAGGTGTCGCAGCGAAATATTGAAGTCGCCCATACGTTCGCCCGGCGCGCCGACAAGTACGCGTTGCTTTGGGACGATGCAAACGTCAGCGTCAGCAACATGGCCGTCGCCACCAGCACCAAGGTGATTTTCGCTGACCGTAATCCATTGTTCTGGAACATGCAGGCCAGAACCGCAGGCAAGCCCAAGGAACTCAACTGCCTGCTCTGGCATGCCCCCCAACCCAAGTATCACAAGAAAGATGCGACCATCCAGTTGCTGGCAAATCTCAGCGAAGAGATCGAGATCAACACGGGCAACACGGCCTTTTTGATCTCTGGCGACTTCAACTACAACACAGCCAATGCCGCTACCTATGCGCCTCTGACCAGCCTGAAGTTCTCCGGTATATTCGACGGCGAAAAAACTACCCTTACCTCGTTGAAATCGTTCGTCAATGACATCGCCAATCGCCAGAAAATGATCCAGAAAGGCGATGTTGACGACGCCTTTTTGGCAAGCGCCTACGACAACATATTCATCCGTGGCATCACCTCCAATTGGGAACTCAAGGTCTGCGTTCCCAACGTCGTCCTCCAGGAAATCATGGACAGCTTCACCTTCATGATCGTCACCCGCATGCAGCTGCAACTGGCAATGAAGAATGCCAAGATCATCAGCGACCACATGCCTATCGTCATGACTCTCGAAGAATAACCCCAGCGAACTTCGCTCTCTGATGAAGAAATGGCCATGGATATCCAAACGCTTCGCGAGAACCTCAAGATTGGGCTGGACGGGACGACAACCATCGTTGCCAGTACGGTGACCACGGCAAAATTCGCCGACTTTTACGGGCGCATTTTCGACCATCAACCGCTGACCATTTCCAATGCGAGCATCGGTCCCGACGACGCCGGCAATACAGTGCAGCGCGTCGGCACCGCCTCGCTTTTTCGCCAAGTGGCTAACGCTCCCGTAACAGCCACGTTTGTGCTCGACCCGCAAAGCGGCGACGTCACTGTCCAGTTGATGTTCACTTTGATTGGCACAGGACGAAACTGGAAATTTTCCGACAGTTTCCCGGATCTGCCCGTCAGCTTCGACTTCAGTTCCAGTGTCACCGCTCCCCAGACGTCGGCGCTGGACGATCTCACGCTGACCTCGGCATGGTTCTATGCACTGACCGATGCCACCGTCGTTGATATCGACTTGGGCTCCACCAAGACGCCAGTGTCGCTGGACGCAGGGCTCGGTTTCGCCGGCATCGTTGAGCTTAGAGGCGTACTGCTGGCGCTGGAACATCTGCTGGACGTCAACGACCGTTTCGCGATCGGCGGAAACATCGTCGAACCGTCCGTGCAGGTGTCGCCGTTGCGCGAGATCGTTAACAATTTCCCATGGAAAGAGCAAAACTCGCCGCCGGGCATCAGTCTGTTCGTGGACCTGGGACTGGACGTTTCCATTTCCGAAAAGCTTGCGCTTACCCAGACGATCTTCTCGATCTACAGTCCTTTGAGTGCGAAATGGTGGATGGCCAACCCCAGCTATGAGCCATTCATGGCGATCAGTGGTGCGCTGACGATACCCAGTGCCGGCCTGACCGTTGAGCTGTCATCGAAGATTCCCAAGGGCACTCGCAAGCTGGTGATCACCGGAGAATTCAGCGGTTTCACCTTGAGCAATCTGGCGGACCTGCTGGACCTGGCAGGCACCTCGACGCTAATCGACTACCTGCCGGGGCCACTGCAAGACGCCCTGCATGATGCCGGCAAGCTGCAGTTGCTGGACGCGGCGATCGCGCTGACGGGGTCGGGCACCGGCCTTAGCGTCGACTATGTCTACCTGACCGTTGGTATCCCGGACGCTCAATGGAAGCTGCTGGGCGATGAGTTTCTGCTCGAATCCATATCCGTTGAGTTCCATGTCACCCTGCCTTTTATCAAGCCTGCACCGGGTGCTTCGATAAATGCGTTGTTCCTGATCGGTAATGCCGCCCAAGTAAACGTTAGCGCAGGCTATCCTGATTTCTTCATTGCCGGCGAACTGGAGGACGCGGTTACGCTGCCGCTGCAGGCGCTGGTCACGCGGTACCTGCCGTCGATCCAGCCACCGGCCGATCTGACGATCGACATGCTGTCGGTCAACATCGATAACCAGGCCGGCTACAACTTTTACACCGAAATGGCCGACTCCCCAGGGTGGGTCATTCCACTGGGCCCGCACAACCTGGCCATCGAGGACATTCAATTCGGCTTGTCAAAAGGGCTCGGGGCGAACGCTAAGACCTCGGCTCAGTTTGCCGGCGGGCTGGTCTTCGACGACAACCTGACGCTGGCCATGTCTTACGATCCCACTCAGGGGCTAGCGTTGCGGGGTGCCCTGCCCCAAGTCACGTTGAATGGGCTGATCAGCTGGTTATGCAACGCCAAAGATGTATTGCCCAGTGGGCTTGGCGACTTGACGTTTACCGACTCGACGTTGTTGATCACCAAGAACGAGGATCAATTCAAGCTTTCGTTCGGAACCCAGGTTGCCAACGCCGGCTCGCTGGCCTTCGAACTCCTGGACCAACAAGGCACCTGGGGCTTTGCTCTGGGCCTGGACTTGTCCCTGTGCAAGCTGTCGGCGCTGCCAGGACTTTCATCCATCCAGGCATTCCTGGACATCTTTCCCATTGCCGGCGAGCAGGTGGTGATCGTTTCCACGCTGAAGAAGTCAGATTTCACCTTTCCGGCTTTGGACCTATTTCAAAATCCGCAGATCAAGTCAAAACAGATCACTATTCCGGCCTGGTCAGGTGGACTGCAGGAAGGCTTCTACTTTTACGCGCAGACCCAATTGAAGCAAAACAGGATCCTGCAAAACCTGGCCAGAATGCTGTCCATTTCGCCAGACACTAACCTGAATGCGGGGATATTCATTGGCACCGATGCCGGCACCCAGGCACGGCTTTTCGCAAATATCAGCACGGTGATCAATCGTTCGGTAACGCTCAGTGGGGCCTTGGGTGTTCAGATACAGGCCGAACAGGTTGAGTTCTATCTGACCGCCACCGCTCGCGCCACCCTCGAGTCGCAACCGGTGCGCTTCGATGTCAGCTTGGCAGTCGTGGAAAACGGCGCATTCGTATCGGGCGACATGGTGGTTGAAAACGATAATGGCACCCTCGACTTCTCGGTATTCAAGCTCAAGAGCTTGGCGTTCGAGCTTGGCATTTCCTTCGAAGGCGAACCTTCGATCGGATTTGCCGCCGAACTGGATATAGCCGACATCGATAGCGCCTTGGCGGTGTTCATCGACACCGTGCAACCTAGCCAGTCAATGGTTGCCGGCGCTGTCAGCGACCTCAGCCTGGCCAAGGTCTTTGACGAGTTGACCGGTGCTACTGCCTCGGACTTGCCCGGTTTCCTGCGCGATGTACTCACCCAGATAGCGGTGGGTCGATTGCACAGCTTCGACAGTGACTGGCAGACCTACCACGATGCCCTGAACCATTACGACCTGGCCAAAATTCGTGAAATGTTCGCCGCCGGTGGCGTTGACCTGCCCGCGGATAGTGGCCAGATCCAATTGATTGTGAACACGCCGGACCAGATTTGGTACCTGCTCGATCTTTCCACGATGTACCACTACGAAATGCAGCGTAACGGGGGGCAGATCTCGGTGTCCCTGGAGGCCCAACTGTACGTCGTGCCTCAGCCAGTCAGCATCGCCACATTGACGTTCCCACAGGGCTTCCACATTTTTGCCGATATCCAGTTTCTGTGGATCCGAGAACAGATCAAGGTCGAGGTCATGCCGCAAAAAGGCATAGCCTTCAATGTCGAAATGGCGCCAATCGTCATCGGCAATGACAAGCTGTTCAAGCTCACGGGTGCCCAGGGCTCGGGCGGCCCTAGCGTGCTGCTATGCACCTTCTCGGACGCCACTAACCCGCAACCGTCCTATCGAACGCCCGCATTCATGATCTCCGGTGAAGCTTATCTACTGGGTATCGGCCCGCAAATCGATATCGATATTCGAGCTGACCATTGTCACTTTGAACTCAAGGACACCACCCTCGGTGGCTCGACCTTCAACCTACAGGCCGATATCGACGGTATCGACTCAATCAACGCACAAGGTTCGGCCAGCGTCGGTATTAACGAGTCCATCGATCTTGGACCACTCGGCACGCTGAGCATCGACGACACCATCAATGCCGACCTGGCCTTCGGCACCACAGGCCAGGGAATATTTGCCAACGCCTCGTTCAGCTTCACCTTGGCCAGCAGCACGCATGACATCGCCAGCTTCGACCTGGATGTCGACATCGGTCCTCTGGAAAATCTCCCAGGCATCCTGCTGGAGAAGATCAAACAGTTCTTTGTCGGATTGTTCCAAGACGCGAAGAAATGGTTGGAATACGTCTATCAGGGCATCCTGAAGGGCATTGAAGGGATCGAGCAAATCGGCAAGATCCTCAGAGACACCTTCAAACTTGCGTGGAAGCAGGCCGCCATCTTCCTCCAGGCTGTGGGCTATGCGGCCGAGGACGTGGAGAAGATGTTGATTGCAGTCTTCGACAAAACCGTCGAAGAAGCGCAAGAAATCGTCGACTTTCTGTACAACAGCATCAAGAATTGCGCGATGAAGAGCGGCTTGCTGGCCGTTGCATGAGAAATGCTACCGAAGGCCATTGGTAGCTCTTTCATGGCGCTCCAGTCAATTTGCAAGATTAGGCAATCATCCGCCCGGATCGTGCAATCGCTCCCAAACATAGCTTTCTATAGTTAACCAGAGCCAAACCATCCGGAGCTGGTACCCCTATGAGCGCCCTCAACATCAATGGCCGTGAATACACGGTCGACGTAGACCCAAGCACCCCGATTCTTTGGACCTTGCGCGACACGCTGGGCATGACCGGCACCAAGTTCGGCTGCGGCGCGGCGTTGTGTGGCGCTTGCACCGTGCACCTGGATGGCCAGGCCATTCGTTCCTGCGTGACGCCCATTGCCGCCGCCGAAGGCAAGAAAATCACCACCATCGAAGCGGCAACCAACGGCAGCGATCCGGTCGGTAGCGCCGTGCACGATGCATGGGTCAAGCATGATGTGGCGCAATGTGGCTACTGCCAGAGCGGCCAGATCATGAGCGCGACCGCTTTCCTCAAGGCCCAACCCAAGGGCAAGCAGCCCACGGCCGCCGAGATCGACTCGGCCATGGCCGGCAACATCTGCCGCTGTGGCACCTACGCCCGTATCCGCGCCGCGGTGGCTGATGCCGCCAAAGCCCTTGCCTGATCGGAGCAGACCATGTTGAACGAGATCTTTCCGAACGAGCGCCCTCGCGCCTTGCAACTCCTGCTTGAACGCGACGAGGCTGACAGCCCCGCTACGCTGCCGCGCCGCAGTTTTCTCAAGATCGTCGGCATCGGCGGGCTGGCCTTGGGGGCGTTTCCACACCTGGCCATGGCGCAAGAGACCAGTGGCGCCGCTGTGCCGCTCAAACCGAGCCAGCAACCCTCGGCATTCGTGCAAATCGCGCCCAGCGGCGAAGTGACGGTGACCATCAACCGCCTGGAATTCGGCCAAGGCGTGCAGACCGGCTTGCCGATGATTCTTGCCGAAGAACTCGATGCCGACTGGAGCCTGGTACGCAGTCGCAACGGCAACAGTGACGCCGCCTACATGGACCCGAATTTCGGCATTCACCTGACCGGCGGTTCCAACTCGATCAAGAACAGCTACACCCAGTACCGCGAACTCGGCGCCCGTGCCCGCGCCATGTTGCTGAGTGCCGCCGCCGCGCGCTGGAACGTGGACGTGGCGAGCCTGAGTACCCAGGCCGGCACGGTCCTCGGCCCGGCAGGCCGTAAAGCCAGCTACGGCGAACTGGCCGAAGCCGCGATGGCGATGCCGGTGCCCGAGCAGATCACGCTCAAGGATCCCAAGGATTTCCGCATCATCGGCCAGGCCACGACACGCATCGACGCCAAGGCCAAGAGCAGCGGCCAGCAGGATTTTGGCATCGACATGCATCTGCCGGGGCAGCTCACCGCTGTTGTCGCCCGCCCTCCGGTGTTCGGCGCCAAAATCGCCTCCCTGGATGACAGCGCGGCACGTGCCACGAAAGGGGTAAAAGCCGTGTTGCGCGTACCCCTGGACGGCGGTGCCGAAGGTGTTGCGGTGGTCGCCGACAGTTACTGGCAGGCAAAGCTGGCACGCGATGCGCTGAAGGTGGAGTGGGATGCGAGCGCTGTAGAAAAAGTGGACAGTGAGAAACAATTGGCTCAATACCGGGAACTGGCCAACCAGCCCGGCCCACTGCACTTTGATGCCGACATGACGCCACTTGCTGGCGCGCCGCATCAACTGGACGCCGAGTTCGTGTTTCCCTACCTCGCCCATGCCCCGATGGAGCCCCTCAATTGCACCGTGCAGCTCGCCGGGGATGGCGCTCAATTGTGGGTCGGTACGCAGTTCCCCGGCGGTGACGGTGCCGCGGCCGCCAAGGTGCTTGGCCTCAAGCCAGAGCAGATCCAAGTGAACGTGCAGACCGCCGGCGGTGGTTTTGGCCGGCGCGGCGTGCCCACCAACGATTTCGTCGTACTGGCTTGCGAGGTCGCCAAGGCCGCGCGCACCGCCGGGGTCAACGCCCCTATCCGCACCCTTTGGAGCCGGGAGGACGACATCAAGGGCGGTTACTATCGGCCCATGCACCTGCACCGTGCGCGCATCGGTTTTGACGACAGCGGCAAGGTGCTCGCCTGGGACCACGCCCTGGTGGGCCAATCGATCATCACCGGCACCGTGTTTGGCGGGCGAGTGAAAAACGGCATCGACCCGACCGCCACGGAAGGCCTGCGTAATCCGTATCCGCTGCCCATGCGGCTGACGGTTCATCACCCCAAGCTCAACGTGCCCGTGCTGTGGTGGCGCAGCGTGGGCTCCACCCATACGGCGTTTGTGATGGAAACGCTGATCGACGAGATCGCCCGCACGACCAAGCAGGATCCAGTGGCCTACCGGATGAAGCTGTTTGGCGACCAGAGCCCACGCCATCGCGAGGCGCTGCAATTGGCCGTGGACAAGAGTGCGTATGGCAAGCGCCAGTTGCCGGCGGGCCATGCCTGGGGCGTGGCGGTCCACGAGTCGTTCAGCTCGGTGGTGGCCTACGTCGTCGAAGCCTCGGTGCAGGACGGTCGTCCGGTGCTGCATAACGTGACGGCCGGTGTGCACTGCAACCTGGCGGTCAACCCTCGCAGTGTCGAGGCCCAGGTCCAAGGCGCGGCGCTGATGGGATTGTCGATGTGCCTGCCAGGTGGCGCGATCACGCTGAAAGATGGAGTGGTGCAACAAAGCAATTTTGCTGACTTCAGCGTGCCGCGCATTACCGACATGCCGACATTTGCCGTCCACATCGTGCCCAGCGCCGAGCCTCCTACGGGGATGGGTGAACCCGGCCTGCCGGCACTGGCCCCCGCTTTTGCCAACGCGGTGGCGAGCCTGACGGGTAAACCGTTGCGTGAGTTACCTTTCAAATTGGCGTGACAGGCGTGTGAGGCTGTCTGGCCGCAACGCCAGACAAGCCTCACGATCACAAGCGAATGCGCTTGATATCCCGCTGCGGTGGCGCGCCGAACAGGCGGCTGTATTCACGGCTGAACTGCGAGGCACTTTCATAGCCAACCAAGCCCCCTGCACTGCTCGCATCGACATTCTGGCTCAACATCAACTGCCGAGCGGCTTGTAGCCGCAGCTGCTTCTGGTATTGCAACGGACTCATTCCGGTCACGGTGCGAAAATGCTGGCGAAACGTGGATGGACTCATGTGCGCTTGTGCCGCCAGATCGTCCATACGCAACGCCTGGCGAAAATTCAGTTTCAGCCAGGCAACCGTCTTGGCGATGTGCTGGCTGGGTGACCCGGCAGCGATCACATGCAGCAACTGTGGCGCGTGGGCACCGCTCAACAGGCGCGCGATGATCTCTTCCTTGATCAGCGGAGCGACTGTCTCAAGCAGCGACGGTTCCTCCAGCAGGTCTATCAAGCGTCGCAGGGCGTCCAGCACCCTGGTATCCAGCGCTTGTACGGTAACCGGTCGAAACGCGTCGTCCCTCATGCGTTGTGACAACTGCATGCGCTCGGCCACTTGCATCACCATCGTGCTGTCGAATCTCAGCATCATGCCCAGGAACGGCTTGGCGACGCTGGCTTGGGAGATGTGGGAAATGACCGGCAGATCCACGCAGGTCACCATCGACTGGCCCGGCGCGTAAGTCAGTATCTCGTCCCCGAGCATGGCTTGCTTGCGGCCCTGCAAGGTCACACCGAGACCCAGGCCATAGATGCAGTGCGTCGGCGCGGTGATCGCGTTGCGCCGATGCAGGCTCAAGCCGGCAATGGCGGTGATCTGGTCGCCCTCGCTGGGCACAAGCTGGCTGACCGAACCGGCCAGGCGACTGATGTCGCTGACGCCCTGGTCGCAGTTGAAGTCGGTGTGCACATTTCACTCCTTGGAAACATCGGACCCACGACTTGGTGATGCGAACACTGTTCGCCATCACCGTAAGTCGTTGATTAATATGGACGCAGTATGCTGGGTCGGCGGTTCGAGTCGCTTGCCTGATTGACGCAATTTCTTACTCGATTTAACGATCCGTAGCTCGCATCAGTCACCTCGGGCCAGAAATGACAATATGTTTCAGGAGTTTGGGGGGCACAAAGTGATGGTTTGGCTGGGTGCCTAAAGATTCTGGAAGATGTAGCCGGTTGACCGTTGATCATCCAGCGCGACCCCCACTTGCAGCAGGCGTTGGGCCAGGGCCGGCGTTTCGACCCGCACTTTCCAATCCAGGCCTGTCGGTGCCACGGGGGCGCGATCGTAGCGAATGATCGCTTCAGTCAACTGCGCCCTATCAGGCAAGTACACCGCCAACGCGTTGCCCTTCCAGGCGGCGACGTTCATGCCCATCGCTTCACACAGCGCAATCTTGGCCTGGGCATCGTCCCTGTCCGCCTGGCGGGAGCGTTCGATCTGATCGGCCAGGATCGGATCGACAACGCGGTCGCTGAACAAGACCTCGCCCGTCTCCCAGACCTCAGGCGGACAGACCTTGTCGGCAGGACGCAAGGCAATGAGCGGATTGATTTCCATCGGATAGATTCGACAGACCAGCGGCCGCTCTTCATAGATGCCGCAACGACCATCGTCGCCGAGATTGCGGCACTGCGTCAGCGCATTGCCCGCCAGTACCGCCACGACTCGAATCTGGGCATCGCCACTGGTGACGGCCACGGCCCGTTGGGCGCTGTGGGCGAATTGCCTAGGCTCGGAAGGCCAGGTTGACTCATCGAACGCTTCCAGTATGACCGCCACCTCATGTCCGCGGTGTAGCCACTGCCTTGCCTCATCCAACGTCAGTGGAATCAGCCGCCCCTTGCAGCAGATGCCGCAGCCGTTGCAGGCAAAGCGGATCGTGTTGTTTTCCATATCAAGCACTCGCACACGTGTTTTCGATGGCCTACAGAAGTCCCCGCCACTCGGATTCAGCTGTGGCAGGGCCTCAGGGCCGCGAGAGTATGTGGAGCGAAACGCCTATCCGGTTGCCGGATTCGCCGGCATGTTTGCCTGATCCAAGGTGATTTCAGGTATCAGCCTTTGGGAGGCGAACCCGTTGTTTCGGGTTCCCCTTCACTTCAGATGCCGGGAACGCGGCTTCACTGGAGGTGATCGGCGTCGATCACGGCCTGGGCGAACGCCCGCGGTGCTTCTTGCGGCAAGTTGTGGCCGACACCGCCATCGATCAGGCGATGTTCGTATTGGCCAGTGAAACGCTTGGCATAGGCTTCGGCGGGCGGATGAGGAGCGCCATTGGCATCACCCTCCAAGGTGATGGTCGGCACGCTGATCGACGGGAACGTCGCCAGTTTCTTTTCCAGCGCATCGTATTTGGCCTCGCCCTTGACCAGGCCCAGGCGCCAGCGATAGTTGAAGATTGAAACGGCGACATGATCGGGGTTCTGCAAAGCGGCGGCACTGCGCTCATACGTTGCGTCATCGAAGTTCCACTTGGGCGACGCCAGCTTCCAGATCAGTTTGGCGAAGTCGTGGGTGTTTTTCTCGTAACCGAGGCGGCCGCGCTCGGTCGCAAAGTAGAACTGATACCACCACTGCAGTTCGGCGGCCGGTGGTAGCGGTGTCTTGCCGGCCTCCTGGCTGCCGATCAGGTAGCCACTCACCGCCACCAGCGCCTTCACCCGCTCCGGCCAAAGGGCCGCGACAATGTCGGCGGTGCGTGCGCCCCAGTCATAACCGCCGAGCACGGCCTGCTTGATCTTCAGCGCGTCCATGAAATCAATCAGATCGCTTGCCAGTGCAGAAGGCTGGCCGTTGCGCAGGGTCTTGGCCGACAGGAAGCGCGTGTCGCCATAACCGCGGGCGTACGGTATCAGCACGCGATAGCCCTTCTCTGCCAGCGCTGGCGCCACATCCGCGTAGCTGTGAATGTCATAGGGCCAACCATGCAGCAGGATGACCACCGGCCCATCGGCGGGACCGACCTCGGCATAGGAAACGTCCAACAGGCCAGCCTTGACGTGCTTCAACGGGCCGAACGAGGTGTGACTGCCCGGTGTAATGGCGCCGATGGTGCTGGCAGGTATATCGGCGGCGTTAGCCTGCGACGAAGCGAAGCCCAAGGCGCCCAATTGCATCATCGCGAACACCAGGAGGGCTGGGGTGAACAAGCGACCATGGCGCGCTGCGGATGGGTGGTTCAGAGTCGTGTCCATGTGAATCTCTCTTACGAATGGCGGGTGAGCGGCTCACGGTTCTGAGCCGCCAGGAAAGGTTTAATGAGCGGTCTGGGCGACGGTGTTTTTCGCGGCGCTACGCAATGGCCGGAATGCCTCGCGCAACTCTTCGCTGAACAATTGCGGCTGCTCCCAGGCAGCGAAATGGCCGCCCTTGCTGACTTCGTTGAAGTAGGACAGCGACGGGTAGGCGCGCTGGGCCCAGGTTTTCGGTGCGCGATAGATTTCGTGGGGGAACACGGTGATCGCTACCGGGACCTTGATGTCAGCGGTTTTTTGCGCCACCGCACTGAAGTTATTGTTGTTGTTCTCCCAATAGAAACGGGAGGACGATGCGCCGGTGTCGGTCAGCCAGTACAGGCTGATGTCGTCGAGCATTTCATCGCGACTGAGCACACGCTCAGGCTTGCCTTCGCTGTCAGTCCAGGCGGCAAATTTCTCGTACATCCATGCCGCTGTGCCCGAGGGCGAATCTGCCAGCAGGTAACCGATGGTCTGCGGCCGGGTCACCATCATTGCGCCGTAGGCTGCATTGCGGCCGAAGAAGCTGCTCAGCGAGTTGTAGGCAGTGCGTTCTGGAGCGCTCAACCCGGCCGGTGCCGGTTCGCCGCTGGTGATCGGCTTCACCAGCTCCGGCGGCACGGTCGCCGGCATGTTCAAATGGATACCCAGCAAACCGGGCGGCGCCAGGCGGCCCAAGGCGTCGGAGATGACCGACCCATGATCACCGCCCTGGGACACGTAATGGGTGTAGCCGAGGCGTTTCATCAGCACGTCCCAGGCCTTGGCCACGCGGTCCGGGCCCCAGCCCAACTCGGTCGGCTTGCCGGAAAAGCCGTGACCTGGAATCGACGGAATCACGACGTCGAAAGAGTCCTCGGCACGCCCCCCGTAGGCGGTTGGATCGGTCAACGGGCCGATGGTCTTGAGGAACTCGAATTGCGAACCCGGCCAGCCATGGGTAAGGATCAGCGGCATGGCGTTGGGATTGCGCGAACGCACATGAATGAACTGGATGTCGACACCATCGATCGTGGTGATGAACTCGGGCAATGCATTGAGCCTGGCCTCGGCCTTGCGCCAGTCATAACCGTTGCCCCAATACTTCACCAAGTCCTGTACCTGGGCCAGTTGCACGCCCTGGGAAACGTCATTGACGGTTTCCTTGTCCGGCCAACGGGCGTCGGCAATGCGCTTGCGCAGTTCGGCCAGCTTCGCGTCATCGACATGGATGCGGTATGGGCGGATGGCCTCGGATTGAGACGATTGAACCGTACTGGCTGGCGCGACCGCGGCGGTGGCCGCCCAGGCTCCCGGGCTGGCAGCGAGCAGTGCGAGACTGAGCGCACTGCCCCTGGCGGTGTGAACCAGGCAACGGTGCCAGGCGCAAACGGATGAAATTGCAAGCATGATGACTCTCCTTGAGTGAGTGGCCCACGGACCTGGATCAATTGTCCTGAGCGCAGTCCTGGGCGACGGCGTCGTAGTCCAGTGCCTGGATCTGGCCGGCCGAGTCCAAATAGGTCATGCGTGTCTCCACGACGCCGCAGCTCGAGCCTTGCTTGACCGAAAGCACCTTGGCGACATCCAGGTGGTCGCCATACATGTAGGTGTGAGGCTTGATGCTGTCTTGGGCATTGGCCACGACAGCGCCAAGGCTCAATGCGGCAAACAGGGAAGCGATGCCGAGGTTTTTCCAGTTCATGATGTTATCTCCGACGTGGGGTGAGCCAATGAGACGGCTGGGGCTGTCTCGGTGGGCTCATTTGACGTCGGCCAGGTATCGCGCATGTGTCAGCGACGGTCTTGAATGAAATCGTCCGTATCAACAATGGCCTTGGATACACAGAGATACATTCGTATCGGGAGGGCTCGCTGATTGCCTTACTTCACCGCACGCCATCTGCTTCGTGCATGCAGGTACGCGGTCGTATCGCTGTAACCCAGCTGAGCGGCAATCTGCGCCGGGGATTCGCCCTGCATTTCCAAAAGCAACTCCAGTTCGCCGCGAACCTGGTCGAGCAACTGCCTGAAGGTCGTGCCTTGTTCCTCAAGGCGCCTGCGCAAGGTTCTCGGCGTCTGGTGCAGTGCTTGCGCCAGATCGACCAGCGTTGGCGTTTCGCCTTTGGCCAATGATCGCCGGACACCGTCGGCCAGCCTGGCCGACCAGCCGGTGAAACTGCGGTGCGCGGCGACCCGGCGGTCGAGCTCCTGGGTCAACAGCTCCAACATGCCGTGATGACGCGTCTGCATCGGCAGGCGTGCGCTTGGGGCATCGAAATAGAAACGGTTGTCCGGGCAGTCGAACTCGATGCGGTCTCCAAACCATTGGCTGTACTGTTGGTAATACGAGGGCCGCGAATGGGCGAATCTGGCGAGAATCGGCTGTATGTCCTGTCCCGTTCCTCGCCGTAATTGCGTAACGGCCATTACGCCATAGTGCTCTACGACGTACCGCGCCAAATCCCCCGGCGCATCGACACTCAACTCGACGCCCAGGCCGTTTTCGTCATTGAGCAAGCGCACCGTGTCCGTATCCGAGGCGAGCGCGGCGTAGCGTGCCCAAAGCTGCATGGCCGACAAGACGTCAGGGCTGTACAGGCAAAGATAAGCCAGGACGTGCCAGTCCTGAGGCGTAAATAGCTCAAACAGTTTCAAGCCGATCGCCGGATCGACGCGCGCCGCTTCGCGCCAGAGCTGATCCAGCTCGATCAGGTTGTAGTCTTTTTGCCTCCCGCCAGCGTGACTGTCCAGGAAACGCTCCAGCACCTGGCCCAATTTGCCCCGGTGAAAGCGTTGGGGTGAACGATTGACCGCTTCTCGCTCGATTCTGTCCGTTTCGCGCATTGGGAGGGCTGACTCGCTGGCTTCTAATGAAATGGCATTGCCCGCTGGGGCCTTAATCGAGAGTGCCATGAATACAACAATGCTCGCCAATAATCCTTCTGTCGTCGTGGCCGGGATATTCCTCGCCTTCATTTTGCTGGAACTTGCTTGCTCGGCCTTGCGCCAGTCATCGGGCGGCAGGCGTGATGTACTGATTGAAGTCATCGGCTCCGGGATCCTGGTTGCAATCACCTTCCCCGCCGTCATGTGGCTGAGCGGCAAGTTGCTCAGCCTGGTTGCCCCGCAGATGAAGGACGCGCTGGTGGCGATCCCCTGGGTCGCCGGGTTCGTGTTGTTCCTGTTGCTGGACGACATGACTCAATACTGGTGGCATCGCCTGACTCACCGGGTTCCCGCCCTCTATGCGTTGCATCGCGCCCATCATTCCGCGCCCTACATGAGTGTCCGGATCGTTTATCGCAACAACAGTTTTTATTACCTGCTCATGCCCGGGATCTGGCTGTCCGGCATGCTGATCTACCTGGGCCTCGCGCCGGTCTACTACGTTTACCTGATCATCAAGATGACTGTTATTTTCGCGGCGCACAGCAGTGTTGCATGGGATGACAAGCTTTATGGGGTTCGTGGTTTGCGGCCCGTGGTCTGGCTTCTGGAGCGGATAATTTCCACCCCATCCACCCACTCTGCCCACCATGGCTTGACGGCCGAGGACGGTGTCACTCATTACAAAGGCAACTTCGGCAACCTGTTGTTTCTATGGGATGTGCTGTTCGGGACGGCAAAAATCACGCGCCGACGCCCGCCAGCCTACGGAATCGAGCACCTGTCACCGATCAGTTGGCAAGAGGAATTGTTCTGGCCCGTCGTGCGCTCACGCCGTACCGCGCCCAAGGCCAGCGCACAACCGGAGGTGACGCAATGAGCCGCCACATCGTTGTGCTGTCGGGTTCCAACCGCGGGGACAGTCAGTCGCTCAAAGTGGCGCGTTATCTGCGCCAGCGACTGACGGATCTCAACCTGTGCGACGCCAGCGACTTGATTGACCTGGCCGCCTGCCGATTGCCGCTTTGGCCGGAAAAAGACCGCGATGAGGTGTGGCGTGCCCAACAATCGATCCTTGCCAAAGCGACAGCACTGATCGTGATCAGCCCGGAGTGGAATGGCATGGCCTGCCCCGCGCTGAAGAACTTCTTCCTCTATGCGGGGACCAAGGAGCTCGGGCACAAACCCGCGCTGTTGGTGGGCGTCTCGGCTGGACTTGGCGGCGCCTATCCCATCGCCGAGCTGCGTGCGTCGAGCTACAAGAATTGCCGGATCATGTATTTGCCGGAACAGCTGATCATTCGGCAGGTGGAGTCGATGCTCAACGGCCAGGAGCCGGCCCACGAAGACGACAATCGCATTCGGGGGCGGGCTGATTGGGCGTTGCGCATGCTCTGCCAGTACGAAGTTGCGTTTCGCGAGATACGGCTGACCCTCGAACATCCTCCGGCGTTTGCTACCGGTATGTAGGCGCGGTGGTCACTGCAGATCCTGCCGCTCAGAGCGTCCCGGCTTTGCCATGAAACGCTTGCCCCAACACCGCCAAACGCTCTGCCAACGGCGGCAAGCACTGACTGCTGCGAGTCAGGATGCCAATGTTGTCGGCGTTGCGCTCAGCCACGGCCTGGACGCTCTGCAAGCGCTCATTGATCCCCATCGACGCCTTGGATTGTTCCTGGGTGGTAGTGGCGATCAGGTCGTTGAAATGGTTGATCACTGCGATGTCTTCCACCACGGCGTGGAGCAGTTGTGAAGCGAGTTGGCTGGCGGACACGCAGCGCGCCACTCCATCCCGGCTGTCTTGCATGGCGACAGCGGCCTGGCGGCTGCCCTGCTGCAGCTTGGCGATGATCTGCTGGATTTGCGTGGTGGACGTCGAGGTCTTTTGGGACAGGGTCCGGACTTCGTCGGCCACCACCGCGAAACCACGGCCCTGCTCGCCGGCCCGAGCGGCTTCGATGGCCGCGTTGAGGGCCAGCAGGTTGGTTTGTTCGGCGATACCATTGATCACATCCAGCACCTGGCCGATCTGTTGCGCCTGTTCAGCCAGGACTTGCACGGTTTCGTTGGTCAGGTTGATGCGCCCGGCCAGCTCGACGATCTCTTCTCGGGTCTGGTCAACCGTGCTGCGCCCGCGGTTGACCTGCTCGTTGGCCTGGCCGGCACGCTGCAAGGTCTGGTCGACATGGCCGGCGATGTTCTCCATGGCCTGGACCAGATGGCTGATCGCTCCGCTCATCTGCGCCACTTCATCGAGTTGGTGGCGGGCGCCGGTTTCCAGGGTCTGGCCGACTTGGGACAGGTCCTGGCCCAGGTCCGAGAGGTTTCGGGTGTCGCGCACCACGCCGTCCACCAGTTGGGTGACCTGCTGGAGGAAATGATCGAAACGCTCGCTCGACGAGACCTTGACGCCCTCGTTGTGCTGCCTGCCAGCGTCGTTGCTCAATTGCGCGGCCGCCACCAGAACCTTATCGAGCACATCCTGGTTTTCCGTGGCGTCGGCCAGGCTCTGGTTCGCCAGGTAAACCAGGATCACACTTTCCACTACCACGTAGAACGCGTGGAGAAAGACCATCGACCAGCCACCGTGGGTATCCATCACGAACACCGGATAACCCTGGTGTTGGAGCCAGTGAAAACCGAGGTGATGAACCGCAATGGTGGCGGCGGCCACGACAATCGGCAGCCAGTCACGGTAGAACGTCAACACGGCCAGCAGCACGAAGATCCCGAAGTGGAATTCGATCACACCCTGGGTCTGGTTGATGTGCAATGCCGCCATGACCATCAACGCCACCGCGATAACACAGCGCATGGCCCGAGTGCCCACCAGGACGCGATAAAGCGCGGTGCTCGCCACGCAGGTTGTCGCTCCGACCAGCAGCGCCTGGGTAAACGTCGAGTGCAGGAATGCCAGGCTCAGGGAATACAACAACGTGAGCCAAAGCAGCCCCAACATGATGCGATCGGCTCTACGGTGGTGATCGTTAAAGCGCACGGGCGATGTCATGGGGGTCGTCCTTTTCAAAGGCCTGGAGGGTCCGTTACCAATGCCGTTCACGTCTTTGGGGCGTTTCGACAGTGAACTGTAACTGATTATCATCAGTTGGTGGCACTACGCCACCAAGCTTTTCTCACTGGCCTTTGCTTTATGATGTTCGCCATCTCATGACTGACTGATGGAACCCCCATGACTTTCGATTTCGACACGGTATTGGAACGCCACGGCACCGGCAGTACCAAATGGAGCCGCTACCCGGCCGATGTGTTGCCGATGTGGGTCGCCGATATGGACTTCCCCGCCCCACCCGTGATCATCGACGCGCTGCACAAGCGCCTGGAACATCCGATGCTGGGCTACAGCGTGGCCCAGGACGATCTGCGCGCCGCCGTCGTGGCCGATCTGTGGAGCAAGTACGCCTGGCGCGTCGAGCCCCAGCAGATTGTGTTCCTGCCGGGTGTCGAGCCGGGCTTCAACATGGCCCTGCATGCCTTGGTAGAGCCCCAGCAGAATGTCGTGGTGCAGGTGCCCAACTACCCGCCGCTGCGCAACGCCCCAGGTCACTGGCAGTTGAACAAAGTGGAATTGCCATTCCACCCGGTCAACGGTGAATTCCACACGCCATTGGCTGCGTTGCGCGAGGCCTTGCAGGGCGGTGGCGCGCTGTTGCTGAGCAATCCTCACAACCCGTTGGGCAAGGTGTTTGACCGCCAGGAACTCAAGGCCGTGGCAGACATCTGCCTGGAGCAGGACGCCTGGATCATCTCCGACGAAATCCATGCCGAACTGTGCTTCGACGGCCGTGTGCACATTCCAACCGCCTCCCTCAGCCCGGAGATTGCCGAGCGCACCATCACCCTGATGTCCGCCAGCAAGGCCTTCAATATCGCCGGGTTGAAGACCTCGTTCGCCATTATCCAGAACACCAAGCTGCGCGAACGGGTCAACAGCGCCCGGGCCGGCATGGTCGACAGCGTCAATGCCCTGGGCCTTGAAGCGACCCGTGCGGCCTATAGCGAAGCCGGTCCGTGGCTAGAGGCCCTGAAGGCGTACCTGCAAGCCAACCGCGATTACCTGGTCGATGCAGTGAACACTCGCCTGCCGGGCATCACCATGACCGTACCCCAGGGCACTTACCTGGCTTGGCTGGATTGCTCCGGGTTGGGACTGGATGACCCGCAGGGCTTCTTCCTGAAAGAAGCCAAGGTGGGGCTGAGTGCCGGCCTGGATTTTGGCGACGACGCCGGTCAGTTCGTGCGCTTGAACTTCGGCTGCCCGCGGGCGCTGCTGGAGGAAGGGATCACGCGGATGGAGCGCAGCCTGAGGGCCAGGGGCTGATCCTGTGGCGAGGGAGCTTGCTCCCGCTGGCCTGCGAAGCAGCCCTCAGATAGGGGCCGCTACGCGCCCCAGCGGGAGCAAGCTCCCTCGCCACACAAGCTCCTGGCCGCAATGGGGTCTGTGCTTTATTCATGCATATCCGGCGCATGGACAAAGCACAGCTTGTTGCCCTCCGGATCGCGGCAATAGGCCCCAAAATAGCCTTCGCAATACTGCGGCCTCGGGCCGGGAGGGCCTTCGTCGGAGCCGCCCATGGCAATCGCCTGCTCCCAGGCAGCACGCACGGTTTGCGGGGAGTCCGCGGCGAAGCTCACTTGCATGCCATTGCCCCACGTAGCGGGCAGGCCATTGAAAGGCAACTGGACGAAAACCTGGGGCCAATGCTTGCCGGGCTGACGCCAGCCTTCTCCCGGCGGGCCCGAATCATTTTCGCCCTCGATACGCTCCAGCCCCAGGCAGCCGAGGACTGCATCATAAAAAGCGACCATTGTCGGCAGGTCGCGCGCGCCGATCTGTATGTGGCTGAACATTGCCCTGCTCCTTAAACGACACCTGTACTCACATTGGAGAATACAGGCCCATCCAATGTTCGCCAGGCCCCTCTATTCGCCGACGAAACACGCCTTACTACGCTCATCGACTGGCCGGACAATTCGACCGAACTCTGCCCGAAAACCCAAAGTCCACCCTCCATCGCAACCCACCTGGAGAACGACGATGGTCGACTACCCTTTCCCGCCTTTCCCTAAACAAAGCCAGCCGGTGCCCGGCAGCCAGCGCAAAATGGACCCTTACCCGGACTGCGGCGAACAGAGCTACACCGGCTCCGGACGATTGGCGAACAAAATCGCCCTGATCACCGGCGCCGACAGCGGCATCGGTCGTGCCGTGGCCATTGCCTTCGCCCGTGAAGGTGCGGATGTGGCGATTGCCTACCTGGACGAGCATGAAGACGCCCGGGAAACCGCACGCTGGGTCGAGCAGGCCGGGCGCCAATGCCTATTGCTGCCCGGTGATCTGGCGGACAAAGGCTTGTGCCGCAAGATCGTCGATGAAACCGTCGCCCGCTTCGGGCATATCGATGTCCTGGTCAACAACGCCGCGTTCCAGATGACCCACGAAAACCTGGAGGATATTCCCGACGAAGAATGGGGGCGTACCTTCGATATCAACATCACCGCGATGTTCAGGATCTGCCAGGCCGCCGTGCCGCACATGAAGCCGGGTGGCTCGATCATCAATACCAGTTCGGTCAACTCCGACATGCCCAAGCCGACGCTGCTGGCCTATGCCACCACCAAGGGCGCCATTGCCAACTTCACCGGCGGCTTGGCGCAAATGCTCGGCCCCAAGGGCATTCGTGTGAACAGCGTGGCACCCGGACCGATCTGGACGCCGCTGATCGTGGCGACCATGCCCGAGGAAGAAGTACAGAATTTCGGCTCCCAGACACCCCTTGGCCGCCCTGGCCAGCCGGTTGAAGTGGCGCCGATCTATGTGCTGCTGGCCTCGGACGAAGCCAGCTACATTTCCGGAGCCCGTTATGGGATTACCGGAGGCAAGCCGATGCTCTGATCAAGGTTGGGACTGCTTTTGTGGCGAGGGGATTTATCCCCGCTAGGCTGAAGCAGCCCTAAAAAGCTCACCTGGTATATCAGGCTGATCCCGAGTGTTGGCCTATTGGGGCTGCTTCAGCCCAACGGGGATAAATCCCCTCGCCACAATGAAGTTCGCCAGCACTCGGGGTTACTCCTTGGCAATCACCGAAATCTTCCCATTGCGCTCGATGATCGCGAACTTGATCTGCTCCAGGGCCTCGATGCCCTGGCTGGAGCGTGCCGCCTCCATGATGTCCGCCTCCACCAACCGCGCATGACGCATCCGCCCGTGCAGAATTCGTCCGTCCTCGACGATGATGGTCGGGCCACCGTCGATCAGGCGCGAAACCCATTGGGAGCGCAGTTTAAGCAATGAGAAGCCGACATCGATGGCAATCAGCGTCACGATCACCATCAGCGCGTTGGTCATCGAGAAATCATCCCCCAACAGCGCCTGTTGAGTGGCCTCGCCGATGATCATCAACAACACGAAATCAAAGGTGGTGATTTCTGCCAGCGAACGTCGCCCGGCGATCTTGAACAACACCATCAACGCCGCGTACATCACGGCCGCTCGCAGCACCGAATCCATAGGTCACCTAAGGAAAAATGAACTGATTGAAACTCACCGAGGCACCGCCAGGGGTTGCGATGCGGCTGTGATAGGTCCCGAAACCGTCGCCGAGCAATGACAGGTGCAGGCTGGCCTGCCCTCGTTCATCGGCCTGTACCCAGAGGGTCATGCCCTGCCCCGCGCCCGCCGAGCGCAGCGGTGCAGGTTGCAACGCTTGCACCTCGAAACCTTCCAGCCAATCGCCACCCAACTCGACTTCCAACACGGCGTTGGGCTGGCCCTTGAGACGGATGACCAGGACGTTGCTGGAGCCGTTGCGGTGGAAGGCCTGATACTCGACGCCCAGGCTGCCGTCGTCGCTGTGCAGCTCCCGGTTGCTCAGCGGGCCACGGGAGAACAGCCCCAGCAAGGCCAGGATCACCAACAGCACCAACACGTACCAGCCAACTCGCTCGAAACGCCAGACCTTGTGCTGGAACGCCATGTCTTCGCATACCGGAAACTGGCGGCTGCGGTGGTCGTCCTGCTCGTATGGATCGCTCATGGCCCGCCCTCCTATCGCCGCTCGCCGGCCATGGCGCGCTGGTGAAAGCCGGGCAGTTGTTGCAGCACGTATTCGGCGGCCCACAATTGCACCTGACCGCGACTGCCGAAGAAGCGCACGCAACGGCTGAACAGTGCTCGCTGACCGTCCACATCGAACGCCCAGGCAAAGCAGACGGTGCCGGCGGGTATTCCGTCCTTGTCGTCTGGCCCGAGCAGACCAGTGGTGGCCACCGCCGCATTGGCATTGGCATCGTGCAAGGCGCCGAGGGCCATTTCCTCGGCGACTTCACGGCTGGTGAGATTGAAGGTCTCGATGGTGCGCGGGCTGACACCGAGCAAGCGCTGCTTGGCCTCAGGGGAGTACACCACATAACCGCTTTCGATCAGTGAACCACTGCCGGGCACCTCGGCCAGCAATGTGACGATCTGTCCGGCGGTGCAGGATTCGGCTGTGGTCAGGCGCAGGTCATGATCGCGCAAATAATCAACCAGGATTTGGGCAACAGTCATGGCAGACGGTCCTTCGGGGATGCTGATGGGTTGACCTCTACCGTTGTGTTTCATTCCCTTTATCGCCCCGTCGGCCAGGACCAGCAAATAAATGAAACCCGAGCCTTTTTCTGTACCTCAAACTCCATAAGGGCCTCATGCAGAGGCCGTCCTGATCAGGAGGTCGTCATGTCCGCACCTTTCGTCAAACTGTTCACGCAGCCCGAATTCGCCTGGGCCGACATACGCGAGCAAGAACAGGCGCATCCACGCCATTACCTGGCTCATTTGCTGCTGCTCGCGCTGATCCCCGCGGTATGCCTGTTCATCGGCACCACTTGGACCGGATGGAGCCTGGCCGAAAACGAAACGGTACGACTCAGCAGTGCCAGCGCGCTTCAATTGTGCGTGCTGCTGTACGTGACCATCGTCGTCGGCGTCACGTTGATGGGCCTGTTCATTCGCTGGATGTCCCGCACCTTCGACGTCCGCCCGACGGTCAACCAATGCATCGGCTTCGCCGCCTATACCGCAACGCCGTACTTCCTGGCCGGAATCTTCGGGCTTTACCCGAGCCGCTGGCTGGCCGTGGCAGTGCTTTTACTGGCGTCGGCCTACTCGACGCTCCTGCTGTTCGTCGGGCTGCCCAAGTTCATGGGCCTCAAGAAGGAACAGGGCCTGCTGTATTCGGCAAGTGTCTGGGGCGTGGGCCTGCTGGTCCTGGTGACGATCCTGGTGGAAATGATCCTGCTCTGGTTCAACTACCTGCAGCCGGAATATATGCGTGTCCCGGTGGGCTGAATGCGTTTTCGGGGTGCACAATGCCGATGACAGCGGCTTGAGGTGATCCGGTTAAACTTTCTTCATACCGATACGCCTGCGCATCTCAGCCGTAATACTCTGCCGAGCTCGCTTGAGCCCAGCCCAAGGCTCATGCCCAACCTCCGCCAGACGCTCATGAACATTGTGCACGTTCCACAAATTCGCCCCCTTGAGCTCGGCCACCTCCTCGCGAAAGATCGGCACCGACACCGGCAACCCTTCCCGAGTCCGGGCGGCATAAGCGCAAATGGTGGTAGCGCCCAACCCATTGCGCAGGTAATCGATGAAAATCCGCCCTACCCGATTCTTCGGCCCGGACACCGCCGAAAAACGGTCTGGCAGCAGCTTGGCCATGTGACTGACAATCGCATGACTGAACCCCTTGACCTCGTCCCAACCCAGTTTGCGCGTCAGCGGCACCACCACATGAATGCCCTTGCCGCCGCTGGTCTTGAGGAACGCCTTGAGGCCTAGTTCATCGAGCACCGACAAGGTGAGCTGCGTCGCCTCGACCATGCTTTTCCAGGGCAGCGCCGGGTCCGGGTCAAGGTCGAGGACGAAGCGGTCGGGCTTGTCCAGATCGACAGACGTGGCATTCCAAGTGTGCAGTTCCACGGTGCTCATCTGCACCGCGCCGATCAGCGCCTCGGCGTTGTTGATGATCATCACCGGCTGCCCGGTCAGTTCCTTGTCCAGGCTGGTGATACCGGGAATCGCCAGGCGCTCGGGGTTCTTCTGGAAGAACAGCTCACCGGCGATGCCATCCGGCGCCCGGACCAAGGCGACCGGGCGGTCTTCCAGTTCCGGCAGGATGAATTCGGCCACGCTGGCGTAGTACTCGGCCAGTTGCAGCTTGGTGGTGCCGCTGCTGGCGTCAATGACCCGATCCGGATGGGTGATGCGGACCTTGCCGTCCAAGGCCGGTGCCTTGGCCTTGCTCTTGGTCCTGGCCGGTGTCGCGCCAGGCTCATCCTTGGCTTTGTTTTTTTTTGCCGTAGCGTTTTTTTTCACGGGCTTGGCCAGCTCCTGGGTAATGTCCTTGGCCGGCTTGTCGTCGCGCAAGCCATGGAAAACCGCATGGCGCACCGAGCCGTCCTTGGTCATTTCGGCAAAGGCCACTTCGGCCAGCAGCTTCGGTTCGAGCCAGTGCACGCCCTTGGCTTCGTAACCGGTGGGCGGGTTCACCACGGCGGCCTTTTTCGTCTCCAGGGGCAGCAATTGCTGGTAGATGCTTTTGAGGGTGGTTTCGTTGAACCCGGTGCCGACCTTACCGGCGTAGCGCAGCTGGCCGCTGTCGGCATCATGCAGCCCCAGCAGCAATGCACCAAAGGCGCTGCGAGCGCCCTTGGGCTCGCTGAAGCCCACCACCACGAACTCCTGGCGATTCTTGCACTTGAGCTTGATCCAGTCGTTGCTGCGCCGGGACACATAGGTGCTGCCGACGCGCTTGCCGATCAGCCCCTCCATCTGCATCTGGCAGGCGCTATTGAGCAGCGCTTCAGGGGTTTCTTCAAAGGCATCGGAAAACCGCAGCAAAGGGCTTTCGTTGGGCTCCAGCACGGCCGCCAAGGCGGCCCGGCGCTCTTGCACCGGCACTTTGCGCAAATCCATGCCGTTGAGGTAAGGCATGTCGAACAGGTAATAGGCGATCTTGCCGCTGCTGCCGGCCTCGAAGGCATTCTGCAAGGCCTGGAAGTCCGGCACGCCTTGGTCGTTGGCAACCACCATCTCGCCGTCGAGCCAGGCCGATTCCAAGCCCAGTGCGGCCAAGGCCTCGGCCTGTCTTGGCAATTTGTGGGTCCAGTCATGGCCGTTGCGGGTGAGCAGCCTGACGCCGCCGTTTTCGATCCGCGCCATGACCCGGTAACCGTCGAACTTGATTTCATAGAGCCATTCGCCGTCGGGCGCGCTTTCCACCAGGGTCGCCAGTTCCGGCTTGAGGGTGTCTGGCAGCGGCCCGGCGACCGCACCGCTGAGGGAGGTTTTCGAGGTGCGCTTCGGCGATTTCGGCTGCGCGGCTTTTTCCGGTTGTTTCACCGCTTTGGCGCCAGCCTTGCCTCGACGCTTGGGCACGAGGGTGCGATCGCTGAGCACGCTGTCCGGCTCGGCCTGGACCACGTCGTATTCGCTTTCGGGGCGGGCGGCCTGGTCCTGGTGCTTGATCAGGAACCACTGCTCCTGCTTGCCGGGCATGTGGGTGCGCACCAGGTTCCACAGGCCGCTGAGCTTTTCCCCTTGCAGCTCGAACTTGAGCCGGCCTTTTTCATAGGCCTCGTGGGGATCCCCCTGGGGAATCCAGACGCCCCGGTCCCAGACGATCACGTCACCGGCGCCATAATGGCCCTCGGGGATGTTGCCTTCGAACGTGGCGTAATCCAGCGGATGGTCTTCGACATGCACCGCCAGGCGCTTGGCTTTCGGGTCCAGGGAGGGGCCTTTGGGCACCGCCCAGCTCTTGAGTGCACCGTCCAGTTCCAGCCGAAAGTCGTAATGCAGCCGCGAGGCGTCGTGTTTTTGAATACAAAACTGCAAGGCGTGGGCAGTCTTCGCCGATTTGCGCGAGCGCTTCGCCGCCGGCTCCGGAGTGGCGGCGAAATCCCGCATGCGGTTGTAGTCATCCAGGGTCTTGCTGCTCATGGACCACCAGCCACCTGTTGCAACGCCGGATCGGCGACCGGCAGCCCGACGGTTTCCGCGAGCAATTGATCGACCACGCGGCCCAGGGCCTGTTCGACGGAATCGCCCAGCAACAGCCCCTGTTCGAAAAGGACGATTTGCCGGTCGGCGCTGGTGCCTTCCTGCACCATGCGGCGCACCTGCCCGAATACGTCCTGGACACCCAGCTCTGCTGCGGTCTCACCGAAGGTTTGCTCGGCCAGGGTCAACCATTCACCGATCAGCATCGGCTGCTCCTGCCCCTCGACGATGAACTCCGCGAGAATCCCATGACGTTTGGCCCGCCAGCGATTTTCCTTGAGGACCCACTGGGACATCTGGCTGTAGTTGGCGCCAGGCCGGCGCTGCGCCACGGCATGGGCCACCATCAGGCGAAACAGCGAAGCGAGGCACAGGACGTCGTCGACCCGAGGACAGGCATCACAAATGCGCAGTTCCAGCGTGGGGTAACGTGAGGAAGGCCGTATCACCCACCAGCAATCGCTGGGTTGGCGAATGGACCCGGTACGCATGAGCATGTCGACGTAGCTGGCGAACGCCGACTCATCTTCGAAAAACTCCGGCACGCCCATGCGTGGCCATTCATCGCAGGCCACTTGTCGATAGCTGCTGAAGCCACTGTAGCCACCGTTCCAGAACGGTGATGAAGCGCTCAGGGCCAGGAACATCGGCAACCAGGGCAGGATCTCATTCATGACCCGCACTCGATCCTGAATGGCCGGAACTTCCACATGGATATGCAGGCCCGACAGCACGCTGCGCCTCGCCACCCGTTGGTAATCATCGAACAGTTGCTGGAAATGCAGCTCGTCGGTCGGCTGCAGTACTTGGGTCGTCATCGGATGTGAACCGGCGCTGAGCAGACCCAGGCCATAGGGTGCCAACCGCTGGTTCAAGCCCGTACGCACCTGGTTCAGGTAATCGGCCGCCTCTGACAGGCTGCGAAAGATGGGCGATGCCATCTCGACCTGGCACAGGAACATTTCATGGGCGAAATGCTTGCCCAGCTCGGCCTGGCAAGCTGCGATCGCTTGTGCGGGTGGCTCGCCTGGCATGCAACGGGTTTGCAGATCGGTGATGAAATACTCCTCTTCAATGCCGAATTTCATGCGCCTGTTCATCGATAATCCCTCCGATAACCCCGCCGATACCTGCGCCAATGCGGGTTACAACCAACGCCACCACGGCGATCCGTTCCACATCCTGATAACCCGGCGTCAGCAATTCCTCACCAAACACGTCCGGGTCCAATTCCTTGTAGGTCCAGCCGAAATCCGCCGAGTCACGCCATTGACCCAGCGCTTCCAGGAACGGGTCGCGCCCATCCACCATCGCCACGCCGGTGTAGAGCACCAGCGAGCCGCCCGGTGTCAGCCGGGGCAAGGCCTGTTCGACGATACGCAACGACAACCCGGCGCCCAGGGCGCCGCCGCCATGGCGATAGGCGCGCTCGGATGGATCAGCCATGTACGGCGGGTTGGCGACGATCAGGTCGAAGCTGCCTGGCACGTCCTGCAGCACGTCGCTGCGAGCGACCTCGACATTGCCCACCTCGGCCAGCGCGGCGTTCACGGCGCTCAGGCGCAAGGCTTGCGGGTTGATATCCACCGCCATTACTTGCGCTTCACGCCGGGCGCGGGCAATCACGATCGCACCGACGCCGGCGCCACAACCGATGTCCACGGCGCGATGTACCGCCGTGAAGCTCTGCTGCAGATGAGTATGGATCAGTTGGGCGAAACGGTAGCTGTCAGGGCCGAAAAACACCGCATCGGTGGCCTGGGTGGGGAACGGCGAATGAGCGAACAGCAAGCCATCCAGGCTCGACCAGCGCACCCGGCTGCGCAGAAGGCCGTCGCGCTCTTCCAGCACATGGGCTTCTTGCAGTTGCCGCTGTTCATCGGCACTGATCAGTCCCGGCGCAAATGGCCGCGACCAACCGAACACGTCCCGCAAGGTCTTGGAGCGTTCATTGCCGGGTCGCTGGTTGACTCGCTCGTGGGTCAACGGCGTTGGGGTAATGAAACGGTAGCCGTCGGCTTGCAGGCGCCGGCCCAGTTGCAACAGCGCAAGGTCCCGCTCGGACAGGCGTTCTTCATTCATGCAGGGCTCCCTAACGAAGTGCGGACTTGAGTTCGATGAACCGACGAGTCGCCAACAGGCCGGCCGGATGGCTATGACGCCGAGCACAGAGCCAGGGCATCAGAACCTGCATCTGCTCGTTGGGCGTCCGCCCTTTCAGTGCCTGTAGCAAGCTTTGTACATCGGGATCGTCCATCGGCGTCGTCGGCTCGCAAGCAGCAACCGGAGCGCGCCGGACGCCGGATCTTGTGCCCTCGTCCAGCCAGTCACCGGCTATCCAATCGTGCAGCAGCTGTTTTTCGTAGGGGCTGAATACCCCGAACATGGCCGCTCCAGCCCCGTTGATCAGCGTCCAGAAGCGGCTGTTCTGCGGGTCTTCATGGCGTTTGATCCAGCCTTTGTTCTGCATTGCCGCCAAGAATCCTTCCAATTGGCCTGGCGCCGAAAGCCACTGGTTGACGGTCTTGCCTTCGAACTTGCAGTAATCGGAATGCATGTGCTGGCCGAACGGGCGTTTGCGTTCAAGCATGTCCAGCACTTCGCGGGTCAGGTCGAATGAACCGATGATGTCCCGGCTGCCCTGCCCCAGGTCGTTGAGGCGATAGCCCAACGTGACCCGGTGCCAGAAGGCTTCACGGTCGGCTTCCATCGGCATCAGCTGCAGCAGCCCTTGTACGGCCTTATGGGCGTGGCCGGTGCTGGCGTTGTCGATGGTGACATGAAGGGTGAAATAGTACGGATCGATGTCCAGCTCGCTCAGCTCGTAGGCGCTGATCAGCAGATGCAGGGGCAATTGCTCATAGCCCAAGTTGTAGCCGATGACTTCTGGCAGGTATTCGTCGCCGGCGTACCCCAAGGCCAGTTGCACGGCGCCTTGCAGATAAAGGGCGTCGTCGATGTCCGGGGCATCCGACAGATCGTGTTCGGCGAGCAATTTTCGATAGAGCACCACATGGTTTTGCGCGGGATGACCGTCCCCCAGTTCTTCCAGGTAGGTGCACAGCAACCCCTCGAAACGATGGTCGTGCCAGTGCTTGACCACGCCATATAGCCAGGCGCCGTCCACCCGTTTGGTCGGCGCCACAGCCTGCAGGAAGTACAAGGCGTGGGCCTTGCTGCTGAAGAACTCCCGCGCGCCGCCATTTTTGCGCCGCTCCAGGTAGTCAGCGTATTGCCGGGCCACACCGGCGCTGTGCTGCTCGACCCAGGCCAACAGCGCCATGGGGTCATCGGGCATCTCCTGGGGAAGCGCCGCGGCCTTTGCGATGCATTCCCGGAGGAACGCCTGGGCGACGGCTTGCTTGTCAGCGTCGTCGGGGCCCTGGAACAGTCGTTCATAGCATTGGCGCACGTGCCCGTCAGGCGTAACAGGGTGCACGGTTCCCGGCTGGGATTGGAGGGGTGTCAGCGCAGTCATAAGGGCCTCTTGGGTTTCGGCGGACGCTGAATCAGCACGTCTCTTCTGTTGCAGAGCACCGGCAACGACGAAAAATTCCGTTGGGTTGAAGGGCAGGCGGATAAACGGGTTGTCCATTCACGAGGGGAACCCTCGTTTCGCTCCAGCCCTCGAATACTGAGAACCACCCCAGCTGTTGAATGTGGCAACGGCGCTGTTGGGGCGAGGGAGCTTGCTCCCGCTGGAGGCGAAGCGGCCCATGCAAGGGGGCGCGGTCAAAAGGTTTTTACGACTGCTTCGCAGCCGAGCGGGAGCAAGCTCCCTCGCCACGGGGTTCACTTGCCGGCTGTACCACGCGCTATCCAAGGAGCAACGATGACTTTCACGGTATGGGTAGCGGTGCTCGGTGCGGTGTTGCTGACCCTGGCCCTGACCTCCTCCTATCTGCGCTGGATGCCGGTCACCACCTCGGCGATGTGCCTGGTACTGGGCATTGCCATCGGGCCGATGGGATTGAATGTGCTGAAGCTGGACATCAGCGACTCGGCGGTCTGGATGGAACACCTCACGGAGGTCGCGGTGGTGTTTTCATTGTTCGTCAGCGGCCTCAAGTTGCGTTTGCCCCTCAAGAACCGTACCTGGCGTGTCGCCTATGGTCTGGCCGGGCCGGTGATGATCCTGTGCATCGCCGGCCTGTGCCTGGCATTGCATTATCTGTTGGGCCTGGGTTGGGGCGTGTCGATGCTGATCGGCGCGATGTTGGCACCTACCGACCCGGTGCTGGCGGCGCTGGTGCAGGTCAATGACGCGCGGGATGACGACCGGGTACGTTTCGGCCTGTCGGGCGAAGCGGGACTGAACGACGGGACGGCATTTCCTTTTGTGATCCTCGGCCTGTTGATGCTGCGTGAAGACGGCAGCGATTTTCTCGGTGAATG
This sequence comes from Pseudomonas sp. NFACC46-3, assembly GCF_900114515.1. NCBI lineage: Bacteria > Pseudomonadati > Pseudomonadota > Gammaproteobacteria > Pseudomonadales > Pseudomonadaceae > Pseudomonas > Pseudomonas sp. NFACC46-3. The sequence continues at coordinate 113,462 of NZ_FOTH01000007.1, forward strand.
GCTGCTGCTTAACGTCCTCTGGGCGGTGCCGGCCGGTTTGCTGGTCGGCTACTGGATGGGCCGCGGCATTGGCAAGCTGACCTTGTCGATGCGCATCCGGAATGCCGACAGCACGCTGTCGCCCAACGACTACCTGGCCCTGGCACTGATTGCCCTGGCTTACGTCGTGGCCGAGTGGATCCAGGGCTATGGTTTTCTCTCAGTGTTCGCCGCCGGCCTGGGGCTGCGCCAGGCTGAGGTCAAATCCACCGATGAAGCGGCGCCGCCGGCAGAACACCTGGTGCAACCGGTGGTGGGCCACGAAACCGTCGATCCCCAACAGGCTGTCCTGGGCGATACCGAGTCGCTGGACGATGGTCAATTGGCCGCAGGGGTCATGATGAGCGACATGCTCGCATTCGGCAGCCTGGTGGAGCGATCGATGGAAGTGTTTCTGGTCACCCTGCTTGGGGTCGTGCTGGCCAACCATTGGGACTGGCGGGCCTTGGCGATCGGTGCCCTGCTGTTTGCCGTCATCCGCCCGTTGAGTGTGCTGGCATTACCTTGGGGGCGATTGCTCGACGGACCGCAACGGCTGCTGATCGGTTGGTTCGGCATCCGCGGGATCGGCAGCCTGTTTTATTTGTTTTTCGCCTTGAACAACGACCTGCAGCCGGAGGTAGAGCAACTGTGCATCAACCTCACCCTGTCGGTGGTGGCCTTGAGTATTTTGGTCCATGGTGTCACGACCCAACCGACCCTGGCATGGTATGAGCGCCACAAGCAGCCGAGGTGAGGCACTGCGGCAGGAGATGAACGCTGTTGTGGCGAGGGAGCTTGCTCCCGCTCGGTTGCGCAGCAACCGCAAAGCTTGGGGCCGCTTCGCAGCCCAGCGGGAGCAAGCTCCCTCGCCACAATGATGTTCGTCCTCAAGATCGTGTGGCTCAACCGCCAGGATCGCCCATCTGGATATAGACCGAATACACCCCCAGCAATACCCAGAAGGTGGCGAAGATCCATGGCGTACGCACCGAGAACAGCAGCGACTTGCGGTAGCCTTTGTGCGTCGACTCCCGCTCGTTGAACAGCGGTGACTCGTCGTAGGCCAGGCCCATCAAGGGTTCGGCGCGCAATAACTCGCTCTGTTTGAAATGCCAATGATCGATGATTTCGTAGGCCGCCTTGATGCCCGGCCAGGCATTGAGCGAGCTCAAGAATCCCAGCAAGGCCAGAAATGGCGGCACGATCAGCGTGAACAACTTGCCCCACTCCGGGTTCAGGTTGGCCATGCACGAAGCAAAGGCGATCACCAGGAAAGATTGGGCGGCCAGGTAAGCATCGGTTCGGTTGGCCAGGATACTGGTTTCGTACTGGATTTCCCGGCGATAGAAATCCAGTCGTTCCTTGGGTGAACCGAACAGTGTGGCGTTGTGTTCCGTCAGTTCTTCTTCCGGGGTTGGCCCGGTGAGTATTCTGGGCATTGCGAAGGACGAGCCTCTCTGATGATTCGGATTCATTAGAAGAACCCGACGCACGGCAAGTTCAAGCCAATGGACCGCAGGTGCATCCAACATCCGGGGAAACGCTCCCCAACCGCCAGGGTCTCTAGTTCGTAAGGGCAAGAGGACGCTTGTGTGGACTATCTTGGATGGGTGCAATGGCCAGCGATGCTCGTCACGGTGCTGGCCGCCTGGTTGATCGGCTCACGCCAACCGCGACGCCGGATGGCGGGATTCAGTTGTTTTATTGCAAGCAATATTCTGTGGGTGATCTGGGGCCTTCATACCCACGCGTATGCGTTGATCGTGTTGCAGTTTTGCCTGTGTGCGATGAATTTGCGGGGGTTCAAGAAGAACACTGAATAAGCGCCTGCTCTTGTGTGGCGAGGGAGCTTGCTCCCGCTCGAGTGCGAAGCGCTCGCCACATGGGGGCCGCTTCGCGACCCAGCGGGAGCAAGCTCCCTCGCCACAGGAGGCTGACTATTTCATCGTCTGCCCAATGATCTGCACCAGGTCAATCTGCTTGAACGGCTTGATCAACCGAGGCAATTGGGTGGCGAAACCTTCCAGGCGTTCGGCATAACCGGTGGCCAGGATGATGGGCAGGTCCGGTTGGCGGTCACGCAACAGTTTCGCCAACTGCGCACCGTCCATCTGCGGCATGGCCATGTCGGTGATGACCAGGTCGATGTCCGGGTTGCGCTCATACAGCTCCAGTGCCTGGGCGCCCGATGGCGCGCAAAGGACCCGGTGCCCGAGGTCTTCGATCAACAGGCGCGTGCTGGTCAGCACCAGGCTGTCATCATCGACTACCAGCACTTTCAACTCATCGACTGGCTGCGTTGTTTCCTGGATCGACGCTTTGCCCGGTGCCGGGTTGTTTGCCACCGGCAACCACAACTGCGCGGTGGTACCGACACCTTTCTCGCTCCTGAGCGTCAGACGCCCCCCGAGCTGTTCCGCCAGGCCATGCACCATGGACAACCCCAGGCCCGTACCTTTGCCAACCCCCTTGGTGGTGAAAAATGGGTCCACGGCCGAGGCCAGCGTGGCTTCATCCATGCCCTCGCCTTCATCGGTAATCGCCAGGCAAATGTAGCGCCCGGGGGCCATCGGCTTGTCGTGGGCCGCATCACACCCTTGCCGCTCATCGGCGCTAATCATGAGCTTGCCACCATGGGGCATGGCGTCCCGGGCGTTGGTCGCCAGATTGAGAATCGCCAGTTCCAGTTGGTTGACATCGGCCAGCACCGGCGACAGCGCCTCGGCGAAGCGGGTCTGGATGTGTATCGATGGGCCCAGGGAGCTTTGCAGCAGGCCGCTGATACCCTGCACCAGGGCCGCCAGCTCGACCGATTCGTAGGTCAGTTTTTGCCGGCGGGCAAACGCCAGCATGCGCTGGGTCAGCGAAACCCCGCGCAGCGCGCCCTGGGTCGCGTTGTCCAGCAATTGAGTGAGTTTCGGTTCGTTGGCCATGCGCTTGCGTACGATTTCCAGGTTGCCAAGGATGACCGTCAACAGGTTATTGAAATCATGGGCAATACCGCCGGTGAGCTGACCGATGGCTTGCAGTTTCTGGGATTGGAACAGCGCCTCGCGGGCTTGCTCAAGGGCCTGCTGGGCCTGGGTGGCATCGGTAATGTCACGGGTGATCTTGGCAAATCCCAACAGCGTGCCGGTGTCGCTGCGGATCGCATCGATGACCACGTGGGCCATGAAGCGCGTGCCATCCTTGCGCATGCGCCAGCCTTTTTTCTCGAAGCGCCCTTCGCTGGCGGCGATGCTCAACGCCCGTTGTGGTTCGCCGCTATCGCGATCCTCGGGGGTGTAGAACATCGAGAAATGCCGGCCGATAGCCTCGGCCGGAAGATAACCCTTGATCCGCTGCGCCCCCAGGTTCCAGTTGGTGACCTGGCCTTGCGGGTCGAGCATGTAGATGGCGTAATCGGTGACGCTTTGCACCAGCAGGCGGAACTGCTGCTCGCTTTGCTTGAGGGTTTCCTCGGCCATTTTACGATCGGTCAGGTCGCGGGTGATCTTGGCGAAACCAAGCAAGGTGCCGCTCTGGCTGTCGATGATCGGATCGATCACCACATGGGACCAGAACAACGTGCCGTCCTTGCGCACCCGCCAACCCTCGCCTTCAAAGCGCCCCTCCTGCACGGCCGTGTCCAGCGCCCGTTGCGGCAGGCCGGCGGCGCGATCCTGATCGGTGTAGAAACGGGAGAAATGCTGGCCCAGGATCTCGGATTCCTCGTAGCCCTTGAAGCGCCTGGCGCCGGAGTTCCAACTGGTGATGAGGCCCGATGGGTCGGTCATGTAGATGGCGTAGTCGACCACCGCGTCGATGAGCAGGCGAAAGCGCTGCTCCTCGTTCATGAGTGGGGACTTGGGGGCGTTCTCAAGCATCTGGCCGGGGCATCCGTGTGGATTCTTTTTTCGCGAAGTATGGAGCAAGTCAGGCGCCAGGAAAAATCCTCAAGCCTTCCAACCTGTGGGAGCGAGCTCGCTCGCGATAGCGGTGGGTCAGTTTGCATCAATACTGGCTGACAGTCTGCCATCGCGAGCAAGCTCGCTCCCACAAGGGGATTTGTGGGCCTCTTGGGTAACTGACCACCAGCGCGGCAACAAGTGCTGCACCCTCGCCTCGCCAAACCGGTCATCGATCAGCATCACCACCCCGCGATCCTGCTGGGTGCGGATAACGCGACCGGCCGCCTGCACGACTTTTTGCAGGCCAGGGTACAGGTACGTGTAGTCGTAGCCATCGCCGAAGATTGCGGCCATGCGTTGTTTCATCTGCTCATTGACCGGGTTGAACTGCGCCAGCCCCAAGGTGGCGATGAATGCGCCGATCAGGCGTGAACCCGGCAAATCGATGCCCTCGCCGAACGCGCCGCCCAGCACCGCAAAGCCAATGCCTTGGCTGTGCTCCATGAACCGTTCGAGAAACGCCTGCCGGGGGGCTTCGCCCATGCCGCGCGATTGCGTCCAGAGCGCAATTTGCGGGTACCGCTCGGCAAACAGCCCAGCCACTTGCTGCAAGTAATCGAAGCTGCTGAAAAAAGCCAGGTAGTTGCCTGGGCGCTCGTTGAACTGGCGGGCCATCAACGCGGCAATGGGCTCCAGGGACGCCTGGCGATGGGCAAAACGGGTGGAAATGCGGCTGACGACCTGTACGTCCAGTTGTTCGGCCTTGAACGGCGATTCCACGTCGATCCATACCGTGTCGCCCGGCGTCCCCAACAAGTCTGCGTAGTAATGCCGGGGGCCCAGGGTCGCGGAAAACAGCACCGTGCTGCGGGCCGCCGTCAGCCTGGGTCGCAGGAATGCGGCCGGCACCACGTTGCGCAGGCACAGCGTAGATAGGCTGCGCTGGCGGCCGAGTTCGCGCTTGTGGATGTCAAACAGAAAGTGCTCGTCGAAGGTTTCCGCCACCCGGCCAAACTGCAACGCGTCGAAGTAGAACGCCTGCAATCCGCTGTCCAGGCCTTGGGGATGATCGCTTAGATAATCGCCAATAGCCGTAGTGCAGGTAGCCAGGGCCTGGAGCAATTTGTCCGGCAACTTTTCATAGGCCCGATAGGCCGCCACCTGGGGCGCATGCAAGGCGTTCCACTGGCGATTGACCCTATCAAGGGATTTCTTCAGCGGTTCAGGGGCGGTTTTGCGCACGCTGGTCAGCGTGGCCTGGTCGAGGGTCGCGCTGTACATCTGCCGCCCGCGCTCCACCAGGTTATGGGCTTCATCCACCAAGGTCGCGACAGTCCAGCCGTTGGCCTGGGCCAGGCCGAAGAGCAACGCGCTGAAGTCGAAGTAATAGTTGTAGTCGGCCACCACTACGTCGGCCCAGCGGGCCATTTCCTGGCTGAGGTAATACGGGCAGACCTCATGGGCCAGCGCAATCTCGCGCAACGCCGCCTGGTCGAGCAACGTGACCTGGCTCGCCGCTGCCCGGGCGCCCGGTAAGCGGTCGTAGAAACCACGGGCCAGCGGGCAGGATTCGCCATGGCAGGCGTTCTCCGGGTACTCGCAAGCCTTGTCCCGGGCGATCATTTCCAGCACGCGCAACGGCATCGACGGCGCGCTGCGGGTGATTACTTGAGCGGCGTCCAACGCCAGCTTGCGTCCCGGGGTTTTGGCGGTGAGAAAGAACACTTTATCCAACCGCTGCGGCGCCAGGGCCTTGAGCATCGGGAACAGCGTGCCGACGGTCTTGCCGATGCCGGTGGGCGCCTGGGCCATCAGGCAACGGCCGGTACTGACCGCCTTGAACACCGACTCAGCCAAGTGCCGCTGTCCTGGCCTGAAGCTGGCGTGAGGAAAAGCCAATGTGTGTGCGCCGAGATTGCGGGCCTGGCGGTGGGCCATTTCCTGTTCGGCCCAGGCGAGGAATAGCGCGCACTGTGCTTCAAAAAACGCCTGGAGTTGCGCCGCCTCGAAGCTTTGCGTAAAGCAGGTTTCCTTTTCGCTGACGATGTCGAAATACACCAAGGCGACGTCGATATGCGGCAACTGTAGCTTCTGGCACATCAGCCAGCCGTAGATTTTCGCCTGGGCCCAATGCAGTTGGCGGTGATTGGCCGGTTGCTTGCTCAGGTCGCCCCGGAAAGTCTTCACTTCTTCGAGGCAGTTGCGGGTCGGGTCGTAGCCGTCGGCCCGGCCTTTGACTTTCAGTGTCTGGTAGAGACCTTCAAGGGCCACCTCAGCCAGGTAGCCATCGCTGCGCCGCGCCGCCACGGTGCGATGGCCAGCGATGCCTTCCAAGGCCGTGGGCGACGGCGTGAAGCGCAGGTCAAGATCACCCACCTTGGCGGTGAACTCACACAACGCCCGCACGGCGATGCTGTAGCTGGATGCCGGGGTCATGCGGCCCCATCGCGAGCAAGCTCGCTCACGATAGCCGACTCTGCCCATTGCACATAACAAACGGCAACGGGCATCTGGTGCTCATGGCAGAACTCCAGCCAACGCAGCTGGTTGTCTTGCAGCCGATCGCCAGGGCCTTTGACTTCGATCATGCGGTAGGTCTTGTGCTGCGGCCAGAACTGGATCAGATCCGGCATGCCGGCGCGGTTGGCCTTGATGTCCAGCAGCAAACGGTCAAACCAGTGCTTGAGATGCGCGGCCGGCAAGCAATCGAGGGCTTGCTCCAGCAAGGGCTCGGACAGCGCGCCCCAGAATACGAAAGGCGACTGCACGCCCCACTTTTCGGCATAGCGACGGCTGATGGTCTGCCGATAGCGGCCATCGTCCAGCTCTGCCAGGCAAGCTGCGAACAGCTCGGCGCGACGGGCATGAAAATCTTCGTTGAGCAGGTCCACCGGCCCCCGCTGGAACGGGTGGAAAAATGCACCCGGCAACGGCGCGAAGATCGCCGGCCAGCACAGCAGGCCGAACAGCGAATTGATCAGGCTGTTCTCGACGTAATGCACTGGCGCGGTGTCGTCGTGCAGGTGGGCCTGGACGTGGTACTCCACCGACAAGGTCGGATCGACGCGAGGCAGTTGCAGCTCCAGGCGCTCCACTTCCCGGACCAGGCCCCGTGGCACCGGCGGGCCGCCCAACTTGCGCCGAAGACGGGGCACGATCCGCAGCAAGGCCTGGGTTTCGGCGGCACTTTGCGGTGCCTGCATCGCCACCTCGCCGAGTTCAAGGGCCAAGCCGTATTCGCCGATGCGCTCCAGTACCCGGACCATCCGCAACCGCGCGCCCGGGTAGGTGCAATCGCGATAGATGCCCAAGGCCAAGGCGAAGTCGCCGATGCGCTCGCCGTGCTGGCCAATCTGGAACAACAACTTGCCCCGGCGCCGCTCCAGCCACGGATTGTCCAGGGACAGTTCGTTGACCTGGGCGACGATCTCATCCAGGGGCTCGCCAGCTTCGAAGCGCTGCTGGCAGTCGTGCAAGAACAGGCAGGCATCGACGTCCTCGCGGCTGCGCAAGCCCCGTGACTCGGCGCTGAACTCGACGGTTTCGTAGGTGAAGATGCCCAGGTCCGCCAGGACGAATTCCGACCAGTCCTGGTAAAGGTTGCCGAAAAACATCAACCGCAGCCGGTCACACAGACTCATGATCGTCAGGCTGTACAGCCGGTCATCCAACTGCGGGCACCAGGCATCGAACGGCTGGGGCTGGTTGACGCGTTCGTCCAAGGCGTGGAGCCATTCGGTCTTTTTCGCCTTGGGGTGTTCGATCAGGTGGCCCAGGCACAGGAGGATTTCCGGCTTGAGCAGCACCTCGAACAGCTCGACGAGCCCGATGGGGGCCTGTTCCTCGACCCAACCCAGCGCCAACAGTGGCGCGACGGCGGCACCAATGTCGCCAATTTCCGAGTAATGCAGCTTGCTATGGCGAAACCGTAGCCCCTTGCGCATCACCATCCGCACCAGCAAGCCCTGGGCGCCACGCGGCAGCGCTGCGAAGTGCTCGATGAAGCGCTGCTCGTCGGTGCTGAGCACATCGGCATAACGCTGCGTCAACCAAGCGAGCACCTGCTGGAAGTTGTTCAGGTAGTAAAACGGATCGTCGAGGGAACGGACTGCCACGGAAAGAACGCCAAGGATATTAAGCACTGGTTATGCATACAGATAACAGCTGTAAACCGGCCAGGCAACAGCAAAAGATGAACGGTCTCCTATATTTAAGGTGAAATCCTTCAGTCAGCGATGAACTTTCCTACGGCAAGCGAGACCAATGGCGGTTGACTAACGTGATGGCGCGGTCGAATCAGTTGCTCCGTGTCCTTTTAATTGAGAGGTTATGGTTATGAACATCAGGTTTCTGGGCCTGCCCATGGTCGCCGTGGCATTTCTGGCTCTGGCTGGCTGCGCGTCGCCAACCGTGGTGACCTTGCAGAACGGTACCCAGTATTTGACCAAGGACACCCCCAATACCCGCACCGCTGACGGTTTCTACGAGTTCGAGGATATTTCCGGCAGGAAAGTTCGGGTCCGCGCCGATGATGTGGCAACCATTCGCAAGGAAGACTGACTGAATTCCAGTGACTTGCCTGGAATGCCGCCATCGCGAGCAAGCTCGCTCCCACACTTGTTTTCCGGTGCTCGCAGAATCCTGTATTCACCATCCATCCCTGTGGGAGCGGGCTTGCTCGCAAAGGCGATATCAGGCGAACACGATCCCTTCGCCCCCCACCTGACCCAGACCAACGCCCACCAGGGTCACGGAACTGTCGCCGACCTTGAACAGCGTGTCATTGCCCACCTGTGACAGGTACTGGCTGTAGTCATGACCAGCCCCGGCGCCCGGCACGCCGAGGAACACCAGCTTGTCCCCCGCGTCGTAGCCGCTGATCCGGTCCTGGCCGAAAGCGCCGTTGAAGAGGAAGGTGTCACTGCCGGCCCCCGCTTGCATCTGGTCATTGCCCGCACCACCGACGAAGGTGTCGTTACCCGCGCCGCCTATCAGCACATCGTTGCCGTCCTGGCCGAACAGCCAGTCGCCCTTCGCTCCCGCCACCAGGGTGTCATTGGCCACACTGCCCTTGATCGACGAGGCATATGCCGTCAGGTTGGCGCCGGCCACCAGGCCATTGGCGGTGACGCTGTGGCTCACCTCATCCTTGAGCAGCCCCCAGAACAATCCGGACTCCTTGCTGACCAGCGTGCCGATGTCGCGGGTGATGCTGATCGCGCCATGGGCGTCGCGCATATACAGCGTCCCGGCCCCGTCATGGGCAAAACTGAAATCCTTCACTGACTGCTGCAGTTGCAGGCTGTTGCTGCCCTGCCCGCCCAGGATCACGTTGTAGCCACCGCCATCACGAAAAGTGTCATTGCCGGCGCGGCCTTCCAGGTAGTCGTTACCCTGGCCGCCCTGGATCAGGTCGTCGCTGTCGCTGCCGATGATGAACGTGCTGCCGGTATGGGGTTCGGCGTTGCGATTGAGGTCCTGCACCCAGGTATTGGCCCGCGCGGGGTCCGACAGGTTGGCGACGATGATGGTGGAGTCTTTTTCGGTGAGGTCGTAGAACACCGACCCCATGATCCGGCCCATGCCATCGCCGTAGCCGGTAGGCAGGTGGGAAATCCAGGTGGGAATGTTGAGAATGGAAAACGGCAACACGTTCCACGTCGCCGAAGCGTAGTGGTCGTTGAAGCTGACGATGTTGTTGGTGGCCGATTCCTGTTGCCCATCGTGCACACCCACCGAGGCGAGGTTGAACGTCGAGCCATCCAGCGCGCGAAACACCGGATCGTTCTCGTAACCGATGTTCAAGACCTTGTCGGTACTGCTCTGGGTTGGCGAGGCGTAGGCGATGTAGTTGGCACTGGAGTAGAACCCCGACCATTGGCTGGTGCTCAAGTCCGCCAGGCTGTTGACCGCCAGCCCACCCAGGCTGTGGCCGCTGACCAGCACGTCGTTGCCCGTCAGGCCATGGGCCTGGGCAAATTTCGCGACGTCGCCCAGCAGGTTGCCAAAGGCTTCGCCGACGTAGTTTTTCGCATAGTCCTTGGGTCCCAGCGCGGCCATCAGGTCGTTGACCGCGTCACCGATGGAATCGCCGATCAGATTTTCCCGAGGGCCGCTGGTGCCGCGAAATGACACGCCGATTTCCTGCAGGTGTCCCGCGCTGTCGTATTTGCCGAGGATCTCTACCTGCGCAGTGGTGTAGCCGGCCTTTTCACCGAAAAACGTCCCGCGGCCATCCACCTTGCCGGCGTAACCCAGTTGCGCGGCGCTGATGGGCGTCCAACCGGCCTTCTGTACCGCCTCCAGGGCCAGTTTTTCCGAATCGGGGTTCCACGGCACGCCGGGAATCACCCCTTGGGAATCGGTGCCCCCCAGCAGCGCGGTCACCAGGGTGGCCGGCAGGCCGGCACCGAAGCCGTTGTGCTGGTAACCGGAGGCAAAGCCATTGTCGAGGTTATGGTAGGAATACAGCATGATCGCCATCGCGTCGCTGACCAGTGCCTTGGATTCGGCAGTGCCGAGGTTCTTGTAGTCGTAGATGCCCATGGTTGTTGCTCTCTTTTGTTGTTGGAATACGGGAACCGGGAGGTACAGCTGTTGTGGCGAGGGAGCTTGCTCCCGCTGGAGTGCGAAGCGCTCCCCCGGGGCGGCTGCTACGCACCCGAGCGGGAGCAAGCTCCCTCGCCACGGGGGTATATCCAGCCCTTCTTCTTGGTCAGAACTGCCAATCCAGGGTCAGGCCCACGCCGTGGGTTTTATCCCGGGAGCCGATCAGGCCGTTGTAGTCGAGGTTGACCCGCACATCCTTGGCGACCGCAAGCCCGGCACGGGCACCGATCACGGCGGCGTTGCGGTCCATGGACACACTCTGCACCGCGAAGGTGTTGCTGCTGCCGGCGAAGGCCAGGTCCTGTTCGGACGAGGTGCTGCTCAGGTTGTGCTGCCAGCCGAGGGAGCCGGACAGTTGCAGTTGCTGTCGATCCGACAGGGCCAGGGTATGGCTGGCCCGCACGCCCAGGGTCGAGAGCACGGCATCGCGGCGATCGTCGCCACCGTGCAGGGCCGCGTTATCGCCTTTCTCATGGAAGCTGTCGCTGTCCAGGTGCACATAGGCCAGGTTGGCGAACGGCTCCAGGGCTACCGGTTGCAAGTTGAGGCGATACGCCGCTTCGGTGAAGAGCTGGGTGGTCCGGGCATCGCGCTTGGTTTTCTCCCGGCCACTGACGTCGCCCCATTGCAGGTCCCGCTTGACGTCGATGCGATGCCAACTGTGGGCAGCGCCAACGGTCAGGCGTAGCGCGTCGATTTCATGTCCCAGGTAGGCCCCCAGGTGATAGCTGTCGGCCTTGGCCGAGGAATGGGTGCCTTCACCCATGCTCAACGAACTGTCGCTGTAGCCGGTGACGAAGCCCAGTCGCGTCTGGTCGCTGATCAGTCCGTCGACACCGGCCAGCAGCCCGCCGATGGAACTGGTCGTACTGGCGTGATCATTTCCACCATCGTTTTTGCCCCAAGCGCCCAGCACCTTGAACCAGGCATTGCTGCTGGCATCGGTCGGCGTACCGGCGTCGTACAGGGCGTCCTGGCGCAGGCGATCACCGACGGCGTCGCGCAACTGACGACTGTCGTTGATCAACAGTGTGCCAATGGCCGGATGGATTTCACCGGACAGTTGCTGGAATGCCTGTTGCGCCACGGCGGTGCTGGGCGAAAGCAGCAAGGCCTCGTAGAGTCCGTTGCCCGCGCCCAGTCGTTCGGCGGCCGAGGCGACGGAGCGCTGGTTTGGTGTCAGGCCGAGGCTGGCAAATGACGCGTCGTTACGCTCGACCGCCAGTTGAATGCCACTGGTGCTGTACGCCAGGTCGCCCCCCAGAAACGCATAGTTGGGCAAGACGCCAGCGAAGCGCCCGTCAATACCATCGGCGGCCTGCAGGATATTGAACTGCCTGCCCAACAGGCTTTTCACCTCGCCAGCCGTCAGCAGTGTCGGGCTGTTTTCCAGGGACAACGACACCGTCGCTCCGTCAACGGACGCCTTGCCGCCCGCCACGATCAGGTCGCTGGCGGTGGGCGAGACTTCCACTGCGTAGTTCGAACCGGGTTGAAAGGTCACGTCGCCGGCCACCTGCAAGGTGCCGATGGAGTTGCCCGGCGCCACGCTGGCGCCGCGGTTGGCGGTCAGGCTGGCGATGCGCCCGTTGCCACCGAGGATGCCGCCGTCGTTGACCGTAACGGCCGAGGCCAGCGAGCCATTGATCGCCAGTCGCCCTTGATTGACCAGGGTCGGCCCGCTGTAGGTGTTTGCGCCGGTGAGTACCAGGGTGCCGATGCCCTCCTTGGTCAGGCCGCCGTGGCCGGCGATGTCGTTGCGCCAAACGTCCAGGCCACATTGGATGCCGATGCACACCCGTTCCGTGGGTTTGCCGGCATCGATGATCGCGCCAATGCCCGGCAGGTCCACCACGAACTGACCGGAGCCATAGGCGCCATCGATACGAAACTCCGCGGGGATGTCCTGCTCGGTCACCAGCATCGATGGACCGTCGATGGCCTTGCCCAGGTTGATCATGCCCCAGCCGTATAACGAATCGACGCCCGGCGCGCCCATGTCGGTGGCGGTGGTGCGCAGGACGCTGGCGACCTGGGCGCCGGTCATGTAGGGGAAACGCTCCATCAACACCGCCACACTGCCGGCAACATGGGGCGCGGCCATGGAGGTGCCGCTCTTGTTGGCGTAGCCGACAGTCAGGTCGTCGGCACTGGTGCCGCCGATCACGGCGCTGTAGACCCGGGTGCCGGGGGCCGACACGCAGAAACTGGCGGTGTAGCCACAGCGCGACGAGAAGGTGCTGATGGTGTAAGGATCGGCGCTGGCGGTGTCCGGATTGACTTGCAGCGCCGCCACGGTGAGCCAGTTCGGCGCGATGTCCGGCACAAAATACGCCAGGCCCGCGATGGCATCAGGGTTATTGAGGTTGTAGTCGTTGCCGGCGGCGAAAATCGTGACGATACCGCTGCGGGCTGCGGCGATGGCGCCCTCGTAGGCGCCGCCAGGCTTGGTGCCCAGCAGCGGCTTGATCTGATCGAATTGCAGTTGCGCGTCCTGCACGGTGAAGTGCGGGAACGCCGGATCGCGGCCGCCCTGGTCGAAGCGATCGGTGATGCCAATGCCCCAGCTGTTGTTGATGATGCGTGCGCCGCTGGCGATCAACGCGTCCCAACCCGCCTTGTACACTGCGCCATCGTTGCCCAGGATGATGCCGTCTTCGGGGCCCGGGTCGCCGTTGTCGGCGCTGATGATCTGCGCATCGTACGCCACGCCGTGCATCGGGCTGCCATCGCGACTGCCGGCAGCGATCCCGCCGACATGGGTGCCGTGGGAACCCAGCTTGCCATCGGAGCCAACGGTGGGCGAGCCGTCGTAGCGGAACGGATCACCGGCTTTCACCGGGATGTAGGGGTCGGTGTACTCGCGGATACCACTGGTGACCAAGGTCACGACTTTGCCAGTGCCGGAGAACTCCGGGTGCGCCGCGTAGACCGGCTGGTCGAAGATCCCCAGCTTGACGCCCTTGCCGGTATACCCGGCGGCGTAGGCCTGTTGCGCGTTGATTGCCCCCAACCCCCATTCGGCGTTGAATTCACTGCTGCGCCAACTGTCTGGATTACCCGCCCTGCCGCTCTCGACATAAGGCGCCGCCTGGGCCGCGCCCAAGGTCGCCAGTGCACAGAGCACTGCGCGGTTGAGGGCCTTGGGCAGGAACAGGCGCCCTGTCTGTCTGGGCTGTTTGTTGTTATCGATTTTCATCACGAACCATCCTTAGTTGTTGCAAGAATCCTGGAGTTGCGCGGCCTGATGGAACCTGTCCTGGCCTAGTGGCTTGCTTTGTCTTTGCTTTTGTCTTTGCTTTTGTCTTTGCTTTTGTCTTTGCTTTTGTCTTTGTGGCGAGGGAGCTTGCTCCCGCTGGGCTGCGTAGCGGCCCCAAAAAAAGCCTGCGAGCGCTTCGCACTCGAGCGGGAGCAAGCTCCCTCGCCACAGGTCATTGAAAGGGCGCCCGGGACACAAACGCCTCGTCTACCTTCGCCAGGTCCTGCGGGCCGAGGGTGCCGGCGTAGTAATGCAGCTTGGTCCAGGCCATGAGGTAGTCGTAACGGGCCTGGGCCAGGTCGCGGCGGGTGCTGTAGAGCTGTTGCTCGGCATTGAGTGCATCGAGATTGACCCGCTCGCCGCCAAGGATGCTTTGCCGGGTCGAGACCACCAGCGCTTCAGCGGAGCTCAGGGCCTTCTGATAAGCGCGCAGCTTGTTCACCCCGGACACACAGGCGCTGAACTGGCGGCGCAATTCGATCAGCGTCTCGCGGGTCTTGGCCTCCAGCTCGTATTCGGCCTGTTCCATAGTGCGGCTGGCCTGGCGGGTCGACGCCGAGACCCCGCCACCGGCGTACAGCGGCACGCTGACTTCCAGGCCGATGGTGTTGGTGTCGTAGCGTTGGTTGTAGGTATTGCCACTTTCCGATTCGTTCTGGCGCATCGTCGCGTAGGCGCTGACCTTGGGCAGATGCCCGGCGCGGTTGCGCTCCACCTCGAAACGCGCCACGTCTACGGCTTGTCGCTGGGACGCCAGGCTGGGGTTGTTGCTCACCGCCAGCGCGTGCCATGTGTCGAAACTGGCCGGTTGCAAGGCAAAGGTCTGGAAGGTGTCATGCAGCGGCGCCAGGTCGCCGATATCCAGGGCCGGGACGCCAATCAGCGAGCCCAGCTCGCGCAAGGCGGCATCCTGCTCATCTCGCGCCTCGATCTCTTCGGCGATTGCCAATTCATAGCGCGCCTGCGCCTCAAGGATGTCGGTGCGCGTACCTTCGCCCTGGCGAAACAGATGCTCGTTCTGGCGAAATTGCTGCTCGAACGCCTTTTTCTTGGCCTGGGCAATGTCGATCTGGTCCTGGGCGAACAGCGCCTGGGTGTAATGACTCAGCACCCGCACCAACAACTCCTGACTCTTGCCACGAAAACTTTCATCAGCGAACAACGCCTGGGCCACGCCCTTGCGATAGGCCGCGTACGCCTCGTAGTCCAGCAGCGGTTGTTGCAACGTCAGGCTGGAACCGTAGCTGCTGTAGTTGCGATCATCATGCTGGCTGGCGCCGCGATCGTTGAGGTACGTGACCTTGGACTGGTTGCGACCCTTGTTGTAGCTGTAGCCCAGGTGCGGCAGCAGCCCGGCGCGGCCAATGGCGCGATTTTCCTGGCCCGCATCGCGCTCCTTGATCGCGCCCAGGTAGACCGGGTCATTGCGCAGGGCCCGCTCGTAGAACTCGAAGGGCCCCATGGCCCAGGCGTTATTGCACACGGAAGCGGCCAGCACGGCTACCCAATAGAAACGCTTCATACCGCCGGACATCCTTATTCTTCGGTCAACGCAGAGCCGGCTCGGTCGAGCAGCGGTTTGAACAGGTAGTTGAGCAATGAGCGCTCGCCGGTGCGCACGAACATCTCGGCCGGCATGCCGGGCTTGATCACCAGGCCGTTGAGCTTGTCCATCGCCACGTCGCTGACGCTGCTGCGCAGGACGTAATACGGCGCGCCGGTCTTCTCATCGAGCATTTGATCGGCAGAAATCAAGCTGACTTCCCCAGGCACCCTTGGCGTGCGGTTCTGGTTGAAGGCGGTAAACAGGATGTCCACCGGTAAATGCGCGCCGACCTTGTCGATCAGATGCACCGGCAGATGCCCTTCCACTTCCAACCGCGTGCCCTGGGGGACGATTTCCAGCAAGGTATCGCCCTGGCGCACCACGGCGCCCTCGGTGTGCACCCCCAGGTTGACGGCGATGCCATCGGCGGTGGCAAGGATTTCGCTGTGTTGCAGCTCGAAGCCGGCGGATTTCAGTTGCTCTTGCAAGGTTTCGCTCTTGAGCTGGGCGTCGGCCAACTGGCTGCGCACCTCTTTCTGGTATTCCTCGTTGTGCTGCTGCAGCTTCAATCGCGACTCGACGATCCCCTGCTCCACCCGCCCGCTTTCGCCGCTGTTCTGCGCCAGTTCCTGCTGCACTTGCGACAGCTGGCGTTGATAGTCCAGCAGGCGGTTGCGCGGGATATAGCCGTTGTCGGCCAAGGGTTGCAGGTTGCCCAGTTGCAGACGCAGGGATTCGGCCTGGGCGGTCAGGTCGCTGCGGGCCCGACGCATACCCGCCAATTGCGCCGCCGCACCCTCGATGTTGGCGCGCAACGCCGCCTGCTCCCGGGCGAAGGCTTCGCGGCGGCTGCTGAACAGTTGCCGCTGGCCTTCAAGCACCAGGGCCAGGCGTGGATCGGGATCGCGACTCAGCTCAGCCGGGAAACTTACCTGTAACAGGTTGTCCCGCTCGCTTTGCCAGCGCGCCAGGCTCGCCCAGGTCATCCGGTACTGCGCCTGCAGCGATTGCACATCGGCGGCGGCCTGGGTCTGGTCCAGGCGAAACAGCGGCTGGCCCTGCTTCACCGCTTCGCCTTCGCGCACCAGGATCCGGCTGACCACACCGCTGCTCATCGACTGCACCGCCTTGCGCTTGCCTGAAACCACCACGGTGCCCTGCACGGGGATGCCTTGGTCCAACGGCGCCAGGCTGGCCCAGGTGAAAAAACTGCCCGCGCCAACGAGCGCCAGTGCCCAGCCCACGCGCGTGAAGAAGTGGGCGTCGCGCTCCGGCCGCTCAACGTCCTGCGTATGTTCGAGATTCATGTCGAGCTCCTTGCTCATGCGCCGCCGGGTTTGCTGGCGGCCTGGTACTGGCGACTCATGCTCAGTCCGTTGGGGGCCACCTGGGGACTGTTCGGCGGTGAGCTGCGTAGCGCGTTGTCCTGTGAACCCGACTGGCCGGAAAGCGCCCGCAACACTTGCTGGCTTGGGCCGAAGGCTTGTAGCCGGCCTTCGTCGAGCACCAGCAACTTGTCGGCCTGGGCCAGTGCCGAGGAACGATGAGTGACCAGCACGACACTGGTGCCCTGGGCCTTCATCTGCGCGATGGCACTGGCGAGCGCCGCTTCGCCAACCGTGTCGAGGTTGGAGTTGGGTTCATCGAGCACCACCAGGCTCGGCCGGTCGTACATCGCCCGGGCCAGCGCAACCCGTTGTTTCTGTCCGCCGGACAAACCACCGCCGTCCTCCCCCAGCACCGTGTCATAGCCTTGGGGCAGGCGCAGGATCAGCTCATGGACCCCGGCCTGCTGCGCGGCGGCGACGACCTTTTGCGGATCGGCTTGGCGAAACCGGGCGATGTTCTCGGCGATGCTGCCGCAAAACAGCTCGATGTCTTGTGGCAGATAGCCGATGTGCGGGCCGAGTTGCTCGCGATTCCAGCGATGAATATCGGCCCCGTCGAGGCGCACCGTACCCGCCAGGGTCGGCCACACGCCCACCAGCACCCGGGCCAGGGTGGACTTGCCGGAACCGGACGCCCCCAGCACACCCAGCACTTCCCCCGCGGCCAGGCTGAAGCTGACCTGCTGCAGCGTCGCGTTGCGTTGCCCTGGCGGCCCGGCGCTGACGTGTTCGAAACTCACCTGGCCCTTAGGCACAGGCAGCGTCATGCCGTCGTCCTGGGGCGCAAACGCTTGCAACAGCGCGTCGAGACGCCGGTAAGCCAACTTGGCGCCGCTCCACTGCTTCCACACGGCGATCAACTGGTCGATAGGACTCAACACCCGGCCCATCAGGATCGAGCCGGCAATCATCATCCCGGCGGTCATGTCGCCCTTGATCACTAGCAACGCGCCCAAACCCAGCACCAGCGACTGCAGGCACAGGCGCAGGGTCTTGCTCAAGGAGCTGATGACCGCGCCGGTGTCGCTGGCCTGGTTCTGCAGGCCCAGAAACCGTGAGTGCACGGCGAACCAGCGGCTGCGCAGCGCGCCGAGCATGCCCATGGCCTGGATCGTCTCGGCGTTGTGCAAATGGCTGGTGGCCAGTTGACTGGATTGTTGCGAGTAGACGCTGGCCTGCCCCAAGGCCTTTTTGGTCATGGCCTCGTTCAGGCAGGCCAAGCCGATCAGCAGCAGCGTGCCGACGGAGGCAAACACGCCGAGCCACACGTTGAACAGGTAGATCACCAGCAGATAGATGGGAAACCACGGTGCGTCGAAGAACGCGAACAGCGCCGGCCCGGTGAGGAATTGGCGAATATGCGTGAGGTCGCCCAGGGATTGCCCGGCGTTGCCTTCCCCCTGGCGCAGATTGCGCTCGAACGCGGCCTTGTACACCTGAAGGTTGAAGCGCCTTTCCAACTGGCTGCCGATACGGATGACCACGAAGCTGCGGACCATTTCCAACAGCCCGATGAATACGAAGAAGCCGACGACCATCAATGACAACATCGCCAGCGTGGTCTCGTTCTGTGATGACAACCCGCGGTCATACACTTGGAGCATATAAATCGAAGGCGCGAGCATCAGGACATTGATCAGCGCGGTAAAACATCCAACACTGATCAAAATATTTTTATAATCGCCCAGCGCTTTAAACAGCGGCGCCGAAGCAGCGCTCCTTACCCTATCCATGATCTTCCTTGTTGTTGGCTTCGCCAGCGAACTGGCCGTTATTCAACTGCCAAACTTTGTTATTCGATTCGGCCGACACCGAAAAGCACGCCTGTTCAAACAAGCGCACTTCGTTCAAGACTCAACTGTACTCATTCGTTAATGAGCACTCTGGGACTTATTTCGTTCAAGCCTGAGTATCAAACCGGACTTCAACGTCATTTGATAATGGTCTCCCTGACGCAGGCCCAAGTGTGTCCTGGAGTCTTGTTTGCCAATCAGGGAAAGTCCGTCGGGTTCAGTGAACCAACGAACCGGCTCATCCCCCAGCCATTGGCCCAGGCAATCGGTTTGCCCGCCCAGGGTCTGATCCGCCTTGAGTTCGACGAGGCAACTGTTGGACGGTTTGTCCTGCAGCGCCTGGGTTTGCGCGTTGTCCTGCGGGCTCGACAAAACAGCCTGCCACTGACCGGCCAACTGCGAGGGTTCTGCTAACAACAGGCTGCGCGCCATGGCGGCTTCTCCACAAAACATCATCAGCGTAGCGAGCAACCCGGCGGTTGCTCGAACGCTACTGGGCATGAATTTTCTACGCATTTTTTTCATCCTGGCCGAGGTCCCGCAGGAGCAGCCGCCCCCACGGGACAGGGACATCAGGCCACGATATCCGAGACCGCAGCCTGGCCAACGGTGCTGACCAGGAAGTCAGCCACGCCGTGCCCGGAGAAGTCCACCGACAGCAGGCTGTTGCCACCCGATGTCGACAACACCGCATCGCCCGCCGCACCGGTGAACGCGCTCACGAAGTGCAGGCCCGCGCCCTTGGTGATACCGGTCAGGTCGATCTTGTCCAGGCCGCTGACGAAATCGAGGATCTGGTCCGTCGCTCCAGGCCGCGAATCGGAACTGGCGGCGAACACGAACGTGTCCGACCCCGAGCCGCCCCAGAGTTTGTCTGCACCACCGGCCCCCCAAAGGATATCGTTGCCCGCTCCACCCTTGAGCTCGTTGGCTACCGTGTTGCCGATCAGCAAGTCGCTGCCGGAGCCGCCGATGGCGTTTTCGATGACGGCACCCTTGGCGATGGAGACGTTGCCTACCATGCCGCCAACATCGGAGAACGAGGCGTCATTGAGGTTGATTTTCTGGTTCTGGGTGAAACCGGAGAAATCCAGGGTATCGCGGCCACCTGCGTCCCATACCGAAAACACCACTTTGTCCGACGATGATGACGCACTGAGAAAATCGCGACCGGTATTGGAGTTGAAACCGTAGGTCGAATCGCCGGTACGGGTCGTGGTGTTGGCACCGTAGAGCTTCTGGATGGCCGCGATGTCATCCATCAGCGGACCGGAGGCGTAGGCTTCGACGCCGCCCTTGCTGAAGTTCTGGTCGGTATTGCTTTCGCTCCAGTAGCTCATGACGCTGTAGCCACGGGTGTCCTGGCCATAAGTGGCGTCATCGTAGGTCGGGCTGCCTTCGCCAGCGTTGTAGTCACCCGGGTGGGCCAGGCCGAGGGTGTGACCGATTTCGTGGGTCAGGGTCTGGCGGCCATAGTTGTTCAGTTCCGGGTTCTTGTTCTGGGTGTAGCTGCTGTTGATCAGGTACCAGGAGGTCCCGTCATAGCCGGCACCCGTCCCTGGCAGATAAGCAAACGCAGCCGCGCCATCCTGGCCGCCGCTGTAGTTGCCGAAGGTCATGTGACCGTCGCCGCCGCTGGCTTTTTCGGTGAAGGTGACATTGGCCACGTCCGCCCAGGATTGCATGGCCAGGGCGGCCTGGCCTTTCTGCTGCGCACTGAACTGGCTGAAGCCGCTGATCCCATGCTTGTTCATGGTGCTGAAAGAGGCGGAAGTCAGGAAAGTGTAGGTCAGCTCAATCTTGCCGCTGCCGTCCCGGTCCTGGTAAGCCGCACCGTCGCGCAGCAACTGAGTGGCCGCCTCGTCGACAGAGTACGACGGTTTGCCGTTGACGGTCAGGTTACCGCCCCGGTCGTATTGGTGGCTGAAACTATTGATCTGGTTGAACGCATTACTGGCAGCCGCCAATGATTGCGGCGCCCAGAGGAGTTGTTCGGCAGAATCAATAGCGCTGCTTTTGACTTTCGACATAAACACACTTCCTTGTTTGCAAATGGAACAGTTTTAGTCAGACAGACAATCTCTGGCGAGATCGTCCTATCACTCGCCCAATGAGGACGTAAGAAACCTGACACAATTGGAAATCAAACGTCTAGCAATTTTTTTCGTTCAATTTCACGCCCTGCCCGTAACGCCCATAAACAATAGGGTTCTGCCTCGTTAGTGCCCCAGCTAAACCGCCCGAGTTGCGGATTGTCGGACAAAAAACTATTTAAATATTAAATATCGATAACTAGCAATTTGCGTACGGCGTCGCACTTTCGCCAACTAAGTGCCAGCGAAATGCTATTAACGAATATCTACTAAATCTCTACGGTTTACGTGCGCACACTTCCCGCAGACAACTTCGAAGCCAACGATGCACAGGATCGGCGTCCATCCGCGGATGCCAGAGCATGGCGATCGTGAACCCAGGTACGGAAAACGGCAGCGTAAAACTGTGCAGGCCGACCCGCAGGCTCACGGTGTAGCGTTCGGGCACGCTGGCGATCAGGTCACTGGAGCGGGCCAGTCCCAGCGCCGAGGAAAAGCCTGGCACCGTGGTGACGATTTCGCGGGACAGATTCAGAGCCGCAAGGGCCTGGTCGATAAGGCCATGATCCAGGCCGCGCATCGACACACCGACATGCCCGCCTGCGGCATAACCGGCAGCGCTCACCGTTGCCTGGCTCAGCGGGTGTCCCGCGCGCACAACGCCAATCAAGCGGTCGCTGAACAACGCCTGGGTTCGTAGTTCCGGGCTGGTGTCCTTGTCCACGACGGCGGTCTCCAGGTCCACGGTGCCTTCGCGAAGTGTCGTGCTGTCCCGGTCGGTCTTTTCCACAAAGCGCAGGCGCACGCCGGGCGCTTGCTCGTGGATGCGAGTGATGAGGTCGATGGCAAAGTTTTCCACGAACCCTTCACGGGTGCGCAACGTGAAGGTTCGGCTCAAGCGCCCAAGATCCGGGGTCGTCACTGGCCGCAGCACCGCCTGGGCCTGCTGCACCAGGTGGCTGACCTGTTCGCGCAACTCCAGCGCACGAGGGGTCGGCACCAACCCTCGCCCAGCCCGAACCAACAGCGGGTCACCGGTGGTTTCACGCAACCGCGCCAGTGCCCGGCTCATGGCCGACGGGCTGAGCTGCAAGCGCCGGGCGGCCCGGGCCACGCTGCCTTCCGAGAGCAGCACATCAAGGGTGACGAGCAGATTGAGATCAGGCGAGGACATGGCGGTATCTCGATTTGAACAGATGGCGTTTGTTGCAGCTATAACGTGCAAATGCTGCGTCTTCCGCCATGTTATGCCCAGGCGTAACGTTCTGACAGCTCCGTTTCGAGCGCCACGGATACAGGTGACACGATGAAACCCGTCAACACGCAACAAAACCGGCCGGCAACCGCGCCCGCACACCGGCTCTTTTCACCTCGCTGGGCCCTGGCCAGCCTTGCGCTCTCGACGCTGCTGGCCTCCCTTGGCGCCAGTGTGGCTGCGGTGGCACTGCCGACGCTGGCCGAGGTGCTCGGAGCCTCTTTCCAGCAGGTCCAATGGGTGGTGCTGGCCTATCTGCTGGCAATCACCACGCTGATTGTCAGTGTCGGCCGCTTGGGAGACCTGATGGGCCGGCGCAAGCTGCTATTGGCCGGTATCGCCCTGTTCACCTTGGCATCAGCGGTATGCGGCCTGGCGCCCTCGCTTTGGCTGCTGGTCGCCGGTCGGGCGCTGCAAGGCCTGGGGGCCGCCATCATGATGACGCTGACCCTGGCGCTGGTGGGCGAAACGGTCGACCAGGAAAAAACCGGCAGCGCCATGGGGCTACTGGCAACACTGTCGGCAGTGGGCACAGCCCTCGGACCGTCCTTTGGCGGCATGCTGATCAGCGGGTTCGGTTGGCCGGCCTTGTTCCTGGTCAACATCCCACTGGGCCTGCTGACGCTAGGGCTGGCGTGGTATTCGCTACCGGTGCGTGAAGTGCCGCCGAAGCCCGAAGGAACCCGCTTCGATGTAACCGGTACCTTGCTGTTGGCAGTGACGCTCGCCACCTATGCCTTGTCCATGACTTCCGGACGCGGGAGCTTTGGCGGATTGAATCTTGCGCTGCTGCTGATCGCCCTCGTGGGCGGCGGGCTATTCATTCGGGCCCAGTCCCGGGCCGTATCGCCGTTGATACCCTTGAAAGTGTTCCGCGACAGATCATTGGTATCAGGCCTGGTGACGAGCGCCCTGGTTGCGACGGTCATGATGGCGACGCTGCTGGTCGGGCCTTTTTACTTGTCCATCACCCTCGCACTGCCGGCGGCCTTCGTAGGACTGGCCCTGGCCGTAGGCCCATCTGTTGCGGCGCTGGCCGGAGTACCTGCCGGGCGCCTGGTGGATCGCTTCGGCGTGCATCCCATGCGACTCGCCGGCCTGGCGAACATGGTGCTCGGCTGCCTGATGTTATCACTGGTCCCCCCTACCCTTGGCACCGTCGGCTACCTCGCGGCTATCGTGGTGACGACCCTTGGCTATGCGTTCTTCCAGACGGCCAACAACACGGCAGTCATGGCCGATGTAGCAGCCCAGAGGCGAGGCGTCATCGCCGGGCTGCTCAACTTGTCGCGCAACCTGGGTTTTTTCACCGGAGCCTCCGTGCTCGGCGCGGTGTTTGCAGCCGCGGCGGCGACGAATGACATTACCGGCGCCAGCCCCGCGGCTGTGACGAACGGTCTGCACATGACCTTCGCCGTCGCCCTGGCGATGATGATCCTGGCCCTGCTCATCGC
Organism: Pseudomonas sp. NFACC46-3; assembly: GCF_900114515.1. Classification (NCBI taxonomy): domain Bacteria; kingdom Pseudomonadati; phylum Pseudomonadota; class Gammaproteobacteria; order Pseudomonadales; family Pseudomonadaceae; genus Pseudomonas; species Pseudomonas sp. NFACC46-3. The sequence goes on from NZ_FOTH01000007.1 coordinate 136,770, forward strand.
CTGGAAAAGCCGCGTGCCAGAGCCATTGTCCAAGCCTCGGGACAAGCCCAGCCAAGCGTGATGGCATTCTGGACATTGCCGTTTAAGTCGTGATCCAGATCAAAAAAAGTGAACCAATCGCAAAACGGACTGAAAAAATCCACATGAGCTTCATTTTCAGGTGCTATTTTTAGTTCTCACTGGTAGAGCCATGATGGCTCTTCCTTCCTGACATGAGCAAAAGGAAGCGCTCGATTGAAGAAGGCGGGCAACACATGAATAAAGGATCCTTCAGCAAGGTTACGTTCCCCAATGCTTGCCAGTTGATGCGCTGGCACTTCCATCCCATGGGATTCGAAGCAAGCATGGATGCGCCTGGCAGCATGGTTGCCCGGCTGTTTGACCGTGCCAGCGGCGAGACCATGATCGCCATTGCGGGTATCCCCTGCGCGACGGTGATGAATGCCCCGGATGTTGAACGAATAATCGAGGCCGTGGAGGCCGAGCTGGAAGCCTTTGTACCACCGGTGGGGTTGCGGCGGTTTGCCTCTTAAGTCCACTGCATGTGGCAATACCGTTTACCTGGGCTCCAAAAGCGGCACTTCCCTTTTTCCAAGGGTGGTGCCGTTTTTTTTGAGAGGGGTTCGGGATTTACTTGCTTTGGTGTGTATATCCGTTGCCGCAGAAATGGATATCCCCTCCCCCAAAAATGCACCTAAAAACGGAAAACCAAAAAAAACGGCGCTTTTCATCTCTGAAAAACGCCGCTGTTTCTAGGTGAACAGCATCACGCCAAAGCGGGCTTCTCACCTCATCATCCATGCAATCAGTCGTCGCGACCCATCAGGCCGAACAGCTGCAATAGGCTGACGAACAGGTTGTAGATCGATACATACAGGCTGATGGTGGCCATGATGTAGTTACGCTCGCCGCCGTGAATGATGGCGCTGGTCTGGTACAGGATGCAGACCGAGGAGAACAGCACGAAGCCGGCGCTGATCGCCAGTTGCAGGCCGCTGATCTGGAAGAAGAAGCTGGCCAGCGTCGCCCCCAGCAACACGAAGAAACCTGCGGTGATAAAGCCACCCAGGAAACTCATGTCCTTGCGGGAAATCAGCACGTAGGCCGACAGGCCACCAAATACCAGTGCGGTCATTGCGAAGGCCGAGCTGACCACTTCGGCGCCGCCCTGCATTTGCAGGTAGCGATTGAGGATCGGGCCGAGCAAAAAGCCCATGAAGCCGGTCAGGGCGAAAGCCGACACCAGGCCCCAAGCCGAATCACGGAGTTTGTTGGTGAGGAAGAAAAGGCCGTAGAAACCGATCAGCACGACGAAGATGTTCGGGTAACCCACCCGCATCTGTTGTGCGACATAAGCCATCACACCGCTGAAAGCGAGCGTGAGTGCCAGCAAGCCATAAGTGTTGCGCAGGACGCGGCTAACCTCTAGCTGCTCAGCCTGCACGCTGTTGTTCACTGCGTAATCCTGTTCGCGCATGGCGACACTCCTCCGGTTTTGAAACATTCAGTGGCAAGGATCATAACAGACGCTCTGTAACAAGCTACGTAGAGAGTTTGACAGTGTGTTTCATTCGGGTATTATGGCGCCCGCAACGCAGTACGGAGGTGTGGCCGAGTGGTTTAAGGCAACGGTCTTGAAAACCGTCGACTGTAACAGGTCCATGAGTTCGAATCCCATCGCCTCCGCCATTTTTTAACGTTAAAGCCCTGATCATTCAGGGCTTTTTCGTGTCTGGCATTCAGAACGCCAATTGCAGCTTCAACATTGGACACAGCTATGGCAAACCCTCCCAAGCCAATCAAGGAAAGAAAAGTGACCAGTAAAACCATCGGCTCCATCGTTGCTGCAATCGCGGGCATCGTCCTGTTGTGCGTGTTCTTTGGCAGTTGGTACACGGTCGACGAAACCGAGCGTGGCGTACTGCTGCGCAACGGGGCGCTGGTCGGGGTGATTGAACCGGGACTGTCCTTCAAGACGCCCTTTATCGAGTCGGTACGCCTGATCAGCGTCCAGAGCCAAGTGACGGCTTATGAAGACCTCCAGGCCTACAGCAAGGACCAACAGTCCGCCCAGCTCAAGGTGTCCGTGTCCTGGCACATCGCGCCTTCCGATGTCGCGAAGGTCTATACCCAGTTCAAGGACCTGGAAGGTATCCGCGACCGGATGATCAGCCGCCAGGTGCCAACCCAGGTGGAAAACGTATTCGGCAAGTTCAACGCCGTGGCTGCCGTGCAGAACCGCGTCCAACTGGTCAACGATATTTCCACGGCCATCAAGGCGACTATTACCGGCCCCGTGATCATCGACAGCGTCCAGGTCGAGAACATCGACTTCAGTGACGCCTACGAAAAAGCCATCGAAGCGCGCATGGCTGCGGAAGTCCAGGTCAAGACCCGCGAACAACAGCTCGCCACCGAGCAGGTACAAGCACAGATTCGCGTGACCCAGGCCCAGGCGGAGGCCGATTCGCAAGTTGCGCAGGCCAAGGCAGACGCACTTGCGACCGAGTTGCGCGGCAAAGCCGAAGCCGAAGCCATCAAGGCACGGGCCCAGGCCCTGGCCAGCAACCAGAACCTGGTGGAACTGACCAAGGCCGAACGCTGGAATGGTGTCTTGCCAACCACCGTGCTGCCAAACGGCGCCCTGCCCTTCATCGACATCAAGTAATGCCACCGGCGCGGCTATCCGGCCGCGCCTGCTTCACTGCGGCGCGCTGCGCAGCAAGCATCGCCCCTCTCGTTAGCGCTACACTCAGCCATGAAACCGACGTTCATCGTTAGCAGGGAGCTCAACGTGTACCCAGGCCAAAGCAAACCGGCACGCCACCCCCGCACGACGTTTACTTTTCCCCCTTCCGGCTCCCCCTCGAGCCTCTCTCCGCCCTCGAGCATTCACCGACTCCTTCGATAAGCGCCCTGAACAGGAGAATAGCGTGACCACTATTATCAAAAAATATAAATGGCCCGCCCTATTGGCCATCGCGCTTGTTGTTTTTTCGGCTCTGATATTCTTTTTGATCAAGTCATATACGTACGACTCATCGACCTACTTCGAATCCCGCGACTTCATTCGCCAGCTCAAGCAAGCCGACGCAAACTGGAACGTCAAGATCCTCAGGAAAAAGATCGGCATGAACAACAACCTGTCCTTGACACCGCCACTCGAGGCCGGCAGTCGATGGGAGCAGTTGGAGCAGCTCAATAACGCTGGCCCACTGGCTGTTCTTTGGGCATCCAGACGCAACGGCTACGTGGACGCGGTCAAGAACAAAACGGTGCTGGTCGATCAATTCCAGCAACACAACGCCAATCTACGCACCGCCCTGGATGCGTTGCCGATGGTCGAGGATGGTATTCAAACCTTGCTCGACGGGATGAGCGCCGAAAGCCCGACGGAACATCTGGCAACAGCTTCCAATGTTCGTGAGCTGACGCTGACGACGCTGGAGTACGCACTTTATGTCACCTCGGACAAAGCCGAGGAAGTGCAGCGCCAATTGAGTGATCTGGAAAAATACGTCGATCAACTGCCTGCGACCAGCCAGCCCCTTTTCATTGCCCTGACCCAGCACGTCAAATCCATTATCCAGGAACAACCGATCGTCAATGATCTGCTGGATCGCATCAGCGTGATTCCGGTGGCCCAGGAACTGGACAGCATCACCGAGCTATTGAACGAGACCCAGCGCAGGACCGCCGCTGCGGACCGTCAATACCATATCTACCTGGGCGCGTGTGCCAGCCTCATGGCGCTGTTGATGATCTACCTGGCGGTGCGACTGGTTCGCAGCTACGCCGTCATCAACCAGATCAACCAGCAACTGCAAACGTCCAATGAACGGCTCGAAGAGCGCGTGCAGGAGCGCACCCGAGAACTGATGGAGGCAGAACGCGAACTGGTAGATGCGGCCCGAATGGCGGGCATGGCCGAAATCGCCACGAATGTGTTGCACAACGTCGGGAATGTGCTGAACAGCGTGAACATTTCAGCCGAACTCGTCACCCGCAAGTTGAGGAACAGCAAGACGATCGGGCTCACCAAGGCGGTCAAAATGATGAATGAACATGCCAAAGATCTTGGCCAGTTCATCACCCATGATGAAAAAGGTCGGTTGCTGCCGCGTTATTTCAACGAACTGGTCGACTCCATCGCCGCAGAACAAGCAGTGCTTATCGATGAGCTGGCGCAGTTGACCAAGAGCATCGATCACATCAAGGAAATCGTCACCACTCAACAAACCTATGCAGGGGCAGCCAGGCTGATCGAACCGCTCAATGTCAGCGATCTGTTCGAAGATGCGCTACGCATGAACTCGGGCGCGCTCAGTCGGCATCACGTCACCGTCATCAAGGAGTATCAGGACGTTCCTGCGATCATGGGCGACAAGCATAGGTTGCTGCTGATCCTGATCAACCTGATCAGCAACGCCAAATTCGCGATGTCGCACATCAGCGAGCACCCACGGGAGATGACCCTGGGGATCCGCATCCTCGACGAAACGACACTATGCCTCAGCGTCAAGGACCGAGGCGAAGGCATTTCCCCGGAGAACCTGGCCCGCATCTTCAATCACGGTTTCACGACCCGCAAGGACGGCCATGGGTTTGGCTTGCACAGCTGCGCCCTGGCGGCGGTTGAAATGAATGGCCGCCTTTATGTCCATAGCGACGGACCGGGGCAAGGCGCTCTGTTTACCCTGGAAGTCCCGTTGGAATTGGCCCGCGCCTGATCATCGTGACGGGCGCAGGCTGGCCCGCCGGCATCGCGAGCAAGCTGCTCCCACAGGGGATTTTTGGTGAACAGCCGGAAAAACTGTGGGAGCTTGCTCGCGATAGCGGTGTACCTGTCACCGAGAGAGTGGATGTACCGGCCCCCTCTATTTCGTGTTTACAGGCCGGCCACTACGGGCTCTTCGGGTCGGCAACGCGGCGGCGTAGGCCAGCGCTTCCTCACGGGAAGCAAAGGAACCCAACCGGTCAGCCTGGGTGCAGACCCTCCACGGGCCGCTGTTTACGCTAAGCACGTCATAACCGTTGATGTGCATTTTCGTCAGCATTGCAGTACTCATTGGTCACCTCCGACTTTAACCAAGGGTGCACGGCCTACCATACACGCGGATTGCGCTGGGCGGCCAACCGAACGTCGCGACACCCGCCGCATTCGTGGCGCTCTCAGTGGGAAGCCGAATCCCACAACCAGTCCCACAGCCCCGGCAAATGCACGGGCCCAGCGCTGTGATCGACCGTCCGAGCCAAGGCCGCTCGCTCCAGCGCCTGGTGGTCATCATAGAACGGCTTGGCGTCGGTCCTCACGCCGGTAGCCTTGGCACTCTCGAGCAGGATTTGCAGGTATTCGCGAGCATGCCGGGCGGTATAACGATTGATGTCGTGAAACGTCACCACCACTGGAATAACCCCATCCACCGCTGGCAGTTGCCCGGCGGCGATGCGCTCGCGCACTTCGGAAAGTTGCCGGGTCAGGTTGATCCGCCGCCGCGGGCTCATCGTGATGCCCCAGACTTTGCCGTCATTAGCACTCAGGTCGGTCAACAGAATGTGCAGGCCATGCTGTCGGTAGGCGGCCGCAGTGCGCTTGTCGAAGCTCCAGAATGGCGGCCTCACCAAAATCGGTGCCGCACCGCTAATGGCAGCGATGTCGCTCCCACCATTGTTGAGCGATTGCTCCAGCTCATCAGGGCTCAGCGACCGGTGATTGGTGTGCCAGTGGGTCGCCGTATGAAAGGCCAGCACATGGCCTTCCTGCTGTTCACGGCGCATGACCGAGCGGCCAATATCACTGCCACCAGCACGTGGTGCGCGAGTCTGCAGGAAAAATACCGCCTTGATGCCGGGCTGTACCGGATTGTCTGCGAGTGCGTCGAGCACCTCCAGGCTAGGGTTCCAGAAAGACGAGGCACTGGGACCATCATCGAATGTCAGCAGGAAACGGATCGGGGGGTGTTCGCGCAAACGTTGCTCGGTTTGCGGCGTCAGTTCGATGGGGGCGCCAATGCAACCCGACAAACCGATGGTGAGGGCTGCGACGAACAGCACCCTGGCGATGTTTTTCATGTCTTGCCTTTTGTTGATGCCGCGCTGCGTCGCCTTTGATCCCTGGCCTACGGTGTTGAAGCTCACCTTGGAGAAGGGTAACCGGGTTTGGTTCCTTGCCGCGAATTCCGACCGCTTTGGTATTGCTCCGTGCTCGAGCCTGGGCGGTATTAATTTGACCGTCTGGAAATTCGATGGAATTTTCCGCATGCCTTTGTATCCATCCGTATAGGACTAATTAGGGAGGATTTATGGGCGGGCCATCGCTTTACATCATCGACTACATGCTCCATGGCGAACCCAAGTCATTCATTATTCGCGCAGAAGCGATGAATAACTCCGAGGCTTGGCATTGGGCCAGTTGCGACGCGGGGGTCGGGCGCATACCGAAATTCGGGAGAGAGAAGGTCAAGCGGGTCTCCAAGCCCCTGGCTGAAAAATACGGTATTACCGACGTGCGCTGGCGGGCGAGCGTCACGCCGTCCTGGGTCAAGGAGTCCAGCTGACATCATTGGCATTGTTTGCGACGCACCGGCTGTCTAGCCGGACGCCGGATTCTTCGACAGACCTGAAATAACTCAACTACGCTTAAACCACGGCACAGCCCGCCCCTGGCGGGTTTTGTGCTGCCTCATCAACCCCTGAATGGAGGTGTGACATGTCCGAAAAAGAGTCCATCACCACCCTGCTCACCTTGCTCGAATCGCGTCAGGCCCGGCTCACGGCAGCCTGCAAGGAAATCGCCGACTGGGTCGACCACCAGGGCGGGCATCCCACCGCAGTGCGCATCCGGGACCGGCTCAACGACATCGACAAAGATGCCCCGTCGATCCAAAGCGCGCTAATGTCGCTCAAGCCTGCTGAACCCCCTCTGCCCAAGTTTCGCTGACGCGCTGCGCCAGACCTGTTTCTCCCTGAGTTCTACCGGCTGGAAAACTGATGGAACGCGGGCTTTTTTTGCACCTCGAAATTGATAGGCACCGGTGCAGAAACCGCAAAGGGAGAAACTCATGAATGCCAGAATCCTGCTATTGATCGTTTGTGCGAGCCCCGTCGCCGTCTTCGCCCAAGGCTGCGATGTCATCACTCGATCCCAGAGCCAGGCCGTCCCAGTCATCGAAAGCCACAGTTGCTACGAATACAAAGGCATGCCCGCGGAAACCCTCGATTGGTCTTGCAGCAATGAAAGCAAAGGAACGCTCACGACCCAAAAGCGTAAAGTCGAGCGTTGTGCCGAGGGATACGTGGCGACATGCCAGGCGAAGCCGACCCAGGAAGCGTTGGCCAACCCGCACTCAACCAGCAAGGACAAGCGCGGTGGGTCGGCCACTCTTCCCGATAATGCAAAATTGACGTGGTACTACTACGGTATCGAGCAGTTGCAGCAGGCCCAGGAAGACTGCGAAACCACCGGCGGCAATTGGATAAACCATTGAGGTGGCTCCCACAGCCTCTTCCTGGCTAGCCCTTGCTGTGCTCCGGCGATGAAGGACCTTCCTTGACCCCGCGAGGCCCGGCTACGCCCCAAATGACCAGGCCTAGCACTGGCAAGATGATCAGCAGCAGGGCCCAGCCAGCCTTGGTGCCGGCCGACTTGTCGCTTCGAAAGACACTGACGATCGCCCACAAATCGACGAGCAGCAAAAGCACCGCAACAGCGATCCAGAAATAACTGGCTAATTCAGACATGGCTTAATCCTCTTGTCGGTTCAAGGATTAGGCAGAGCCGTTGAGGCGCCGTTCAAAGAATTTGCACCCTCAAGATGCGCATTGGCGGCTATCCCCGCTCGTTCAGATAAGCGACCCACTGCTCATAGGCCTCATGTTGACGCTGGACCGCCTCATCCCAAGTCGATCCACTCATTTGATGAACACATATGAGTTTCATCATTTCCGATGTCGCCGTATCGAGCTCCACCAGGAGCTCATGGGATTTGATCTTGAAGTCTTCAACGGTGGTCATTTCTCGCTTCCTTCCCCTATCGGGGCCGGCCAATGCACCCAACATGGATTCATTTTTTTGAAGCTGATTCATTTGAGGCGATAACCGGTCGAAAACCTAGTGCTAGTGGTCGGAGAGATGGATTGGAGCGATGGCAGGCACGAATAAGCTCAGTCTTCTCCGCTCCGTCGCGGTCGTATTGGATAAGACCTTGAAAAACTCGATATTTGAACGAAGCAGCTAATGCCAGGCTCAAATATTGCAGATATATTTCACTTTAATGACAGTCACAGATCGAGCACGGCCATGAAAATTCGAGCGACCGTCATCTGCGAGGAAAATCGCCATGTCCTCCTGGTTCGTAAAGCCAATAGCCGCTGGGCGTTGCCGGGCGGTACCGTCGAGCGCGGGGAATCCCATGCCGGGGCAGCCATACGGGAGTTGGCAGAGGAAACCGGCCTGGACGTCGAGAACCTGCTCTACTTGATGCGAATCAGTGACGGGCAGACCGAACATCATGTGTTCGAAGCATCGGTCAGCGACTCGACGGCGGCCAAGCCACAGAATGAAATCAGCGATTGCCTTTGGCACCCGCTGGACGCCATTGCCCAACTGCAAATGAAAAAGGGAACGCGGGACATTCTCGAAGCTTTTCGGCGGCGGTTGTGAGGCGCCGGCACTGATGATCAACGCCGAATAGGTTGCATGAGATAAATCATGCAACCTATTGTTTTATAAGTATTAGATGATCAGAAAATGCCTGAAAACCTGCCATCAAGCCACTGGGGACAATGGGCTCACTTTTTCTGCCAGGCGGTGCTGATCGGATTGACCACGGTATTTTTTTCCTGCGTATAGGTCCCATTCTGCTGGGCTATCGCCTCGCCAGTGTCGACAATTGCGTTCTGGATAAATACGTTTTGTTCATCACCTCGAATAAAGGTGAGTTGGTGATACGCCGTTTTATTTCCCCAATCCGGGGAAGGCAGGGAAATGAACTTCACGGTGTATGTCTCATCGGTGTGTTGGCCCTGCAAGACGTAGACACCGTAATGATTTTCTCCCTGAGAGATGATCTTGTACAAACCGTTGCTGTAGTAATAAATTTCCGCATCGGGAAAAGGCTTCTTATCGTACATTTTCCGATAGTGCAGAACCTGCTTGACGGTCGGCTCGCCAAAGTCCACAGCCAGCGATTTCCCATCAACGGAGGTTGTCTCCCCAGCGTATACAGCGCTGCTGCTCATCAAGGCTAACAGACTCATCGTTGCGATTGTTTTCACTCGTTACCTCTCCATGGTAAAGGATTAGCGTAATGGGCAAGGCCTGGAGGATATGACCCCCTTGCTAATCTCGACGCCGAGTGTAAGGGCTTGTGCTTGAAAACACCCGCAGGCTTGGACTCCGTTTCTGCAGCAATTTCCAGAAGCAGAAACGAACAAGGGTTTGCATTAGCTTTCGCTCGCAAACCCTTGATTTTAGATGGTGCCCGAAGCCGGAATCGAACCGGCACGCCCTTACGAGCGGGGGATTTTAAGTCCCATGCGTCTACCAGTTTCGCCATTCGGGCGGTAGCGCGGTTAGCCATGGAAATATCGGCAAAATCCAATGGCCGATGTTCTGGCTGGTGCAGCAAGAGGGGGGAATATATACATCCCTCCCCCGCGAAGCAAGGTAGCTCATGTCCTTTTCAATACAAAAGCTTTCAATGCTTCGAAATAAAAAAGCTCCGTAAATCATAGATCTACAGAGCTTTTTAAAAGTGGAGGCCGAAGTCGGAATCGAACCGGCGTAGGTGGATTTGCAATCCACTGCATAACCATTTTGCTATTCGGCCTCAGAACGCTTGATGCGATGCTGCCACATCAACCGCAGTACAAACTGATCAGGAAACAAGCCACCTACTCGGCGCTATCTCCTTGAAAACATTGAGATTTTTTACGTCCCAGTGCGTTCGATGGGCGCAATTATGTACTCATTTGCCTAGGCTGGCAACCCCTTGATTTCAAAAAAAAATCGCCCAGCGGTCTCGGTGTGCCAGGCAGATATCAGAAGCCTTTTGGGGCTGCTGCACAGCCCTGGGTGAGCAGGCTCCCTCGTTACGGGGATTTGCGGGGTTGTGAGGTCTACGGTGCACCGCCCAACCGGCTGTCGCAGCCCTGCACCATTATGGGTAACATACCGGCCTTCCCCGCAGCCCTTCTGCGACCTGCTAAATAAGCCTATTCCATGCCTTTTGAACTCAGCGTTGACCTCACTACCCTCGCTATTCTTGCTGTTGTCGCATTCATTGCCGGTTTCATCGATGCCATTGCCGGTGGCGGTGGGTTGCTGACCACGCCAGCCCTGCTGACGGCAGGCTTGCCGCCTCATCTGGTCCTGGGGACCAACAAACTCAGTTCGACCTTCGGCTCGGCGACGGCCAGCTTCACCTTCTACAAGCGCAAGCTGTTCCACCCAAGGCAGTGGACTCATGCCCTCGTCGGCACTCTGGTCGGGGCCCTGACCGGCGCCATCGTCGCCCATTACTTGCCCGCCGAGTGGCTGAACAAGATGCTGCCGGTGATCGTCTTCGCCTGCGGCCTGTATCTGTTGTTCGGCGGCACGCCCAAGGCACCGCTGGACAGCGATGCACCGATCAAGAAGACATGGCAGTCGCCCCAGGGCTTCAGCCTGGGTTTCTATGACGGTGTGGCCGGGCCGGGTACGGGGGCGTTCTGGACTGTGAGCAGCCTGCTGCTCTACCCCATCGACCTGGTCAAGGCCAGTGGCGTGGCCCGTAGCATGAACTTCGTCAGCAACATCGCGGCACTGTCGGTGTTCATCTTTTCCGGGCAAGTGGATTGGGTCATCGGCCTGAGCATGGGCCTGTCGGTGATGATCGGCGCGTTCTTCGGCGCTCGCACCGCCATCAGCGGCGGTGCGAAGTTCATCCGACCGGTGTTCATCACCGTGGTGCTGGGCTTGACCGTACGCCTAGCCTGGCAGCACTGGTTCAGCGTGGCCTAAGCGCCGCGCCACATACAGATCGATCAGGTAGCGGGCGATGGAGCGCGAGGCCGGCAATGGTGGCAAGTCATGGACGTTGAACCACTGGGCGTCCTCGATTTCATCTTCCTGGGGCACAATGTCGCCACCAGCATATTCAGCGTGGAAACCGAGCATCATCGAATGGGGGAACGGCCAGCACTGGCTGCCCATGTACTGGATGTTCTTCACCTCGATACTGACTTCCTCGCGAACCTCGCGCACCAGGCAATCCTCGGCCGATTCGCCAGGCTCGGCAAACCCCGCCAGGGTGCTGTAGACGCCCGGGACGAAACGCGGCGAACGGGCCAGCAGGACTTCATCGCCGCGAGTAATCAACACGATCATGCTCGGTGATATCCGCGGATAGTGCCGCAGCTCACAGGCATCGCAATACATGGCTCGTTCCAACGGAATCTGACCCATGCGCTTGCCGCAACTGCCACAGAAACGATGTTCGCGGGCCCAGGTGCCGATCTGCGCGGCATAGCCCAACACTTTGTACAGCGTGTGGTCATCCTCGAGCATGAACGCCCGCAGGCCTTTCCAGTTACAGCCTGGGATGTCCAGCGAGCTGTGCAATTCCAGCAGGTAGACCGGCTCGCCATCCAGGTGACCGATGCCGTGCTCGGCGAGGACCGACAGGTCTTGGCGCTTGAGCCATTCGCGGGGAAACAGCGCGCCGTTGTCATCGAACAGAAAGCCCTCAGGGCTGCGGGCGACGGCCCAGCCGCCAGCAAGAGCGGTATCGAGTACTGCGGTGGTCCAGCGTGAAATCATGGTCAATCAATCCTGAAATTCAGGTTTCTGTTTGCTCATATGGGCGGCCATGGCCACGCGCAGGTCGGTCGATTGCAACATGGCGGCATTCCAGGTGGCGACGTATTCCAAACCGTCGTCGATGCGGTGGTCGCGCATGTAGCTGATCATTTCCTTGGTGCCGGTCACGGCAATCGGCGACTTGGCGGCGATCTCCCGGGCGATGCCCATCACACCGTCGAGCAGGCTGGCGGTGTCACTGTAGACACGATTGACCAGGCCGATGCTGCGCGCTTCGTCGGCTCCGAAGGTGCGCCCCGTATAAGCGAGTTCACGCAGCATGCCGTCCCCGATGATCCGGGGCAAGCGTTGCAGTGTGCCAACATCGGCGGCCATGCCGATATCGATCTCCTTGATGGAAAACTGGGCGTCCTCGGCCGCGTAACGCATGTCGCAGGCGGCAATCAGGTCGATGGCCCCGCCCAGGCAGTAGCCCTGGATCGCGGCGAGCACGGGTTTGCGGCAGTTGTCCACGGCGTTGAACGAGGCTTGCAGTTGCAGGATCTTGCGCCGCAGCAGGCGTGCATTGCGCCCTACGTCCTTGCCCAATTCGTTGGCCACGCCCGCCAGCATCATCAGGTCTATCCCCGAGGAGAAATGCTTGCCGGCGCCGGTCAGCACCACCACCCGTACGGCATCGGTGTCGTCGATCCATTGGAAGATCTCGATGATCTCGCTCCAGAACGCGGCGTTCATCGAGTTGATCTTTTCCGGGCGATTGATCTGCACATGGGCAATGTTGTCTACAAGTTCGACGTTGAACGCTTGGTATTGCGACATGGCAGTGATCCTTTACCGGCTGAAAAGAGGCTTGAACTATAACAAGCCAGCGCGACAGGACGTAGGCAGTGCATCGGCCAAAAGCGGGACTGCTCGCCTTTCATGAAGATCGACCCGTGGCGAGGGAGCTTGTCCCGCTGGGGCGCGCAGCGGCCCTAAAACCCGGCGACACGGTAGATCAGGTTGATTGAGTGAGCTTGAGAGGGGCTGCTGCGCAGCCCAGCGGGAGCAAGCTCCCTCGCCACAAATGCATCTCGGCTCTTAATACCGTGCAGCATTATCGGCTCGACGGCTTACTCATCCGTCTTTAGCTGCCCATCCCAACCACCCCCCAACGCCGCAATCAACTGCACGCTGGCGATCAGGCGGCTCTGTTGCAGGCTCAGCACGCTGCGTTCGTTGCTCAGGGCGGTAGCCTGGACGGTCACCACATCGAGGTAGGCAATCAACCCGGCCTTGTACTGGTTCTGCGTCAAGCGCAGGGATTCGCGGGCGGCGTCGAGGGCTTCCTGGCGCACGCGGGCTTCGTCTTCCAGCACTTTGAGCTGGATCATGTAATTTTCCACCTCGCGCAAGCCGTCGAGCACGGTCTGGCGATAGGTGGCGACGGTCTGATCGTAGGCCGCGACAGTACGGTCGACCTCTGCCGAACGCTGGCCGCCATCGAACAGCGTCATCGCCAGTTGTGGCCCTACCGACCAGAACCGGTTCGGCACGCTCACCCAGTTGTCGTAGGTACTGCTGCTGTAGCCGCCACTGAGGCTCAGGGTCAGGTCCGGGTAATACGCGGCCTTGGCGACCCCGATGTTGGCGTTGGCGGCCATCACCGAACGTTCCGCCGAGGCGATATCCGGCCGGCGTTCGAGCAGTTGCGACGGCAGCGCCACCGGGATCTGCGGCAGCGACGGGATGTCCTGGGTCTCGGCCAGGTTGAACTCGGCCGGCGGCAGGCCGACCAGTACGGCAATGGCGTTTTCAAACTGGGCCCGTTGCCAGATCAAGTCGATCAGGTCGCCCTGGGTGGTCTTGAGCTGGTTTTGCGCCTGAGCCACCGCGTCCTTGCCGGACACCCCGGCGCGGTACTGGTTTTCGGTCATTTTCAGGGAGCGCTGATAGTTGTCGACGGTGGTCTGCAACAGGCGCTTCTGTTCATCGATCACCCGCAACTGCAGGTAGTTCTGCACCAGTTCCGATTGCTGGCTCAGGCGCATCGCCGCCAGGTCGGCAAAACTGGCTTGGGCGCTTGCCTCGTCGGCTTCCAGGGTGCGGCGCAACTTGCCCCATACGTCCGCCTCCCAGCTGACACCGGCCTGGGCGCTATAGGTGTCGCGAATGCCGCTGGACGAACTGCTCAGGCTCGAACTGCTGCTACCGGTGCCCTGACTGGAGCGGGTCTTGCCGACGGTCAGGTCCACGGTGGGGAAAAATGCGCCACGGGCGTTGCGCACCAGCGCCCGGGCCTGCCGGTATTGGGCGTCGGCCTGGGCCACGGTCTGGTTGGACGCATTGAGCTGGTCCACCAGACCATTGAGTTGCACATCGCCGTACAGCTCCCACCAGGCACCCCTGGCCATCGCATCGCTGGGGTTGGCCTGGCGCCAGCCCTGGGCCTCCTTGTATTGCACCGGCTCGGCAGCCTGGGGACGTTGATAATCCGGGCCGACGGCGCAGGCACTGAGCATCGCCACGCAGAGCACCAGGCTCAGCACCCGCGAACCACGGGCGGTGGCCAGCGTTGCGGCAAGATTGAAAGGCGAACGGTCGGTCATAGCGGAGTTTCCAGGGCAGCATCAGTGCGCACACCGCGCCAGCGATTGAAGCGATGGCGCAGCTTGTCGAGATAAAGGTAAACCACCGGTGTGGTGTAGAGCGTCAGAACCTGGCTGAACACCAACCCACCGATGATGGTCAGGCCCAATGGCTGGCGCATTTCCGAGCCTTCGGCGGCGCCGAGCAACAGCGGCAAGGCACCAAGGATCGCCGCCAGCGTGGTCATCAGGATCGGCCGCAACCGCAGCAGGCAAGCGCTGCGGATCGACTCCAGTGGCGTCTGCCCGGCACGTTCGAGTTGCAGCGCCAGATCGATCATCAGGATGGCGTTTTTCTTCACCACGCCGATCAGCAGGAACAGCCCCAACAGCGAGATCAGGCTGAACTCGCCACCCAGCGCGTAGATCGACAGCAACGCGCCGACCCCGGCCGATGGCAACGTAGACAGGATGGTCAACGGATGGATGTAGCTTTCATAGAGCACACCCAACACCAGGTACACCGCCAGCAACGCCCCGAGGATCATGAACGGTTGGCTTTTCTGGGTGGCGGCGAACGCATCGGCGGTGCCGGCCATTTTCACGATGACATCCTCGGGCAACCCGAGCTTGGCAAGTGCCCGTTCGATGGCCGCGGTGCCCTGCTCCACCGTGACACCTTCGGCCATGTCGAAGGAAATGCCCTCGGACGCGAACTGACCCTCATGGCTGACCCGGTCGTCCTCCAGGCTGTTCTCGTAGTGGGCAATGGCCGACAGCGGTACGCGCGCGCCATCGGCGGTGATCACCTGGACCTGCTCGAGGGTACTCGGGTCCTGGGCATACTTGGGATTGACCTCCATCACCACCTGGTACTGGTTGAGGCTGTCGTAGATGGTCGAGATCTGCCGCTGGCTGTAGGCGTTGTTGAGCACCGCGGTGACCATGTCCATGTCGATGCCCAGGCGCTTGGCCTGGTCGCGGTCCACCACCAGCGTCACCTGCTGCGCCCCGCCGCCGTCACGAGCGTCGATGGCGGTCAGCTCCGGCAAGGCCCTGAAGGCCGCCACGACCTTGGGGTACCACGCGCGCAGCGACGCCAGGTCGGCGCTTTGCAGGATGTAGGAATACTGCGAGGTGGTCTGCTCGCGACCGCCACCGAACTGCAGGTCCTGGTCGGCCATCAACATCAACTGAGCGCCGGGGACATTGGGCATTTCTTTACGAAGGCGCTCGATGACTTTCTGTGCAGAAATATTACGCTCCTTGATCGGCTTGAGGCGCACCAGCATGAAGGCGTTGTTGGTACCGTTGTTGCCACCGATGAAACCGGCGACGCTTTGCACCGCCTCGTCCTTGAGTACGGCGCGGCGGAAGATTTCCATCTTCGGCTGCATCACGTTGAACGACAGCCCGTCATCGCCACGCACGAAACCGATCAACTGGCCGGTGTCCTGCTGCGGCATGAAGGTTTTCGGCACCACCACATACAACGCGACGTTCACGCCGATGGTCACTAGCAGGCTCAGCAAGGTCAGGCGCCGATGGCGCAGCACCCAGTCCAGGCTGGTGGCATAACCACGGACCATCCGCTCATTGAGCCGCTGGCTCCAGCGCTGCAAGCGATTCTCCTGCCCGGGCACGTGAGGCTTGAGCCAGCGGGCGCAGAGCATCGGTGTGAGGGTCAGCGAGACCACCAGCGAGACTACGATGGACGCCGCCAGGGTAATGGAAAATTCGCGAAACAGGCTCTCGATGATCCCGCCCATGAACAGGATCGACAGGAACACCGCCACCAGCGAGACGTTCATCGACAGCAAGGTGAAACCCACCTCTTCGGCCCCCCTATACGCCGCCGTCATAGGGGGAACGCCTTCGTCGATATGCCGGGAAATGTTCTCCAGCACCACGATGGCATCGTCCACCACCAACCCGGTCGCGAGGATCAACGCCATCAAGGACAGGTTGTTCAGGGAGAAACCGTACAGGTACATCACCGCAAACGTACCCACCAGCGACACCGGAACCGCCAGCGTCGGGATCAACGAGGCGCGGAAGTTGCCGAGGAACAGGAACACCACCAGCACCACCAGGGCCACGGCGATCAGCAAGGTCATTTCCGCTTCATGCAGGGTGGCCTTGATCACCGGCGAGCGGTCCATCGCCAGGTTCAGCTTGACGCTGGCCGGCAGCACGGCCTGTAACGCCGGCAGTTGGGCCTTGATTTCGTTGACCGTCTCGATGATGTTGGCCCCGGCCTGGCGGTTGATCACCAGCAACACGGCGGCATCGTTGTTGAAGAAACCGCTGTTGTAGCGATCCTCGACGCCGTCGGTGACTTTCGCCACGTCCTTGAGTCGCAGTACTGAGCCATCCTGATAACGGATGATCAGCGTTTCGTAGTCCTTGGCCTTCTCCAGTTGATCGTTGGCCTGGACCTGCCACATGCGCCGATCGTCCTCCACCGAGCCCTTGGGTCGGCGCACATTGCTATCGGCAACGGCGGTGCGCACATCATCGAGGGCCACGCCGTACTGGTTGAGCAGATGCGGTTCCAGTTCGATGCGCACCGCCGGCAACGAGCTGCCGCCGATCTGTACCTCGCCGACGCCCGATACCTGGGACAGGCTCTGGGACAGGATGGTCGAAGCCAGGTCGTAGAGCTGGCCTTTTTTCAACACATCCGAGGTCAGCGACAGCACCATGATCGGCGCCTGGGACGGGTTGACCTTCTTATAGGTCGGCATACTGCGCATGCCGCTGGGCAACAGGTTGCGCGACGCATTGATGGCCGCCTGCACTTCCCGGGCGGCACCGTTGATGTCACGGTCCAGGTCGAATTGCAGAATGACGCGGGTAGAACCCTGGCTGGAACGGCTGCTCATGGTGTTGACCCCGGCGATGGCGCCGAAGGAACGCTCCAGGGGCGTAGCCACCGTCGAAGCCATCACCTCGGGGCTGGCCCCTGGCAAGTTGGCCTGGACCACGATCACCGGGAAATCCATCTGTGGCAGCGGTGAAACCGGCAGCAGGCCGAAGCACACGCTGCCGAGCAATGTGATGGCGAAGCTCAGAAGCATGGTCGCGACGGGGCGGCGGATGAAGGGGCCAGAGAGATTCATGGGTGAGCGCTCCAGCCATCAGGCGTCATGCAGCACACACTTTTGTGGCGAGGGAGCTTGCTCCCGCTTGAGTGCGCAGCACTCACAAAAAGGTCTGCTGCGCAGCCCAGCGGGAGCAAGCTCCCTCGCCACAGGGTGTGCGTCCGGCCCACGCTAAGCGTCATGCCCGCACCTCTTTCCCTTCTGGCTTGGCGAAGCGGCGTCCGAGGCGATCGAAATACAGGTAGATCACTGGCGTGGTGAACAACGTCAGCACCTGGCTCACCAACAACCCGCCCACCATCACCAAGCCCAGGGGCTGGCGCAGTTCAGCGCCGGAACCGGTGGCGAACATCAGAGGTATTGCGCCGAACAAGGCCGCCAGGGTGGTCATCAGGATCGGGCGAAAGCGCAGTAATGCAGCCTGATAGATCGCCGTCTGCGGGTCGACGCCCTGGTTGCGTTCGGCGTCGAGGGCGAAGTCGATCATCATGATCGCGTTTTTCTTGACGATGCCGATCAGCAGGATGATGCCAATGATCGCGATCATGCCCAGGTCATTGCCGCTGAGGATCAAGGCCAGCAAGGCGCCGATGGCCGCCGAGGGCAAAGTGGAAAGGATGGTGATCGGGTGGATGTAGCTTTCGTACAACACGCCCAGCACGATATACATAGTCACCACCGCTGCCAGGATCAGCAGCAAGGTACTCGACAGCGACGCCTGGAATGCTTGGGCTGCGCCCTGGAACTCGGTCTGCACGCCCACCGGCATGCCGATGTCCCGCTGGACCTTTTCGATCACGTCCACCGCATGCCCCAGGGCCACGCCCGGCGCAAGGTTGAACGACATCATCACCGCCGGAAACTGGCCAATGTGGGCAATCGCCAGTTGCGCCTGGCGTTCTTCGACCCGAGCCAGGCTCGACAGCCGTACCTGCCCACCGTCGGTGGTCTTGACGTGAATCTGGTCCAGCGCCTGGGGCCCGATCCGTTCCCCGGCCTGGGCCTGCAACACCACCCGGTACTGGCTGGCCTGGGTGTAGATGGTGGAAATCTGCCGCTGGCCGAAGGCGTCATAGAGCGCATCGGTGATGTTCGACACGGAGACGCCCAGGCGTGAGGCGGCGTCGCGGTCGATCACCAGGTAGACCTGCAAACCCTTGTCCTGCAGGTCGCTGGCCACATCGGTCAGCTCCGCCTGTTGGGCCAGGGCTTCGACCAGGCGCCCGCTCCAGAGGCTGAGCAATTCGGCGTCCGGCGACGATAAGCTGAATTGGTACTGGGTCCGGCTGACCCGGTCTTCGATGGTCAGGTCCTGCACTGGCTGCATGAACAGGCGAATGCCCACCAGCCGATCCAATTGCGGCTGCAAGCGGGCAATGATCTCGGTGGCACTGTCATCCCGTTCACTGTGGGGCTTGAGGTTGATCAGCAGGCGACCGCTGTTGAGCGTGGCGTTGTCGCCGTCCACGCCGATGTAGGATGACAGACTCTCCACCGCCGGGTCCGCCAGGATCACTTTCGCCAGTTGCTGCTGCCGCTCGCTCATGGCGGCAAAGGAGATCGATTGCGGTGCCTCGGAAATGCCCTGGATCACCCCGGTGTCCTGCACCGGAAAGAACCCCTTGGGCACGGCCAGGTACAGCACCACCGTCAGTACCAGGCTACCCACCGCCACCAGCAGGGTCAGCGGCTGGTGCTTGAGCACCCATTGCAACTTGCGTCCGTAGGCGGCGATCAACCAGTCGATCCAGGCGCCGCTGGCGCGGTAGAAACGGCCCTGCTCTGCTTCCTCGGGCTCACGCTTGAGCAAGCGGGCACACATCATCGGCGTCAGGGTCAGGGAGACCACCAGGGAAATCAGAATCGCCACCGCCAGGGTGATGGCGAACTCGCGAAACAAGCGTCCGACCACGTCGGCCATGAACAGCAGCGGGATCAACACGGCGATCAGCGACAGCGTCAGGGAAATCAGCGTGAAGCCGATCTGCTTCGCGCCCTTGAGCGCGGCCTGCAGCGGGCTGTCGCCCTCCTCGATGAAACGAGCAATGTTCTCCAGCATGACGATTGCATCGTCCACCACAAAACCGGTGGCGATGGTCAGGGCCATCAAGGTCAGGTTATTGACGGAAAAACCGGCCAGGTACATCACACCGAAGGTGCCGATCAGCGACAACGGCACGGCCACCGACGGAATGATCGTGGCGCTGACGCGACGCAGGAACAGGAAGGTCACCATGACCACCAGGGCGATGGCGATCAGTAATTCATGCTGCACGTCGGTGACCGAAGCTCGGATGGTCTGGGTGCGGTCGGTCAGCACGGTGACATCCAGGCCGGCCGGCAAGTTGTCGGTGATGCTCGGCAGCAGGGCCTTGATCCGGTCCACCACTTCGATGACGTTGGCCCCCGGCTGACGCTGGATGTTCAGCAGCACGGCCTGGTTTTCATTGGCCCAGGCGGCAAGGCGTTCGTTTTCGGCACCGTCGACGATCTGTGCCACGTCCTTGAGCCGCAACGGCGCGCCATTGGCGTAAGCCAGGATCAGCTCGGCGTAATCCTTGGGCGAGGTCAACTGGTCATTGGCGTCAAGCATCGAGACCCGGGTCGGGCCGTCGAAATTGCCCTTGGGCTGGTTGACGTTGGAGGCACCGATCAGCGTGCGCACATCCGCCAGGTTCAGGCCGTTGGCCGCCAGGGCCTCGGGGTTGACCTTGATCCGCACGGCCTGGCGTTGGCCGCCGGCGATGGTGACCATGCCGACGCCGCTGATCTGGGCGATTTTCTGCGCCATGCGGGTGTCCACCAAGTCGTTGAGCTTGGGCAGCAGCATGGTCTTGGAGGTGATCGCCAGGGTCAGCACCGGGGTGTCGGCCGGGTTGACCTTGTTGTACACCGGCGGTGCCGGCAAGTCCGTGGGCAGCAGGTTGGTGGCCGCGTTGATCGCCGCCTGCACCTGCTGCTCGGCGACGTCCATGTTGATGTCGAGGTTGAAGCGCAGGGTAATCACCGACGCTCCACCGGAACTGGTGGAGGCCATCTGCGTCAGGCCCGGCATCTGCCCGAACTGGCGCTCCAGGGGCGCGGTCACCGCGCTGGTCATCACATCGGGACTGGCGCCCGGGTACAGGGTCATCACGCGGATGGTCGGGTAATCGACCTGGGGCAAGGCCGACACCGGCAGCAGCCGATAGGCGATCAGGCCGGCCAGGATGATCGCCAGCATGCTCAGGGTGGTGGCGACCGGGCGAAGGATGAACAGCCGCGAGAGATTCATGCGCCGCCCTTTTTCGCCTTGTCGGCCGCAACCGGCTCTGGGGGCACCGCTGCGGACTTGCCCTGCAGGTGCTCGGTCGGCGTGGTGGGCACTTCCTGGCTGTCGCTGACCACTTCCACTTCACTGCCTTCCTTCAAGCGATCGGTGCCTTCGAGCACCACCCGGTCACCGGCGGCCAGGCCTTCGGTGACCACGGTATTCGTACCGTCGCTGGCGCCGATCTTCAGCTTTTTGATGGTGACCTTCTTGTCGCCCTCCAGGGCATAGACGAAGGTGCCATTGGTGCCGAACTGAATGGCCGCCGTCGGCGCCAGGGTCACGCCTTTGAGGGTGTCGGCCAGCAGGCGGACATTGACGAACTGATTGGGAAACAGCGACTGGTCGCGGTTCTCGTAGCGGGCCTTGAATTTCAAGGTGCCAGTGGTGACATCGATCTGGTTGTCCAGGCTTTGCAGCACGCCGCTGGCCTGCAGCTTCACATCGCCCCGGTCCCAGGCCTCGACGGGCAGTTTCGCCCCGCTGCGATAACGGGCGAGCACCGTGTCGAGGTTGTTTTCCGGCAAGGTGAACACGACGCTGATGGGTTGGGTCTGGGTGATGACTGCCAGGGCCGTGGTGTCGTTGGCCGCCACCAGGTTGCCGATATCCAGTTGCCGCAAACCGACCCGCCCGGAGATGGGCGCGCGGATCTTGGTGAATTCTAGGTTGAGCTTGGCGTCGTTGACCGCCGCCTGGTTGGTCTTGACCGTGCCCTGGTACTGGCCCACCAGCGCCGCGGCGGTGTCGAGGGTTTGCTTGGCAATGCTGTCTTCGGCGTACAGGCCGCGATAGCGCTCAAAGTCTACCTGGGCATTTTTCAGCTGGGCCTGGTTCTGCAACAACGTGCCTTCGGCCTGGAGCAAGGCGTTCTGGTACGGACGCGGGTCGATCTCGGCCAACAAGTCCCCGGCCTTGACCATCTGCCCCTCTTCGAAGGCGATCTTGACCAGTTCGCCCCCCACGCGGCTGCGCACGTTGATGGTATTGAGCGCGGTGACCGTGCCCAGCGCCTTGAAGTACAGAGGGAAATCCCCGGTCACCGCCGGCGCCACCCGTACCGGAATCGGCCCCGTCGCCCCACCGAACCCTGGCCGCATGCCACCCGAGCGCCCCATGTGCCCCGCCGCGGCCTTATCCCCTGCCCCAGGCTTCTGCGCCGAGCCACTGGGCCAGAACTTCCAGGTCAGCGCCGCGACGACCAATACGATGAACAGGCCGAACAGCCAGCGACGGGAATTGCGGGAAACAGAGGATTGCATGGAGTGATCAACCATTGGACGCGTGGACTTCTTTTACGGGAGGCTGAACGATAAGCACTGGCGGGTGTTTAGCAAAGCGCCTTTACCGGCAATTTACGTTGGGCTTACCTTTCGAATAGTCAGCTAAGACGTTGAAGCACAAAAGAAAACGGCCTGGACAGGGCCAGGCCGTTAACAATTGTAATAAATACCTTATTTCAGAACGGCCAGCGCAGCGTCGTAGTTCGGCTCTTCACCGATTTCCTTGACCAGTTCGCTGTGCAGCACGGTGTCGTTTTCGTCCAGCACCACCACGGCACGGGCGGTCAGGCCTTTCAGTGGGCCATCGGCGATCGCCACGCCGTAGTCCTGGATGAACTCGGTACCGCGCAGGGTCGACAGGTTCTGGACATTTTCCAGGCCTTCGGCGCCGCAGAAACGCGCCTGGGCAAACGGCAGATCGGCGGAGATGCAGAGCACCACAGTGTTGGTCAGGCCGTTGGCCTGGGCATTGAACTTGCGCACGGAGGTGGCGCAGGTCGGCGTGTCGACACTTGGGAAAATGTTCAGCACTTTACGCTTGCCGGCGAAGTCCTTCAGGGAAACGTCCGACAGATTGCCGGCAACCAGGGAAAAGGCTGGCGCCTTGCTACCGGCTTGTGGCAACTGGCCGTTGACTTGGACCGGGTTGCCTTTGAGGGTGACTTGAGCCATGAACGGATTCCTTCTGACAGGTTTGAAAAAGGTGAAGGCCGGAGTTAACCACGAAATGCTTGCGCGACCTATGGTTGGACATAAAAAGTCGTGGTTTGGACGCCGGCGCGTGAGGTTGCGGCGGTGGCTATTCAGCCTTGAATTTCAGAAACGACTGATGCAAATCCGACGCCCAGCCATCGATGACCCCTTTGACGTCATCGGGCTTCATCACCTGGGACTCGTTGGACAACGGCTTGCCCGTGCCTTTGCGCACCACCTGGGCGACCACCGCGTTGTTGCCACCGTCAAGAAAAACCGCTTCGGTGCCCAGGGTGGTTTCCTGGTCGCGAATGCCGCTTGCCGTGCTCACAGCGGCCGCCACCAGCGCAATCGGGATCACCTCATACGGTTTCAAGCCTTCGGTCTTGCTGCCGACAGCCGTGATGGCCGCGCGCATCACCAATACACCCGGCCCAGGCGCTGTCGCCAGGGGCAAGGATTTTCCTGCTTCCCGCTTGAGGGCCTGATCGTAGTAGGCGGTGATACCCGACAGCGTCGCCTGAGGGATCTTCTCGGTCGGCTGCGGCTTGGGGTAAAGCTGTGTCGGCTCGATATAGAGACTGGTGTACTTGCCTGGGTCGATCTTCGGATCGACCCAACGCATCACCTCGGCCCCCGACGGCGACTTTTCTTCCTTGAGCCGACTGTAATCCCCCAGGAACCCGGAGTACTCATCCGGCTGTGTGACTTTGCTGGAGCAACCCGCCAAGGCGAGCGAGGCAATGCAAACAGTGCCGATCATCGACGAAAACTTCATGCTGTCACTCCTGTAAGCCACACGAGGCGGGGCCGGAACTACAGGTATAGCCAATGGACAGGTTTTTGCCTGCTCTGAAAAGAATGCGTGATTCAGCCGCGCTCGCGCGGTATCAGGCTCTGCAACTGTTGTGCGAGGAAGTTGGCATCGAAGGCAAACGTGTCGGGGTCCTTCAACCCGTTGGTCCGGCGCCATTGCCATTGCACCGATGGTGGTTGGCAAACCAGGGAAATACTGCCGTGACGGGTCGCGGCCAGGCCAATGATCGACAATGAAATCAACCCACCTACGCCCATCACCTCCGGTACGAATTCCACCGGCCTACCGGTAATGGTCAAGGTCAGTTTTTCAGTCTTGAAACCGGACGTCTCTACCGGCTCACTCGGCCCGTGCGCCACATACGTCTCACGGCTCAGTTCCAGCAGACCGAGCGCCATGACAGGCGCCAGCCATTGCTCGATTTGCCCATACAACGCCTTGATCTGCTCTGCCCAAACCGTCGACTGGGCCTGGTGCAATTGTTTCTTGTGCGCTTCGCTGTCGGCGTAGTGACGAAGCATCTCGCCCAATTGCTGTACATCGTCCATGGGCCGGTCCTCGATTAAGGGAGTACTGCGAAGAGCGATGATGACAGGTTCAAGACGTTGGCGTACGTAAAAGCCCTCTTTGCCTGCGAGCTGGGCCCTTCAGCGCAACCGTGCCATGGCCAGGGTGTCCACCCAGCGTCCGTCACGCACGGCGTAGTCGCGCATCAGGCCTTCGGTTTCGAAGCCAAACTTGCGGTACAGCCCGATGGCCGCTTCGTTGTCGGCGTACACCGTCAACTCGACCCGCCGCAGGTTCATCCAGTTGTCCGCGACATCCAACGCGGCGGCCAGCAACATCGAGCCCACACCCTTGCCCTGCCAGGCGACCGCCACGCCCATGCCGAGGCTGCCGCAATGGGCACGACGCACGCGGGAAAACTGCTCCAGCCCCAGGTTGCCGATGACTTCACCCTCGTGCAGGGCCACCAGTTTCAATAAACGCTCGTCGTCCATTGCCAGGCGCTTGCGCCAGACTTCGGTGGACTGGAAAGGCATCTGCAGCACCTGGCGAGTCACCGCCGGATCGTTGTAGAGCGCGGTGACACCGGCGATGTGGGTTTCAGTGAAGCGTACGAGGGTGATCGATGATTCGGACATGCGGCTCCTCCCTGGAGACGGTACAAGGCCGATCACTATAAGCCGCACCAGGCACTACGGGGAACCTGTGGGAGCGGTGGTTCAGTTGGACGCCGCTATCGCGAGCAAGCTCGCGCCCACAAGGGCGAGACACCTTTTTTCGATTATGCCTGGAACCAATCCCGGCGCTCATCCAGCGTGTGATGGATCAGCTCACGAAGCATCTGCACCTCTGGCGAGCCTTCGGCCTGGACACTGACGGCCATCCACAAGTGCCGCTGCATCGACAAGCCGAACACTTGCGGCAATGCCACCAGGCCTCGGTCGAAACGGCTCATGTACTGCGGCAACAGGCCGATGCAGGCGCTGCAGCGAATCATTTCCAGCATCAGTTCGTAGGATTGCACCTGCACCACACCGGCCCGGCGTTGTTCTATCAGGGCGTTCCACGGGGCGAAGCCGTCTACGTGTCGGTCCGCCTGCCATTGCACCAGCATGTAATCGTTCAGGTCGTCCAGGCAGTCCGGGCGCGTGGCCGATCGGGAGTAGCGCTTGGCAATGTGCGGCACATAGTCCAGCCGCGCCAGGCGATCCGCAGGCAACGTGGCGAAACTCGGCCCCTGCCCCAACGTGTGGGCCTCGCTCAACCACAGCACCAGGTCGGCGCTGACCGCTTGCAGCGCCAGGTCACTGTCCAGGGTAATGATCTGCAGTCGCACGCGGGCATTGCGCCGTAGCAACGAGATCAAGTCGCGTCCCAGGATGTCATGCAGAATCGACTCGGCCACGGCGAGGCGAATCATGGGTTGTTCGTTCAACGGTGGCGCGCTTTCGTGGGCCAGAGTAATCAATCGCGCCTGCAACTGCCGGCCTTCGCGAGTGAGGGTCAAGGCGCTGCCCTGGAAGCTGAACAACGAGCGTTGCAGCCGCGTCTCCAACTGCGCCAACTGCTTGCGCAGAAAGGTTGCCTTGACGTTGAGGCTACGGGCCGCTTGCATGAAGCAGCCGCAACGGGCACTGACCAGGAAACACTGCGCCACCTGCGGTTCAATACCGCCGGCCAATGTCAGCCAGGGATCGGGGACACGCAACGGCGTGCGGTATGCGGTGACAGCCTGGCGTCCTGCGGGCTCGGTGAAGGTCATGGGTGACTCCCTGTCGGTTGTACGAAGTGGCGAGGGGATTTATCCCCGTGGGTCGCGAAGCGGCCCCCTTGGCTTTAAATCCATCAGGTCTGACACTGGGATATTGATAGGGGCTGCTACGCAGCCCAACGGGGATAAATCCCCTCGCCACAAAGAAATCCTCTTGCCACAAAGGTGTTCACATCAAACAAAGTACTGGTCTAAAGCCCCTCCTCCAGCACCTTGCTCAACTGCGCGCCATCGATGCTCAATGTGGCCGTGTCGAGCATACCGTCCAGGTAGGCCTTGGCGATCTGTTCCTGGCGCTGGGCGCGCAAGGCCTGGGTCAGGCGTTCGCGGACTTCCTCCAAGGTCGCTTCCCGGGCCGGCTGTTGATCGGTGAGCTTGATGACATGGAACCCTGCCGGGCTCTGCACCGGGTCCGATACCGCGCCGACCTTCAAGCGTGCCACCGCCTCACGCACCGGCGGGACCAGTTGCTGCAACGGCTGGAAACCACTGTCGCCGCCGCGTTCGGCACTGGTGCGGTCCTGAGAGAAACGGCTGGCCAGGGCGGCAAACTCGGCGGGTGACGCCTGGGCCTTTTTACTCAGTTCCGACGCTTGCCGGCGCACCGCCTCTACGGTTTGCCGCTCGGTGGCTGCCAGGAAAATCTGGCTGACGCGGTACAACGCCGGTGCGGTCCAGTTGGCTTTCCCGGCGTCGTAAGCCTGCTTCAGTTCTTCGTCACTGGGATACCCGGCCGGCACCTGGCTGACCGACTGCATGTAGTCGCGAAACACAATTTGCTCAGCCGCCGCTCGCGTCTGCCGCTGCACCTCGGGCCGCTCGCG
The DNA here is from genome assembly GCF_900114515.1 of Pseudomonas sp. NFACC46-3. Classification (NCBI taxonomy): domain Bacteria; kingdom Pseudomonadati; phylum Pseudomonadota; class Gammaproteobacteria; order Pseudomonadales; family Pseudomonadaceae; genus Pseudomonas; species Pseudomonas sp. NFACC46-3. The sequence goes on from NZ_FOTH01000007.1 coordinate 163,446, forward strand.
CCAACCCTGGGCGTCGGCCTGCTCCAACACGGCCTTTTCCGCCAGGCGCGCACGGATCCAGCCTTCCAGTGCAGCGCGATTGCCACGCATTTGCTGGCGAACCTCCGGGGCCAGTGCGGCCAGCAAGGTCTTGAGCTCTTCGGGGCTGACCTGCTGGTTGCCCAGTCGGGCCAAGCTCGGCGAGTCGGCCGAAACAACGCTGGCGGTCTGTACCGCGGCGACCGGATCGCTGCCCGGCCGCAGGCCCAGCACCAGCGCCACGGCGATCAGCCCCAGCGCGGCGGCGCTGATGACGAAGGTCGGCTTTTTCACGATGCGACGGCCTCCTCCGATGGCGCTTCGACTGGCTCGGCCGGGGTTTGCAGGTGCGCCGCGTTCTGGCTGTACTCACGCAGGTAGACAATGAACTCCTGCAACAGGCGGTCCCACAGTTCCAGGTGGCTGCGCAGATGATCGGCACTCACGCCCGCCGCAACCACGACGTCCATTTCCATCACCAGGAATTCGCCTTGCAGCGACAACCGGGCAAAGCGGCGCGAGGCGTTCCACAACGCCACCAACCCAACTGGCAACTCGCCCTGTACCCGCAAGGCACAACTGAACGTGAAGTCCAGGTACTGGCCAGCTGTCGGCGCAGGATTACCCAAACGCACCGCGAAGCCGATGCCCTGGCTGGCACTGAGCAGCTGCACGATACCGTTCTGCTCGGTTTCATTGACCCGATAGCCCGCGGCCTGCAACCACTCGGTCAGGGATTTTGCACCAACGTATTCAATCATTGAGGTCATGTTCGCTTCTTCCTTGTTCTGTTCAGTGAGTGATCGAGGCCTGGGGGGCATCGAAACGGTTCTTGTAGAGATCATCGCCAAACCCCTGGGCCAGCTCTTCGAAACGTACCCGGGCCTTGGCCGCGAACGGCTGGCGGATCTTCACGATGTCGGTCACATCAATGGTTTCGTAGGCATGCAGCAGCGCCTTGGCGACTTCGTACATTTGCTGATTCTTGACCGAACATTGCTGCACTTGTGTGTCACGCTCGGTCAATTGCGCCTCCAGGCGAGCGCGCTCGGCCTCTTTGCCGCGAGCCAGGACCAGCAGCTCGTCGTAGGCTTTCTTGAACTTGCCAATTTGCTCGTTGCTGGCCGCCACCTGGGCCTGGGCCTGGCTTTGCAGGTTTTGCTGATGCCCAGCCAGTTGCTCATTCAGGCCCTGGGCCTTGGTCAGTTGTGCGGTCAATTGCTTGATCTGCGCCTGGGCTTCTCTGGCCTGGCTCTCGGCAGCCTGGCGAGCGGCGCTGGCCTGGGCCTGCTCGCTTTGCAGGGCCTGCAACTGGGCGGTGGTGCTGCGCAGTTGTGCCCGCAGCCGCTCTTCCAGGCCTTCGCCATGAGCCACGCCACTGAGCAGCAGGCCCAGCACCAATAACGCGGCCGGGCATGGGTATTTGGCTCGCCTTTTCATGAGGCCTCCCTGCGCTTAGAAGCGCGTGTTGATTTCAAGCTGCAAGACATCGATGTCGTACGGCGCGCCGTACACTGCTTCGGAACTCAACCAGCGACCGGTGGCGAAGACGTTGCTCGCCAGGCCATAGTTGCCACCCAGGAAATAACCCTTGGCGTTGGTGCCACCCAGATGGAATGACGAATCGTTGAAGCCGTCCGGCAAGGCATCGGGCTGGATGTACTTGTAGCCGGCGAACAGGTTCCAGTCGCCCTCGCGCTTGAGCTCCAGGGAGTTGCCAAGGGTGAACTGGAGCATCCAGGCGTTGGCGCCGCTTTCCACCTCGCCATTGCTGTCCAGGTTGTTGGCGAACTGCCCCTCGGAGCGCTTGCGCATCTCGCCTTCGTCGTAGCCCAAGTTGTGGACGTAGTGGGCCTGGCTGCGCAGTTTCAGGTCTTCGGGAAGATCGGTGTCCAAGGCCAGATTCAGGTCCAGCAGGTTGAATTCCGAGGCCAGGCCGACGTATTGCGGCTGTGGCGTGGTGGACGGGTTGAGGGGATTGGGCGTGATGTCACGCAACAGGAACACGGTGTTGCCCTTTTGCATGAACGCAACGCGTGAACCGTCGCTGTCGCAGCCTGGATCACCGGCCCAGGGCTGGCACGGCGAAGAACGCTGGCCTTCGATGTCGTCGAAGCGGTAATAGGCCAACGCGCCCTTGATCCGGTTGCTGTCGTTGATGGCCCAGTTGGCCCCCAGTTGCGCACCGTACAGCCACTTGTTGTCGCTCTCTTCCTTGTCGCTGCCATTGCTGGTGCTGGTGTCGTTGGTGTACTCCACCGGGAACGCGCCAACGGTACCGAACACGCCCCAGTCCTGATTGAGCTTGTGGTTGAAGTTCGCCGCCACACCGTCGAAGTTCAGGTCACCGGAATACAACAGGTCGGTGGAGAAAAACGGGTTGGCGAAACGCCCGCCGGTGAGGGTCAATTCGTCCGAAGGCTTCCAGGTCAGGTAGCCCTGGTCGAGCCAGATGTCTTTCTTGCCAAAGCCACCACCGAGGGTCTGAGTGGTGGACACCGGGTTGTTGTCCGAGCCGGTGCCGATGCGGATGCCCGCCGTCCATTGCGGGGCAATCACGGCCTTCATGCCAAGACGTGCGCGCAGGCGGAACAGGTTCTCGCGGTCTTCACGGGTGTTGAGCAACGGCGGCAGGCTGGAGCTGCTGTTGGGGTTGACGTCGTAGGGCCCCTTGTCATTGAGCCGGGCGAAGTCGACGATTTCGTTGCTGTTGGTGCCCGAGTAATAGCGCGACTCATCCCGCAGGCGAATGTCGCCGTCAAAACTGATGCGCGAGACCCAGTCCGGGAAAGTATTGGGTTGGGCCCAGTTTTCCTGCTTGGCGGTGGCCATGACTTCAGCCTTGACCTGGTCGCGAATCTGCTCACGCACAATGTTCGGCACGTATTGCACCCGCACGTCCCCCGGCGCACCGGCCGGCGTCGCGGCGACTGCCGTGGCGGCTTGGCGGGCCTGCACGGCTTCCCGTTCAGCCTGGGCGATCAAGCCATCGGCCTGATCCTGTTTCAACACGCCCTGCTGCACCAGCAGGCGGATCAGATTGATCGTGGCGTTTTCCGAAGGCGCCGGGGCGGCGGCCGCGTGCCCGGCCAGGCTCAGGACCACCAGGCCGATCGCCCACGATAATCGATTCACATTGGAAATCATCTGCACACAACTCCTGTTGGCAAACTTTCAAATAGTCGGTTAACCCGGCCGCCGTCCCTGCAAGGACAGGCGCACGGGTAAAGTCAGGGAGGCCGGTGGCCGTTCACTCAAATGGGGTGCGGCACGCAGGGCGGAAATCACTTGTTCGTCCACCTGCGGGTTGCCGCTGGACTTGACCAGCTCGACCCGAGTGATTTCGCCCACGGCACTGAGCCAGACATCGGCCTGCAGCGAGAACGCCAGACTGCGCAGGTCAGGGTTTTCCCGCAGCAAGCGCTGGAAGGTGAACGCCAGGAACTGGCTGTAAGTGCCATTGCCGAGGCGTCCGCCCCCTGCCCCGGCCATGCCACCGCCCTTGCCGGCACCGATGTTGAAGGCGTCATTGCCGGACTGGGCATCGCCGTCCATCTGCATCGGATTCGCCAGGTCATCGACTGGCGACGGCGGCGCCTCTTCCTCGGGCTTGACCTCTTCGGGCTCCGGAGTCGGCTCTGGCTCGACCACCTTCTCCTCGACCTGAGGCTCCGGCTCCTTGGGTTTCTCCGGCGGTGGTGGGGGCGGAGGCGGCAACGGGATGATGGTCGGCACCTTCGGTGCTTCACGGCGCACGCCACTCATGTCGTTGGCCCACTGCCACAGCAGCCAGGCCGCGACGGCGACGAGCACCAGGCCGGCGGCCCACTTGAGCAGGCGCAGCGGCGAGGTCTTCACCGGGGGCGGATCGATGGGAAGTCTGGCGGTCATGGTCAGCCCTGGCTCGGTTTGCCGGTCACCAGACCGACCTGGGACAGTTCCAGACGCCGCAACAGATCCAGCACTTCGATGACTTTCTGGTACTGCACCGTGGCGTCGCCGCGCACGATGATCGGGAAGTCCGGGCTCTGGGCCTTCTCGATGCGCAGGCGCTCTTCCAGCTCGGCCAGGGTCACCGGGTAGGCATCGAGGAACACCTGCCCTCCGTCGTTCACCGAAATCGCCTTGGTCTTGGCCTCGGACAACGACACCGAGGCACTGGCCTTGGGCAGGTTGATCTGGATACCCGACACCTGGGCCGTGGCGGTGAGGATGAACATCACCAGCACCACCATGAGCACGTCCACCAGCGGCGTGATGTTGATGCTGTCGACCGCCGCGTCATCGTCGTCATCGTGTGAAGCGTTTACGCTAGCCATGGCGATTTCCTCAGGCCGGTACGGACGATGGGGCGTGATGATTGCGCCGATGCGCCGCTTCACCGGACTGGCCTTCGCCGTGCATCTCCGCCAGGCGCGTGATGAACTCGTCGACGAACACGCGCATGTCGGCGCTGACTTCCTTGTTACGGGTGATCAGGCGGTTGTAGCCAAACAGTGCCGGGATCGCGACGAACAGCCCCATTGCTGTGGCGAGCAATGCCGCGGCCATGCCCGGGGCAATGGCGTTGATGTTCACGTCACCGGCCATGGCCGTGCCGAGGAACACCACCATGATCCCCAGCACGGTGCCAAGCAGGCCGATGTACGGGCCGCCGGCGATGGCGTTGGACAGGGTCGAGAGCTTCGAGCTGAGCTGCTGGTTTTCCCGGGTACGCACGCCATCCATGGAACAGCGGATCGCTTCGATGGTGGCCGCCGACACCGACGAAGTGTCGGCGCCTTGCTCGCGACGGGTGCGGATTTCCTTGACGGCCACCAGGTACAGGCGCCACAGCGACGAATGTTGCAGGCGCTGGGCGAGGTCCTGGTCGTCGGCGAACATTTCCAGGCGCGTGCCGATCCTGGCGAATTGTTCACGGAAGGCTTCGTTGGCCGCGCTGAGACGGCTGACCATGCGGTTCTTGCGGATCATGATGATCCACGACTGGAACATCATCAGCACCAGCACCCCGATGATCACCCAGGCGTCCATCGGCACGGCGTTGAGCAGGAAACCCAGGCTGCCGAAACCGAAGCCGGACTGCTCTTCATCGACGCCGTAGGCCACCAGTTTCGATTCGGCGCCCTGGGCATTGGCGTCAGCCAACAACAGTGGCGCCGGGCGGGCGACCTTGGACAGGCGCGCTTCGTCCATGGCCCCACCAAATGGCGCGAAGGCACCGGCGGAAACGTCTGCGCCCAAGGCCATCGGCGAGTTGAACGCGGGCATCGCCACCGCCAGGCTCGCGGTTTCACGCCCATTGACGTAGAGCACGACCCGGTCGCCCGAGGCGGTCAACGCCAGGTGCTGCCACTGGCCAGGATTCAGCGGCTGAGTCGAGACCGCACGCTGGTCATTGATCGCAACGAACGGCACACCCTGGTTCACGCCAATCAACAGGCTGGTGGTGGCTTCGCGACGGGCCAGGATGATCTGTTCGCCACTGGCCTGGTCCTGACGCAGCCAGGTACTGAAGGTGAACGCCGCACCGGCACTGTGTTGCAACGAAGGGCTGGCGGGCAACAGTAGCGGCTGGCCGTTGAACTGCAAGGCATGCCCGATCACGCCGTCGATGCTGACACCGACTGCGCCCTGGGCATTGTTGCCGTAGGCCGTGGTATCCCGGGGCGGTACACCGGTGGCGCCTTCAAAGTGATACAACGCGGTGTAATCCGGGTCGAAGGTCAACTGGCCACTGCCTGTGGCTGGCGCCTTCTGGTTGCCGTAATACATCCACATGTCCTGACGCTGACCGCCCTCCACATTGGGCACATCGACCCAAATCAGCGCCATGCCCATCAGCGGGTCGAAGCTTTCGATCTGGTGATTGAGCACGGTCTTGTCGTCGGCACTGACGAAGCGCAGGTCCGAGCCGTCTTCCTTGACCCCGTCGAAGGTGAAGTTGCCGGTGTGCAGGCGCACCAGCAACGCCGTGCGTCCCAAAGCCTGGGCGATGGCGGCGCCCTGGGGGGTGGTGTCCACCGAAATCTGTTTGCGATAGTGCCAATCGTCCTGCCACCAGGCATTGGCGGTCGCCGGAAGCACCAGCCCCAGGCAGATAAACAGGGATAACAGTAAGCGTTGCATGGACATGACTCCTGGGTTCAAAACGTCGCTTGCAGGTTGAAGTGCAGGCGCGATTCCTGTTTCGAGGTGTTCGGCCCTTCGAGCAGCGGATAGCCCCAATCGAGGCTGCCGGACAGCCATTTGCTCAGGCTCGCGCGGGTGCCGAGGCCGACGCTGGCGAGGCTGTAGTCGGCTTCCTGATCGGGCAGTTCGTCGCGCAGGTACAACTGCGCGCCTTCGGCGAAGGCATAGAAGCGCCACTCCTGGACATAACTGCCGAGAAACTTGGCCAGGGACGGGGTGCGCAGCTCCTGGGACAGCAGGTAGCCGTCATCACCGGTGCGCTCGGCGGCCAGATAGCCACGCACCGAGGTGGCGCCACCGGCCGAGAATTGTTCGTTGGAAACCAGCGGCCCGGAGGCGAGTTGGAAGGCGGCCTTGGAGGCAGTCTGCCAATCATTGGCGAAGGTAAAGGTGTAATTGCCGTCGCCCTTGAGCACGGCGAAGCTGGGGCTGGCGCGATAGCGCTTGTAGTCGAATTCTTCGTCGGAGCTGCCGTAGCCCAGCAGACTGCGGGTACCCGCCACCAGGCTCAGGCCAAGGCCCAACTGGCTGGTTTCGGTGTAGCGAAAGCCGTTGTAGGCGAAGGTGAATGGCGCGTACTTGAGCGGTGCCTTGTCGCTGGCGCCGCCCAGGTTCAGCTCTTCCTCGAAGTCCTTGAAATCGACCCCGACCGAAAAGCTGTTGGCCCATGCCCCCGTGGACGGCAGGCTGTAGATCGCCGACACCCCATAGGAATGGCCTTTGCCCAATACGTTGCTACCGCCGACGGTCGCCACGTTGCTGTCGGATTGGTAACCCGAGAACTGCACGCTCCAGCGTTCGCTCAACGGCGCGGTGTAGGAGCCCGACCAGACCTTGGCATTCTCGGTGTCCTGGGGCGCGGTGAAGAAGGTAAGCGAAACGCTGTGGCCCAGTTGCCAGAGGTTGTTGTAGCCCAGGCTGGCGACGGTGCGCAGCTTCTCGGTGTCGGCGCTGTAGTCGTTGTTCACCCCCAGGCTGGCCTGCCAGGGGTCCTGGTCTTCGACTTGCAAATCCACGTCCATGGTGCCGGGGCGCTGGCCTTCGCGCACCAGCGGCATGACCTGGCGCCCCGGGGTTTTGTTAAGCAGCGCCAGTTCTGCCTGGACCTGGGCGAAATCGGGCACTTCGCCTTCCTTGAGCGCTGGCACGTCATCACGAATTTCGACGGGGGAATAATGCTTGGCCCCCACCACCCGCACCCGGCCAATCTTGGTCTCGCTGACTTGCAGGTAGACGATGCCGTCTTCGACTTTCTGCTCTGGCAGTTCGACGAACACCGATTGATAACCCCGGGCCTGATAGGCCTTCTGCAAGGCTTCCCGGGCGCCCTCGATGTCGCTCAAGGCCTTTTGCGGGCCGAGGAACGGGTACACCGCTTCCTCGATGGCCCGGGCATCGAGCACGGTGTTGCCCCGCACGAAATACTCGTTCACGTCCACCAGGCGCGTCGGGGCCGCTTCGGCCTCCTGCCCTCCTTCTGCAGCGATTGCCGACGGCCCCCCGACCGCCAGCAGCAACCAGCCCCACAGCGCCGGCCGCGATTTGAAGAAATGCTCCACACCACCCCCTGAATTCAAAGTACGGCTCAATTGCTTGCGGTCGATGTCGTGGCGTGCCGGGCCAGCCAGGTGTGCAAAAGCGCGAAGTTCAAGGAGAACTCCGGCATTTGCAGCAAGGCGCCACAGAACACTTCACCGATAATTTTCTGGATGAGCCGCACTGCCCGCGCGTCGCCCAGCAGTGTGGCGAGGTCTTTGCTCAGGACGTTGAAGCTCCAGACCTTCTGGTTCAGGTCCAGGCCGACGAACCAGCGAAACAGCAGGTTGTAGTTGAGTTGCTCGTAGAGTTGCTGCTCGCTGGGCACCGAATAGAGCAGTTGTAGCAGGAGGATATGCATGGCGGTTTGCGGTGCGATCAGCATCTGGGCGCTGGCATTCAGCCCCTGCAACACATCGCGATGGTCATCCAGCAGGTCGTCGATCTGCGGGCGTAGCAAAACCAGTGAATGGCCCTGCGGAATGTAGCTGGACACTTCCTTGAGCGCGCCCTGCCAGTCATCCTGGGAAACAATCCAGACCCACGGCGCGCCGTAGCGATACACCGAGACCGGCTGCTTGCGCGCCGCCTCGACGATCTTCGACAGCCGCTGGTCAAGCTCCTGCATGCCCACTTTCGAATAACGTTCCATAGTCCCCATCGCCTCACTCCCGGCTTCGCGCCCCGGCTCCAAAACGACCTGAAAGGTCCCCTTGAACACGTCACACAGGCATGACGGGAATGGCGATGTGCTACCGAACTTTTGTCATGAAAGCTTCATTTTGGAGGGCAAGGAGGGGTGGGATCTTGTGGGAGCGTTCAACCAAGTGATGGGCGACACCGAACCCTGTGGCGAGGGAGCTTGCTCCCGTTGGGGCGCGAAGCGGCCCCGGGACCTGCCGACTCGGTGTGTCAGGAAAATACCTTGGGGGCCGCTGCGCAGCCCAGCGGGAGCAAGCTCCCTCGCCACAGACGGTCTGGGGCGATGAGTACCGGCCTTATCGCGACCAGGTCGCTTCCACAACAGATTCTCGGGTGTTCACGACAATGACGTCCACCGTCAATCTCCTGTGGAAGCGAGCCTGCTCGCGATGAGGCCGCCAGGCTCCGCAGGCTATTGGTGCTGCACCTGCACCATCGAACTCACCTGCACCCGCGCCTGCATCTGTTCCGCCCCGCCCCCCCGGCGCATGCCGCGTACCGGGCAGGCGTCGAGGTAGTCCAGGCCGACTGCCAGTTTCAGGTGGCGGTCTGGAAGGGTCAGGCGGTTGGTCACGTCGAAGCTGTACCAACCATCATCCAGCCAGGCCTCCGCCCAGGCGTGGCTCGCCAGGTGGCTTTCATCCTCGGTGCACAAATAGCCGGAAACATAGCGCGCAGGAATGCCCAGGCTGCGAGCGCAGGCCAGGAACGCGTGGGTATGGTCCTGGCAAACCCCCGTCCCACCGGCAAACGCCTCGGCGGCTGTGCTGTTGACCGCGGTCGTGCCAGGGCTGTAGGGCATCTGCGCCGCCAAACCGTTCATCAGATCGGTCAAGGCCGTACGATCACGCCGGCCGGCGCATTGCTCGACGGCGAAGGCGCTGAGGGTCTCATCCGCCTGGGTCAGGCGACTGGTGCGCAGGAAAGGTAGCGGCGACTGGTTATCCGGTTCCATCGCGATGGACTGATGGATTTCCACCTCGCCATAAGCTGTCAGGATCAAGGCACCGTGGGGCTCGTCCATGGTCATCACATGCAGGATGTTGCCATAGGGATCAAGCTGGCTGCGGACCAGTCGCGGCAGTTCCAGGTGCCATTGCAGGATACGCTGGCGCTGAGTGTCCCGGGGCGTCAGGCGCAGGAACTGGATGCTGGTGCAGACTTCATCGGCGTAGCTGTAGGTCGTGTCGTGGCGTATGGACAGTTTCATACGACCTCCAGGTAAGACTCATGGACGGTCTGGCCCAAGTGGCGGATCTGCCCAATCAAGTCGGTCAGCCATTGATGCAGGCCCGACGCCAGGATCTCATCGATCCCCGAATAACGCAGGCGTGCATTCAGTTCGGCGGCCAGGCGTTGCGCTGGCCGGCCGTTGTTGCCCGGCAGGCTGGCGAGAATGTGGTCCAGTTCCTCGATGCAGGCATGCAGCGAGCGCGGGACGTCAGCGCGCAGCAGCAACATCTCGGAAACCTGCTCGGCATTGGGCGCATTGCGGTAGATCTCGTTGAACGCCTCGAACGAAGACAACGCGCGCAACAAGGCACTCCACTGGTAGTAACCACGGGCCGAGTTGTCGCTGACCTCCTCCGATTCCTCGCCGAACATCTCATAGCGGGCGTCCAGCAACCGCAGCGTGTTGTCGGCCCGTTCGATAAAGGTCCCCAGGCGAATGAAGCAGTAGGCATCGTTGCGCATGATGGTGCCCGACGTCGCGCCACGAAACAGGTGCGAACGCTCCTTGACCCACTCGCAGAAATGGCTGATGCCGTAGCGCCCCAGGCCGTTGCTGGCGATGTTGCGCATTTCCAGCCAGGTGGCGTTGATGTTCTCCCACATGTCGGCGGTGATGCGCCCGCGCACGGCATGGGCATTGGTCCGCGCAGCTCGCAGGCAGCTGTAGATACTGCCGGGGTTGGTTTCGTCCAAGGCGAAGAAATGCAGCATGCGCTCGGTGTTGAGCGCGTCATAACGGGCGTTGTAGTCGTCCAGCGTACCGGCCGCCAGCAGCGACATCGCCAGTTCCGCATGGCCATCGCTGCGCCCGGCCTGGGGCATCAGCGACAGCGAATAGCTGACTTCGAGCATGCGCGCCAGGTTCTCGGCGCGCTCCAGGTAGCGGGACATCCAATAGAGGTCCGAAGCAGTTCTTGAAAGCATGTCTTAGTCCTCCACTACCCAAGTGTCTTTGGTGCCGCCGCCCTGGGACGAGTTCACCACCAGCGAGCCTTCGCGCAGCGCCACGCGGGTCAGCCCGCCAGGCACCAGGCGCGTTTCCTTGCCCGACAGCACGAACGGACGCAGGTCGATGTGGCGCGGTGCGATGCCGCTCTCGACGAAGGTTGGACACGTGGACAGACTCAAGGTGGGCTGGGCGATGTAGGCTTCAGGCCGAGCCTTGAGGCGCGCGCGGAAATCTTCGATCTCCGCCGCGCTGGCGGCCGGCCCGACCAGCATGCCGTAGCCGCCGGAGCCCTGGGTTTCCTTGACTACCAGATCCGGCAGGTTGGCCAGCACATGGGACAGGTCCTGGGGCTTGCGACACTGCCAGGTGGGCACATTCTTCAGGATCGGTTCTTCGGTGAGGTAGAAGCGGATCATTTCGTCGACGTAGGGGTAGATCGACTTGTCGTCGGCCACGCCGGTGCCGACCGCGTTCGCCAGCACCACATTGCCCGCGCGGTACACGGCGATCAGCCCGGGCACGCCCAACATCGAATCGGGGTTGAACGACAGCGGGTCGAGGTAGGCATCGTCAAGGCGACGATAAATCACGTCCACCTGTCGTGGGCCGGCGGTGGTGCGCATGTACACATGGTCGTCACGCACGAACAGGTCTGCGCCCTCTACCAGCTCCACGCCCATTTCACGGGCCAGGAACGCGTGCTCGAAATAGGCACTGTTGAAGCGCCCCGGGGTCAGCACCACGGCGGTGGGGTTCTCGAGGGGGCTTGAGCTCTTGAGGGTGTCGAGCAGCAGGTTCGGGTAATGATCGATGGGGGCCACGCGCTGGGCGGCGAAGAGCTCGGGGAACAGGCGCATCATCATCTTGCGGTCTTCGAGCATGTAGCTCACACCGCTGGGCGTGCGCAGGTTGTCTTCCAGCACGTAATAGCTGCCGTCACCATCGCGAACCAGGTCGACACCGGCGATATGGGCGTAGATGCCTCGGTGCAGGTTCAGGCCCTGCATCGCGATCTGATAACCCTCGTTGGCGAGCACCTGCTCGGGCGGGATGATGCCTTCCTTGAGGATGTGCTGCCCATGGTAGATGTCGGCCAGGAACATGTTCAGGGCCTGGACCCGCTGAATGCAGCCACGCTCGACCATCTGCCATTCGCTGGCCTTGATGCTGCGGGGAATGATATCGAAGGGGATCAGGCGCTCGGTGCCCTGCTCGTCCCCATAGAGGGTGAAGGTGATACCGGCTCGATGGAACAGCAGGTCGGCTTCGCGGCGGCGTTGTTCAAGCAGTTCAAGCGGGGTGTCCGCCAGCCAGCGCGAGAAGGCTTGGTAATGCGGGCGGCAGTCACCCTTTGCGTCGTACATTTCATTAAAAAAAGCGTGGGGCATAGCCAACTCCCAGCCGCGTTCTACACGGCATTTCTTATCACTTCGTCATTCCAATGGTCTGGCCTTGCTTTGTTTTAATGAACCCTGTTTCTCCGTGATACCTCGATAGCAGTGGTCTCTGATCTGGCCTTTGCGTCTGGATGACGTGCGCCCCCTGATTAAATCTGCGTGGTCACTCCTGTACTGAATCCAACGGTTCGGTGGGTTTCGCTGTTGAGGTCTAGCAAAGGCTGTGCCTAAGCGCGATGCATCAAGACTGCGCTGGAAAAACCGTTACAAAGTTGTTTGAAAGCGAAATTTGTTTTCATTTATACGACAAAACGCCCCGGGAAGGCTGAAACGTTTATTTCAGCCTTCTCCAGCGAACCCTGGAACGGGTCGAATAGGTGCAAAAAGCTAGGTGTCAGGGATTCAATGCCCTGAAAAGGGGAAATTTATACTCACTGCTCGATGCCTGAGCGGGGTGCCGCGCAAAGCAACCTCCTAGACAACGCTTGGATCGAGCTCACCGGTCCAGGCCAGCAAAGCTGTCAGCAAGAAAAAACTGCCGCAGGCTGTCTCCACTTTCTGCTCCCCAGCGGACGAGGTCCGGTAGCAGTGACCGAGGAAACAGCCGTCTCGAAAATTGTCACTGCGAATAAATTGCCGCCAGTTGTGCACCGGCATACTGCGTTGCCAGTACTGACACGCTAGCATGGCGTCCTGGCTGTAAGGCACACCCTACAGCCTAGCACCGACACTCAGGCCAAGCATCGCCCAGGCCCGGCCTATCGTCGGCACGCCAACTTCCGTTTTCATGGCGAACCTGACTGCTGCACGGCCTGTTCCGCCAACTCATCGGCCAAGACGTCATCCAGCAAGCAACGGCCCAGCCCTGCGCCGTAATGAAAGATCAGACTGCGATGGTGCGTGGCACTCAAGGCCCGCGCTGGAACAGACCGAACAACGGCGGTCCCACGGCGAACCCGTCCAAAAAAACCACCGACAACAGTCCAGCCGCCGAGGCGACCAGTCGGGATTATTGGCCGGGGGCTGCAAGCAGGCCTGCAGATACTCGACGACAAATGCCACATCCTCGATCAGAGGCTGCGTCTGGGTAACCAAACAGATACCTAAGGTTGCCTTCATGGACTCCATTCCTATTGGGTCGAACTTATGTGAGGGGAGCATTTGTCGCTGGCTCGGGCAGTCTGGCCAACAGGGCCACCGGCGTGTGTCGTGGCCTGGGCAATCGAGCTTCGCGCAGCCATCGCCAGGACACACACGCCAAGCATCGCCAGGCACAGTCCGGCAAGCATTGCCGCCGGGCCACTGCGGTCGAGCACCGCTCCGGCGCCAATCGGCACGAGGAGACGGGTAAGTACAAACAGGCTGGCCTGGAGACCGTAGTCGTGGGCCTGCTGGAGGCGTCGGGAGAAAAACATCATCAGGCCGAACATCAGGCTCGACACCGCCCCCATGGCCGTGGCCAATAGATAGGCCGCCGCCACCAGCCATGGGGTCGAGACCTGGAGCCAGACAGCGCTCGTCAATGCCAGCAGTGCTGACAAGGCACCGATCATGAACCACGGCGTCGCCCTTGCCGGACCCAGGTGTTGCACCACCCTTGCACCCAGTACGCTCGCCAGGACACCGACCACTCCACCGCCGACCCCGGCGATCCAGGCCACCTCTTGCACGGGCATTCCCTGGTCCAGCAACAGCGGCTTGAGGTAAAGCCACGCGGCGCCCAGGAACGGAAAACCGCTGAGCAACAACCCGATCCAGAGATGTGCGCCGGGCTGCCGGAAAAAACCCGACCAATCGACCGACGACCGCCGGGGTGCTTGAAGACCATCGTCCTTGACCTCTCCCTCATGCAATAACACGAGGAAGACCAGCGCCACCAACAGCCCGGCGGCCATCAACAGAAACGGCGCCTGCCAGCCCCAGCGCGCCTGCACCAGCAACATGACGCCGGCGCCCACGATGGCGGCGAGAAACAGCGCGGCCGAACGGATCCCCCCAGCGCGCGACCGTTGCGTCTGTGGCAATAACTTGATGGCCAGGGCATTGACCGGGATATCGGCCCAAGTCGCCAGCACGCCGGCGACGAAAGCCAGGCCGAAGAGAAACAGGCGATTGGCGGTAATCGCCTGCTGGCTAACCAGCACCAGCAGCAGCGCCAACAACAGGCACAGCACCAATGCCCAAAGTCGATAGTGTCCTTGGACTGACCGATAACGCTGTACGGGCAATGCCAACAGGAACTTGAACACCGCTGGCAGCCCCGTCAGCTGGAACAACCCGATGTCGGTACCCGACCAGCCGTGCTCGCGCATGACCAGCGGAAGCCCCAGCAGCAGGTAGATGCTGGGAACCGCGAGGACGAAGTGGAGCCAGCCGAACAGCCATTGGAGTCGCCACATACGGGCGTTGTTTGCGCCGTTCATGAACCGCTCCGACGCGCCACTTGTACTGCTACCGGCGCGACCGCAAAGGCCACCTCGGGGTAATGGTCAATATTGACGAACCCGGCGCGGGTCAATGCCTCGGACAGGCCGCCAGAATGGGTGATCTGACGACCGAGCATCTGCATCGACAGGTAATAAGGCATGACCCGCCGAGCCAGATCGGGGTCGGGCGGGACCTCGGCATGAGCGCTGACCAGCACGCCGCCGGGACGCAACGCGGCATGGATTTTCTCCAGGCTCGCCGCCAGGTCAGGGACAAAGTGCAACACCGAGGAACACCAGATCAGGTCATACCCTTCACCAATACAATCGCTCGCCAGATCCCCACCACGTACTGCCAGACGCTGTTGGAGGCCGGCCTTGCTGATATTTTCCGCCGCCACGCTGACAGTCTGGGGGAAGTCGAAGACCTCGCCGCTCAGCAGCGGGTTGCCCCGGGCCAGGGCAATTGCCACCAATCCTGGCCCGCCCCCCAGGTCCAGGAATCGGCGGGCATGGGCGAACTCGGGGATTCCTGCCATCAAGCGCAACGCCACCTCCACCGTGACGGCCCGTTGCTCCTGGGCCAGTTGCAGACGTGCCGCGGCCGTCCAGTTCTCGATGGTGGTCGCCACGTTCGGTGCCTGCCCACTGGGCTGGCCCGCCCGTACTTGATCGCCCAACTGTCCACCAAAATGGCGAAGCCCGCGCAGGCGGAACGTCCACGCATCGCCGCAATAGTCCGGCGCCTCGGCGCGCAAATAGTCATGGGCCACCGCGGCGTTGTGGTAGCGCGGCGGTTGTTGTTGGTCACGCACCAGCAACTCCATATTCCACAACGCGTCCAACCAGTAACCGGTGTTCACGGGGTCAAGTTGCAGCTGTCGGGCAATGGCCTGCGCTGTGACGGGTACTTGCAGCAGGTTGAACAACTTCCATTCCAGGGCAATGCGCAGGACATCGGCACGCACGCCGGCCAAGGTCAGGTCCCAGTAAGGTTGCAGGGGGTGGGGTGTTGCCAGGTCGATTCCGTTCATCATTCGCAGCTCACAGTTCATAACTCACACGCAGGCCGATTTCTCTCGGCGGGCTGTAGACTCGGGCGGTGCCGCTCAGGTAGCCGACAGCGTCGTAACGCTTGTCAGCGGCGTTCTTCAGATAGGCACTGATTCCGTAGCGGCCAACGTCATAACCGGCAGTGAGGTTGATCAGCCCGTAGCCTCCACGGCTGTACCGGTTCGCTGAGTCCAGGTAGGTCTTGCCGACCCCATCCACGCCGGCCTGGGCCCACCAACCGGCGGAGGCGTCGTAGCGCAGGCTCAAATGGCCGGTGAAGTCGGGGGCATAGGGATTGCGATTGCCCTGGTAATCGCTATTGCCTTCACTGAAGCGCTCGAAACGGGTCCGGTTCAGGCCCACGGAACCGACCAGCGTCCAGTGGTCGGCCAGCAGGTATTCGGCTTCCAGCTCCAACCCCGTGGAGCGGGCCGACGCCGCGTTGGTGATATACACCAGGCCCGGCTGGATCAACTGCTGCACCTGCATGTCACGCACGTCCATCCAATACAGGGCGGCCGAATAACGCAGGCGCTGGTCGTCCAGCCAGCCTTTGGCGCCGACTTCATACGTCTTGGCCTTTTCCGGGTCATAGCCGGGGTAATCGGCGGCACTGGCGAAGGCGTTGAAACCTCCGGCGCGGAAACCTTCGGCATAGCTGGCGTACAGGTAGGCATCCGGTTGCCACTCGTACTGCAACGACACCTTCGGGGTAAAGCGTTGCCACTGCTGGCTCTGACGACTGCCGCCTTGGGGATCGATGTGCACCTTGTCCTGTTCGGTACGGGCGCCGAGGGTCAGGGTCCAGCGTTCGGCCAGGGGCATCAGCCATTGACCGAACAGGGCCGTGGTATTACCCCCCAATTGCACATCCGTGCGGGACAGGCCGACGGGCAGTTTCTGTTCGTAGGAAAGGTCATGGTCGTCGCGATCGGCATAGACGCCGAGCAGCCACTGGCTCTGGCGCCATTGGCCTTCCAGGCGAAATTCCTGGGACATGGTGTTGAAGTGGTAATCGCGACCGACATGAAACAGGTCGGCAGGCTGGAAATCGGTGTCTTGGCGCACCCGGTCATAGAAGTCATTGCGGGCTGTGATCGAACGCAGCTTCAAACCGGAGTCGAACTCATGCAGCACGTCCACGGACAGGCTGCGACCGCTGGAATGGTTCCAACTCGAGGTGCCGGAGCGCACCTGGCGCGGGGATGAGTCGGCCGCCCCCCACTGGGACCCACCGTCGCGATAATCCTGGCGGCTGTAGCGCAGGTTGACGTCAGTGGCCAGCGTGGGCGTCCAGCGCAATACCATGCGAGCGCTGTGACGTTCACGATCATCGGCCTGCCCGCCGCGCCAATCGTTGTCAATGTAACCGTCCTGCTCCCGCCACTGCCCGGAAACCCCGGCGAACAGCGTCTGCGGGACCAGCGCGGTACTGGCATCAACGCCCAGGGTCCGGCTATCGCGACTGCCGCCACCGGCTTCGACCCGGGCGTATGGCTGGGCATCGGGCTGGCGAGTGTGGATACTCAGCACGCCTGCTTCAGCGTTGCGGCCATACAAGGTCGACTGCGGCCCACGCAGAATCTCGATACGTTCCACGCCCAGCAAATCATGATCGAAGCCCTGCCCCATCAAGGTCGGCACGCCATCGACCAGCATCAGCATCGAGGAGGAAAACGCCGTCGGGCTGGCGGTCAGGCCACGCACCACCGGCAGGTTGGTGCCCGACTGGCCAAATGGCTGGAAGGTAAAGCCGGGTGTGGCTCGCGCCAGGTCTTGCAGGTCATGGATAGCGCCATTGCGCAGGTCCTCACCCGTCAACACCGACAGACTGGCGGGAACCGCTTCTTGCGGCTGTTCGATCTTGTTCGCCGTCACCGTGATCGGCGCCAATTCAGTCTGGGCCGCCACATTCACGGCCACACCCAAGCAACAACCGACGCACCAAACGCAACCACGAGCTTTCAATACAGGCTTGACCATCGCACTCCCCCATCAATGAATCAGCGACTGCCTCGTTCTGGCGATAGCAGTTGAGATACAAACATGGTATTGATTAATGCGAATAGTTATCATGTAGTTCATATGGAATCTGGATCAATCCATATGCAAGCCAGAGTCAACCAGGAGGACCCTAAAAGTGGCGGCCCTACAGAAGATTTCCCAGTCCTATCGAGTAGCGCCAACACATTCGCGGCTGATCAGCAGTGATGCCTGTGGCTGGACACGCCAGCAACTGCCGGGGGAACTGGGCGAGTGCTACTCAGAGCGCTATTTGGTCGACAATGACCTGATGGTGGTTCGTTCGCGCTATCGCCCCACGCGTCATTTGATCGAGGAAACCGTCAGCCCTCACAATCGCCACATGCTGGTCATCACATTTGGCATGCAAGGCGACTCCGGCTACAAGGGGGCCGACGGTTCGGCGGTATCATTCCGTGCCGGCTATACCACCATCACCTCGTTTCAATTGAGCCTGGGCGAACGTTGCTACGAGGCCGGGACGACGGTGTCCCAGCTCCGGCTGCTGATCGGTGAAAGCATGCTCAACCGATACATCGGCGAGCAGCGCACCCGCCAGTTACTGGGCAACGGCAATGTGCGCCAATTGGCCTTCCAAAAGACTTCGGCCACCAGCGCCAGCCACGCCACCGCCCTGGCGCGCTATCTCAACCAAGGCGCGACCGGCGCGCTGGACATGCACATCCACACCCTCAGTCTGCTGTCCGAACAACTGAAACTGATAAGCCCGCCCACCCCCTGCATCCAGAATCCGCAATTCAGCGCCAGCGACATCGAAAAACTCGACCGGGCACGGGACATCATGATCGAACAAATGGACCAGCCGTTGACCATTCCCTACCTGTGTGCAGCCGTCGGGCTCAATGAATTCAAGCTCAAGGAAGGCCTGCATCACCGCTTCAATTCCACGCCCCATCGCATGCTGCATGAGATGCGCATGCGCAAGGCCTATACCCTGCTGGAAAGCGGATGCCAGGTTGCGCAGGCGGCCTATCAGGTCGGCTACAAATTTCCGAATAATTTCAGTGCGGCATTTACCCGCTTCTTCGGCAAATCGCCGAAGACGGTATTCGGCAAGCGTCGCTGACATTGCGCGGGCGCCTGGGTGATTCCGGGCGTCAAACCTGATCTGCCGTCTTGGAGTCTCCCAGGCTCAAGGCCTGAATCGACGGAAAAAAAATGCCCGGATCCAAGGTCCGGGCATTTTTTATTGAGCGCGATCAGAACGTCACGCTGGCACTCAGCCGTGCGGTACGCGGCTCCCCTACCGCGACCTGCAACTCGCTGCCGGTGGAGGACGGATAGTATTGCTTGTCGAACAGGTTATCCACATTCAACTGCAGCGAGGTCTTGTGGCCCAAGACCGGCGACTCCCAGCGCAGGAAGGCGTCGGCCACCGTGTAGCTGCTGAGCCAGAAACTGTTGTCGTTGTTGGCGGCCCGTTCGCCAACGTACCGCGCTCCGCCCCCGGCGTGCCAGGCACCGAACTCGGCGGGAACGTTGAGGTGATGGGTCAGGTACAGGCTGGCAGTGTGTTTAGGCGCGTCGACGAGACGATGGCCTTCGTTTTTCGGATCGTCGAGGATCTCCGTGTGGGTGTAGGCGTAGGTGCCGATCAGGTCCCAGCGCTCGGAAAGGCGCCCGGTGATGTCGAGTTCCAGGCCTTGGGAGCCGACTTTTCCGGCGGCTTCTGCGATGTTTTTTTCGCCGACCAATCTATTGGTCACGACGTTCGTTTTTTCGATGTCGAACAACGCAAGATTGATGTTCAATCCTGGCAACGGATCATATTTGGCCCCGATCTCGTAGCTGCGCCCTTCCTCTGGGTCGAAGGTACTGCCGTTATCGTCCACCGTGTCGTTCGGCTTGAACGAGCGACTGTAGTTACCGTACAGCGACAGCTCCTGCGTGGCTTTGTAGACCAGGCCGAGGAACGGCACGAAGGCATCGCCGTTATCATCCCGGTTGAGCTTGTAAGCGCTACCCAAACCCTGGTCGCTGTACTGGTCGTAATGTTGATAGCGACCGCCGAACACAAGGATCCAGCGATCATCGAGATGCCAATTGTCCTTGAGATAAATGGAACTGGAGGTCAACTGGTTGCGCAGGTCGCTTTGGGGAGCATTGACAACACTGGGCTCGCTTAGACCGCCATAAACCGGTGCGTTGATGTCGAACCCCGGCGTTGCGGGGCCACGGTAGGTCTTGCCGCGAAATTGATCTGACACTTGATTGTCGACGCCGACCAGCAAGTCATGACGCTGCCCGAAAAATTCCTGCTTGCCCAGGAAGTCCCAACTGGCATAACGAGTTTCGTCGTCGTAATGAGCACCATTGGCGGCTCGCTGAAAAACACCGGTTTTCGACAGACTCGGCTGCGCAATCGAAAGACTGTACCGATCATTGTTCCAGCCATAGGTCACGCGGGTTTTCCACGCCTCGCTCAGCTCATACTCGAAACGCGCCGTCGCTGTCTCGCGAATGCCCACGCTTTTGGCCCAGGGCTCGTCCAGGCGCTTGTCATAATCGATGTCCGCCGGATGTCCATTGCGGAACACTGTGCCCCGGTCAAAGGGATTGGAATATTCGTTGTACTCATAGCTGAGATTCAACGAGGCCCGCTCCCCCGTCCAAGCCAGGGACGGCGCGACCAGCGTGCTCTCGTTGACCCCGTAGTTGCGCCAGTAATCCTCGTGACCACGCTCGGCAATCAAGCGATAGGCCAGGCCGGTGTCTCCCAATGGCCCGGTGGTGTCCAAGGCCATGGTGCCGCCGCCTTCGCTGTAGGCCGAGCCGCTCAGCGTGGTGCTTTGCGTGTATTCCGGTTTCTTGCTGATGACGTTGACCAGGCCGCCGGGCTCCAGCGCGCCGTACAACATCGAGGCCGGGCCCTTGAGCACTTCGACGCGGTCGGTGGTGGCGCTGAAGTTGTGGCCCAGGTTCGAACGCACGCCGTCGCGCAGGATCGAGCCGTCGTCGTTGGTGCCGAACCCGCGCTTGACCAGCGAATCCCTCGAGCCGCCGAGGGTATTGCCCTGGCTGACGCCGCTGACGAACTTCATCGCATCGGCCAGCGAGCGCACCTGATAGTCGGCCAGGGTCTGCTGGGTCACCACGTTGATCGATTGCGCCTCTTCCTTGATCGGTACATCGCTCTTGCTCGCCGTGCTGGCTTGCGACGTCGTATAGCCCTCGTCCTGAGTGACGCGACTGCCCTGGATGTCCGTGGCCGGCAGTTCGAGAGCGGCCTGCGCCCACACCGGGCTTGCGATGAAGCAGTAAGACAATGTCGGCAATACACACTTGATGAAGACGTTGCGATTAGCGAGAGGGGTGGAACGATTCAAGACGCGCACTCACAGAGGGTTGGAAATGAGAGGGAATATACTTTGAGAATGATTCCCAGTAAATCTTTCTAACATCACCCCGCTTGACTCTGCGCACAAACGAGGGCGCCGGATGATGAGTCCGGCGCCCTCGTTTGTTTCCCTCTCCCAGTCTTGGGCTGATCAGTGGTCAGTGGTCGATGGCAGCACCGGCTCCTCTCGGTACGCGAATGTCTTCGACCAGGTGCTGGATGTGCTCCGGTGGCGGCGCGGTAAAGCGCGACACCACCACCGCGGCCAGGAAGTTGAAGACCATCCCCAACGTGCCGATACCTTCAGGGGAAACACCCAGCCACCAATGTTCAGCCGTGTTCATCGTCGGGTTGATGAACTTGAAGTAGACGATGTAGGTGAATGTGAAGGTCAGCCCGACAATCATCCCGGCGATCGCGCCTTCGCGGTTCATGCGTTTGGAGAAGATCCCCATGACAATGACCGGAAAGAAGGAAGACGCCGCCAACCCGAAGGCGAACGCAACCACCTGGGCGACGAACGCGGGTGGATAAATGCCAAACAATCCGGCAATCAGCACCGCCACACCGGCGGCAATGCGTGCCGCGAGCAACTCCTGCTTCTCGTTGATCCTGGGCATGATGTTGCTCTTGAGCAAATCATGTGAGACCGAGGTGGAGATCACCAGCAACAGCCCCGCAGCCGTGGAAAGCGCCGCCGCCAGGCCACCGGCAGCGATCAATGCGATCACCCAGCCCGGCAGGCCAGCAATTTCGGGGTTGGCCAACACCATGATGTCGTTATCGACGTAGAGTTCGTTGGCCACTGGCGAGAGCTGGTTCTTGAGCAATCGCTGCTCATGCGCCCCGCGCTCATCAGTAAAACTCGGCGCCCCGACCAGGGCCGCACCCGGGCTGTACTGGATGATGCCGTCGTTGTTCTTGTCCGCCCACGCAATCAGTCCGGAGTTTTCCCAGGCTTTGAACCAGGCTGGCGCGGTGGCATAACTGACGTTGGGAATGGAGGTCAGCAGATTGGTACGTGCGAAGGCCGCCACGGCCGGCGCGGTGGTGTAGAGAATGGCGATGAACAGCAATGCGTAGCCTGCTGACTTGCGGGCATCACGTACGGTCGGCGTGGTAAAAAAACGCACGATCACATGGGGCAGGCCCGCAGTACCGACCATCAGCGCCATGGTGATGAAGAACACATCCATGGTCGACTTGGTGCCATCGGTATAGGCGCTGAAGCCCAACTCGGCACCCAGGCCGTTGAGCCGCTCGATCACGCTCTGCCCCGAACCGCCCACTTCGCTGATAAAGCCCAACTGCGGTATTGGGTTGCCGGTGATCATTATCGAGATGAAAATCGCCGGCACCATGTAGGCGAAAATCATCACGCAATACTGCGCCACCTGGGTGTAGGTGATGCCCTTCATGCCGCCCAACACCGAATAAAAGAATACGATGGCCATGCCGATCATGACACCGACGTTGATATCCACTTCCAGGTAACGGGAAAAGACGATCCCGACACCGCGCATCTGTCCCGCCACATAGGTGAAGGAAATGAAGATCACGCAGATCACCGCCACTACCCGCGCCGTCTGCGAGTAATAACGAGCCCCGACGAACTCGGGTACGGTGAACTTGCCAAATTTTCGCAGGTACGGCGCCAGGCACATCGCCAACAGCACATAGCCCCCGGTCCAGCCCATCAGGTAGACGGAACCGTCATAACCGGCGAAGGCAATGATCCCGGCCATGGAGATGAACGAAGCCGCCGACATCCAGTCAGCACCGGTGGCCATGCCGTTGAGTACCGGATGCACGCCCTTGCTGGCGACGTAGTACTCGCTGGTGGAACCGGCACGCGTCCAGATTGCAATCGCGATGTACAACGCGAAGGAGGCGCCTACGACCAGATAAATCAGGGTTTTTGTGTCCATGTGCGCCGCCCTCAGTCTTCGTGGACGTCATATTTGCGATCAAGCTGATTCATCTTCCAGACATAGAAGAAAATCTCGAGCACAAAGACGTAGATGGAACCCTGCTGGGCAAACCAGAACCCCAAGGGTGTACCGAAGAAACTGATGGTGTTGAGTGCATCAACCAGCAAAATGCCGAAGCCGAACGACACCAGGAACCAGATAGCCAGCAAGACCAGCATCCAGCGTAGGTTTTCCGTCCAGTAGGCACGCGCAGCCTGTTGCTTTTCAGTGGACATGGAGGTGTCCTCCCGTGTTGTTTTTATTGTTTTGCACTTCAAACCGTAGCAGTCGTCAGGCAAGGCGCTAGTACGACTTTCGTCTAATTCGCTCCAACAGGTATTGACATCTCTATCCCATCGTCATGGCAGGCTGAAGAGCAGCAGAGTCTCCAGGGTGATATCAAATAGCCCTATCCGCCCCTAAAGCTTTGGCGCTCGCGGTCGAATGTATTCCATTGAGAGATTTTTTTGCCCAGGAGCAGCGGCATGCAGACGTTAAAGGCCTTGTACGAGTCTATCGAGATGCGGTTTTTCGATACCCTCACCAAAAAACTATCGAGCCTTTTCCTGTTGGTGCTGGTCAGTGGCTTGCTGTACTGGGTGGCCCTCAGCGCCCGCGCCGAGATCGTGCTGCAGTTGCGCAATGCGCAGTTGGACGGCGCCTTGCTTGGGCAGATCGAGGGTCGGCTTGACAGCCTCACCCATGCCCTGCTCTTCGGCGCGTTCCTGACGCTGTGCATGATCAGCTTCATGGTCTGGTATTTCCGTCACCTCATCGTGCGCCCCGTCATCGCCATGACCAAGGCCCTGGAAGAGATCGCCAATGGCGAAGGTGACCTGTCCAAGGACCTGCCGCTGGTGACTCACGACGAAATCCGCGTGCTGGCCGGCACTTGCAACCGTTTCCTGGCCAAGCAGCGGGAGATCATCAGCAACGTCCAGGCACTGACCGTGCACATCGCCGTCGAATCGGCCCGCTCGTTGAAGAACATCAGCGACTCCAGCGACAGTGCCACCCACCAGGCTCGCTTCGCCAAGGAAGTCATGGACCAGAGCAACACCGCCGTGGGCCGCATCGAAGAAGTCTCGCGCCAGACCCAGGGCATTTCCAGCACCACCGCCCAGAACCTGAGCATGGCCCGCGACTCCTACGCCGAGCTGCTGGAAGTGACCGGCAACATCAGCGAAATCTCCAGCAGCCTCGGTGAATTTGCCACGCTGGTGAGCGCCTTGAACCAGCGTTCCTCAAGCATCAAGTCGATTGTCGGGTTGATCCAGCAGATCTCTGCCCAGACCAACCTGCTGGCCCTCAATGCCGCCATCGAAGCCGCCCGGGCCGGCGAAAGCGGTCGGGGCTTCGCGGTGGTCGCCGATGAAGTGCGGACCCTGGCACAAAACGTCAGCCGGGCCACCGATGACATCTCACGCAACATCGACGCCATGCTCGAGGAAGTCAGCTCCACCCACGAACAGACCACCCAGATCAGCCATAGCGCCCGGGAAACCCAGAAAGTGGTGGAGCGCGCCTCCGGCCATTTTGAGAGCATGATCGGCGATTTCGAATCCACCAACGGCAAGCTGGCGGACATCGCGACCCATATCCAGCAGTTCGCCGACAGCAACACGGGGATCAACGACCGAGTCACTCAGATCCACGCCGACAGCCAGTTGATCGACCAGCGCATGCAGCATTCGGCAACGGCCACCCGCGACCTGTCCGGCGTGGCCGAAAAGGTCCAGGCCCTGCTGGGTCGCTTCGTGCTCGGCCACGGCAAGCTGGACGCCGCCATCACCCGCGCCAGCGAGTGCCGCGACACGCTCCAGGTTCGCCTGGAGGCGCTGCAAGGTGAAGGCCTGAACCTGTTCGATCAGAATTACCAACCGATTCCCGGCACCGACCCCAAGCAGTACATGACCAGCTACACCGAACGTTTTGCCCAGATCTGCCAGGAGGAATGCGACAAACTCACCCGCAGCACGCCGGGTGGCAAGGTTTCGTTCATTGTCGACAGCAAGGGCTACTGCCCGGTGAATAACAGCTGGGTCTCCAAGCCGCCAACCGGCGACCGGGCGGTGGATTTGCCGGTGTGCCGCAACAAGCGAATCTTCAACGACCCGATCGGCCTGCGTGCGGCGGGCAACGTCCAGCGTTTCCTGCTGCAGACCTACCTGCGCGATACCGGGGAAATCATGACCGAGATCGACGTACCGTTCTTCTTCGGCGGCCGTCATTGGGGCAATTTGCGGGTGGGCTTCGATGCGGCGGTGTTGTTGGCGGAGTGATCAACAGCGCAATCAAGCCAGACAACTACCCTGTGGCGAGGGAGCTTGCTCCCGCTCGGCTGCGCAGCAGTCGCAAAACCGGCTGATACGGTCGGC